>JBJMMQ010000198.1:0-42089 GCA_045804705.1 Chloroflexota bacterium
CACCGAACCCGCGTCTCCGTCGCCGGACGCACCCGGCGACCCGGGTCTTCCAGGCACTGCGCATCGCGGTGAACGAGGAGCTCGAGGCTCTCCAGGCAGGTCTCGCCGCCGCGCTCGACCTCCTTCGCCCGGGCGGTCGACTGGTCGTCCTGTCCTACCACTCGCTCGAGGACCGGATCGTCAAGCGGTTCTTCCAGGCCGAGCGTCGCGGATGCGTCTGTCCGCCCGACGTCCCGGTCTGCGTCTGTGGCCACGACCCGCGTCTCCGCCTCGTGACCCGCCCGTCGCTCACCCCGACGCCCGCGGAGATCGACGCCAACCCCCGCGCCCGAAGCGCCCGCCTGCGGGCCGCCGAGCGACTCGCCGCCTAGAAGACAGCCAACCACCCCGGATCGGAAGGAGGAGCCAGCGCATGAGCAAGCGTCATCAATCCAGTCGTCGCAAGGCGTACGGTCGCCGCCAACACGAAGTACGCGAGCGCAACGACCGCGGGCAGCACGTCGAAGGGTTCGACCTCGAGCTCGGCGACTGGGGTCCGGCTGGCCAGGCCGATCCGCTCGGCTTCCTCGACCCGCGCAGCCCGCGAATCCGCTTCGCGCTGGGCGACTGAGACATGGCCGTCTACGAGGGCGCACGCCCGCGCACCATCGCGCTCCCGCGTCGTCCTCGAACCACCACCCGCCCGAGCCTCGAGCGCCGTCGCGTCCGCGCGGCGTTCCGTGCCGGCCGGAGGACGAACCGCCTCGGGATCGTCCTCGGGGCCATCGTCGTCGCGTTCATGCTGGCCTTCTTCTCGCTCGCCCAGCAGGTGCGCGTCTCGGCGACCGGCCTCGACATCGGACGGCTCGAGCTCGAGCGCTCGCGGCTCGAGGACACCGCGACGGAGCTTCGCTCGGATCTCAATCGGCTGGGCCGCGAGCCCGCCATCCGCAAGCAGGGCCTCGACGCAGGCCTTGGCCAGCTGTCCGAACCAATCGTCCTCCAGCCGAATTAGGCGATCGACCGACTGATGCTGGGCCGTACCGATTCGCGCCGCAGACTCCTCTTCCTGCTCGTCGTCTTCATCGTCGGCACGGGTGCGCTGGTCGCACGCCTCGGCTACTGGCAGGTCGTCGACCAACAGAGACTGGCGGCCGAGGCGAAGGCCCAGACGACGGTCACCATCGACACTCCGAGTCGGCGGGGCGACATCTTCGACCGGACCGGGACCGTGGTCCTTGCGACCACGGTCCAGCGCGAACGGCTCATCGCGGCGCCCGACCAGCTGACACCGGAGACACGGCGACAGACGGTCGCGACCCTGACGGGCATCCTCGGCCTCGACGCCGACGAGGCGATCGCCCTGCGCGACAAGCTCGCCACGAACTCCAAGTACCTGATCGTGCGTCACGGCCTCGACAGGATCACCGCCGACCGGATCCGCGCCGCGTTGTCCGACCGAACCGCTGCAGGCCTGTCACTCGAGCCGGAGCCAGAGCGCGTCTACCCGCAGGCGGGCGGCGGACCTCACTCGAGTCTCGCGGCGCACCTGCTCGGGTTCGTCAATCGGGACGGCGGTGGCCAGTACGGCGTCGAGCAGCAGTACCAGGCGCAGCTCGGTGGCGAACCGCGGATCGTCGTCGCCGAGCGTGACGCGAGCGGCATGGCCGTCCTCGACGATGCGACCGTCAGCCAGCCGGGGGCCCCGGGCACGGACCTGACCCTGACCATCGACGCCGGGCTCCAGCTCAAGATCGAGCAGGAGCTCCTCGCGGCGTGGGTCGCCGACAAGGCGAAACGCGTCTCGGCGGTCGTGCTGGACCCGTACACGGGCGAGATCTACGCCACCGCGACGTATCCGTCGTACGACGGGAACGACTACAAGGCGATCGCCGCGACGGCTCCGTCGCGCTTCATCGACCCGATCGTGTCGGCGGTCTACGAGCCGGGCTCGGTCTTCAAGATGATGACCGCGGCCGCAGCGTTGACGAAGGGCACGGTCACCCGCTCGACGCGGATCAAGGACACGGGCACGCTCCGGCTCGACAAGGGCAAGACCAAGATCGACGACGCCGATCGCAAGGGGATGGGCTGGATGACGTTCGAGGACGGCGTCGCCTATTCACGCAACGTGATCGCCGCCAAGGTCGCGCTCGGTCTCGGCAAGTCGACCAAGGAATCGGCATCGATCCTCTATGACATGTGGATGCGCCTCGGCTATGGCAAGCCGACGGGCATCGACCTCGCCGGCGAGGTCGGCGGGCTCGTCCGTGATCCGGGCATCAAGGACTGGCGCCAGATCGATCTTGCCAACGGCGCCTTCGGCCAGGGCGTCGCGGTCACGCCGATCCAGCTCGCGACGGCATATGCCGCCCTGGCCAACGGCGGGACGCTCGTCCAGCCACACGTCGTCAAGTCCGTCGGCGACCGTCAGATCGCGAGCGCGCCACGTGCCCAGGCGGTCGTCGACACGGGCGTGTCGGACACCCTCGTCCAGATGATGAAGCACGTCATCACCGAAGTCCCCTTCTATCGTGACCGGACGCTCGTCCCGGGCTACGACGTCGGCGGCAAGACGGGCACCGCGCAGATCTGGGACCCAACGCTGAACCACGGCCGGGGCGCGTGGAAGCGCAACCTCTTCAACTACTCGTTCGTCGGGTGGATCGGGCGCGAAACGAGCAAACCCGACCTCGTCGTCGCCATCCAGATCGAGGAAGGGACCCCGACCGTCGTCCAGGTCGGCCACCTCGAGATGCCGGTGATGTCGTTCGAGCTGTTCCGGAGGATCGCGACGGACGCGATCACCACGCCTGACCTGCTGCGCGCACGGCCGACGACCCTGACCGGGCCGAAGGACCGGTGAGCTTCGGCTATGGGACACTGGGCGCCGTGACCGACGTCGATCCGTCGCTTCCGGGCCCATCCGGCGCCACCCCGTCGGGATCAGCACCGGTATTCACGGCGGACGATCTGGTCGGCTGGACGGGCGGTCGCCTCCTCGCTCGCTCCGAGCGACCGATCCGTGGAGCTGCCGTCGACTCGCGGCTGGTCGAACCGGGCCAGCTCTTCGTGGCGCTGCCGGGCGAGCGGACCGACGGGCACGCGTATCTGGCCGACGCGATCGCCCGGGGAGCGGCCGCTGTGATGGTCGCGCGGCCGATCGCGGATCCCGCCGGACTCGGCGACGTCACAGCGATCCGGGTGGCGGACCCCCTGGCCGCCCTGGGGGCTGTCGCCTCGGGCTGGCGTCGCCGGTTCGACCCGCTGGTCGTCGGTGTGACCGGCAGCATCGCCAAGACATCGACCAAGGAGGCCGTCGCCGCCGTCCTCGCGCGGCGGTATCGAACGCTTCGCAACGAGGGCAACCAGAACAACGAGGTCGGGCTGCCGCTCACGGTCCTGCGTCTGGGGCCGGAGCACGAGGCGGCCGTCCTCGAGATGGGCATGTATGTCGGTGGCGAGATCGCCGACCTGGCGCGCATCGCGCAGCCCCGCATCGGCGTGGTGACAGCGGTCCAGGCCGTCCACCTGTCCCGCATCGGTTCGCTCGCGGCGATCGAGCAGGCAAAGGGCGAGCTCCTCGAGGCGCTCCCATCGGATGGCGTCGCCGTCCTCAATGCGGACGATCCGATCGTTCGCGGCATGGGTAGCCGGTCTGCTGCCCGAGCGGTCAGCTACGGGTTCGCCGCCGATGCCGACGTCAGCGCCGAGCGGATCGAGTCGCTCGGGCTGGACGGGATGCGGTTCGACCTCCGCACGAGCGGGATGCGGCGCTCCGTGACGATCCCGGCGCTCGGCCGGTTGTCGGTGCACAACGCACTCGCGGCGGCCGCGGTCGGCGTCGCCGCCGGGCTGACGATCGACGAAGTCGCCGCGGGGCTCGCAGACGGGTGGTCTGCGGCGCACCGAGTCTCGGTCGTCCGTCTCGGGGATGTGACCGTCATCGATGACAGCTACAACGCATCGCCGCGGTCCGTGGTCGCTGCGCTCGACCTGCTCGCCGGATTGCCCGGGAGGCGTGGCGCGGTCCTCGGCGAGATGCTCGAGCTCGGTGAGGCGACCGATGAGGGCCACCGTGAGGTCGGCGAAGCCGCCGGCCGCACCCTGGACTGGCTGATGGTGGTCGGGTCGGGTGCGGCGGGCATCGCCGAGGGTGCCGAGGCTGCCGGGCTGGACCCGTCGGCGATCCTGCGTGTCCGCGACGCCGATGCCGCGCTCGCGGCGCTGCCACCGCGCTTGCGCCATGGCGACGTGGTGCTCGTCAAGGCATCGCGCGGGGTGGGGCTCGATGCGGTGGTCGACGGTCTCAGGCGCGAGCTCGGCGATGGACGGTCGCGATGACGAGCGACTTCGCCCAGGTCGAGCTCATCCAGGGCCTGCTGCTCGCATTCGCCCTCATGGTCATCCTGATGAACCCGTATATCCGCGCCCTCCATGCGGTCGGGTTCGGCAAGCGGATCCGCGCGGACGGTCCCGAGAGCCACTACCAGAAGGAAGGGACGCCGACGATGGGCGGCCTGCTCATCGTGGCGGTCGTCATCGGCATCTACTTCTTCCTCCGCTCGGGTCCCGACGCATCGACCTTCGCGCCGCTCGCGGCGCTGGCCGGCGTCGGTGCCCTCGGTGCGTTCGACGACTACCTGAACGCTCGAACCGGGGAGGGGATCCGCGCCCGCCAGAAGCTCATCTGGCTGACGGTCGTCGGGTTCGTCGCAGCCTGGCAGATCCAGCAGACGTACCAGATCGACCAGATCGCCGTGCCGTTCGTCGGCCCGGTCTCGGTCGACCCGCGGATCTACGTCGTCTTCGCGGCACTCGCGATCGTGGCCTCGGCGAACGGCGTCAACATCACCGACGGGCTCGACGGGCTGTCGGGAGGCACGCTCGCCATCGCTTTCGTGGCGTACATGCTCATCGCCCTCCTCAACGCCCCACTCGCGCAGCCCAACCTGGCGCTCCTGTGTGCGCTGATCATCGGGGCGCTGCTCGGGTTCCTGTGGTTCAACGTCCACCCGGCCCAGATCTTCATCGGCGATTCCGGCGCGTTGTCGCTGGGCGCGACGCTGGCCGTCACAGCGCTGATCACCGGCCAGATCCTCGTCCTCCCGCTGATCGGCATCATCTTCGTGATCGAGACGATGTCGGTCATCCTCCAGGTCGCGTACTTCAAGGTGACCGGCGGGCAACGCCTGTTCCGGATGAGCCCGATCCACCACCACTTCGAGCTCGGCGGCTGGGACGAGGAGAAGATCACGATCCGATTCTGGATCGTGGGGATCCTCGCGGCGCTGCTCGGCGTGACCCTCTTCCTCGCCTCGATCCACCGACTGTAGTGACGACGATGACGAAGCCGGCCGCGCTCGACCTCGACGGCCTGACCCTTGCCGACGTCCGGACGGGCGCGCTGCGTGACCGGCCGGTGACGGTGCTCGGTCTCGCCCGGAGCGGGATCGCACTCGCTCGCTTCTTCGCGGACGCCGGGGCTCGGGTGACGGTCTACGACGGCCGCAGCGAAGGGGAGCTCACCGAGGCCGTGGCCGCGCTCGGGAGCCGGAACGTTCGCCTGATGCTCGGTCCCGAGGTCGAGCCAGCGACGACGTGGGCCGACGCGGCGCTCGTCGCGACGTCGCCATCGATCACCCCTGACTTCCCGACCACCGAGCCCCGCTTACGGGTGGCACTGCGCGCCCTTGTCGACGCTCGGGCGGGCGGCGACCGGACGGTCCCAGCACTGGTCTCTGAGGCGGACCTGTTCCTCCGCCTGTGCCCGGCGCCCACCGTCGGCGTCACCGGCACGAAGGGCAAGACCACGACCTCCTCGCTGACCGCGGCGATCCTCGCGGCGGACGTGGCCCATCCGGTCGTCCTCGGTGGCAACATCGGCCAGCCTCTCATCGAGACCCTGACGGAGCTGACGCCCGGCCATCGGGTCGTCGACGAGCTATCCGAGCTCCAGCTGCCGACCCTGTCGCGCGGCACGACCGTGGCCGTCTATACCAACGTCACCGCCGACCATCTCGATCGACATGGGACGCTCGAGGCGTATCGCGCGGTCAAGCGGCGGCTCGCCGAGATGGTCCCCGACGATGGAGCGCTGGTGCTCAACGCCGAGGACCCGGTCGTCGCCGCGTACGAGGCGCGCCCCGGGGTGCGGAGGGTGACGTACCGGAGGTCCAGACCCGTCGCCGGCGGGCTCGGTGTCGTCGACGGGTGGATCGTGGCGGCCGCGGTGCCGGCCCTCGCCGACGTCGACGGACCGGGTGGCCAGGTCACGGATGGCCGGATCATGCCAGTCGCCGACCTTGCCATCCCGGGTGCTCACAACATCTCGAACGCCCTCGCCGCGATCGCGGCCGGGATCCTCTTCGGCGTCGAGCCCGAGCGGATCCGGGCGGCAGCGTCTGGTTTCACCGGCGTCGAGCACCGGCTGGAATCCGTCGCGACGATCGACGGCGTCCGCTTCGTCAACGATTCGCAGGGAACCCAGCCGGACGCTGTCGCGGCCGCCTTGCGAGCCTTCGACGCACCCATCGTCCTCATCGCCGGCGGCCGCGCGAAGGGCATCGACGTATCCGTCCTGGCGCCGGTCGTCGCTGACCGCGCATGGGCTGCTGTCCTGATCGGCGAGAGCGGGCCTGACCTCGAGGCGGAGTTCCGTGCCGCTGGTCTGACGCGGACCGAGCAAGCGCCGGACCTCGAGACCGCGGTCATCCGAGCCGATGCGATCGCTCGCGAGGCCCGAGGCGCGTCGGGCGCCGAGACGGCGACCGTGCTGCTCAGCCCGGCCGCCGCCAGCTTCGACATGTTCGTCGACTACGCGGCCCGCGGCCGCGCGTTCAAGTCTGCGGTGGCCCGGCTCGTCGCGGCCCACGACGGAGGAGGGACCAGGTGAACCTCAACCCGCCGATCCCACGGCTCGAGCGCCTTCGTCGCCAGGGTCCGGCCCGCCCGCGATCGGCGCCCGACCGCGACCGTCGATCCGATGACGACGGCCGACCGCTCGACCGCTCGACCGCCAACCGGACGCCGGTAAAGAGCCGGAGCGGCGCCCTTCGCCGCGAGTCACACCAGGCCGACTACGTGATCCTCGTCGTGGTCGTCGCCCTGTCCGCGATCGGCATCCTGATGGTCTACTCGTCGTCGGCTCTGAAGGGCTACCTCTCCCAGAACGCCGATACCTTCGCGACCGTCGGACCGCAGATCCAGTGGGCCATCCTCGGGTTCATCGCGATGGCCGCGATGATGCGGGTCGACTATCGCTACCTGCGGCTCGCGTCGGTCCCGATGTACATCGTCGCGATCGCTCTCCTCGTGCTGGTCTTCGTGCCGGCGTTGAACATCGAGGTCGGCGGATCGGCGCGCTGGCTCAAGCTGCCGGCTCTGCCGGCGATCCACCCGGCCGAGTTCGCCAAGCTCGCGTTGGTCGTATACCTCGCGCACTGGTTCGCGAAGCGCGGCAAGGACATCCGCGGATTCTGGGGCGGCACCGTCCCGTTCCTCGTCATCGTCCTGCCCGTCATCGCGCTCGTCTTCAAGGAGCCCGACCTCGGCACGACCATGGTCATCACGCTGACGGCGTTCACGATGTTCTTCGTCGCCGGGGCCAACCTGATCCATCTCGCGGTGATGGTCTCCGGCGCGGCGATGGCGATGCTGACGGTCGGCCTGCGCGGCTACCAGCTCGATCGCATCCGCGTCTGGCAGGACCCGTGGCTCGATCGTCTCGGGGATGGCTTCCACACCGTCCAGGGTCTCCTGGCGCTCGGTGTCGGGGGGTTGTTCGGGACGGGTCTCGGCGAGAGCAAGGTCTTCGTCCCCAATGCCTTCAACGACTTCATCTTCGCGGAGGTCGGCCAGGAGTTCGGGATGATCGGGGCGATCGTGGTCATCACCCTGTTCCTGCTGCTGGCGTACTCAGGCGTCCGCGTCGCGCTCACGGCGCCCGACACATTCGGTGCCCTGCTCGCCGCCGGGATCACCGCCTGGATCTGCCTCCAGGCGTTCATCAACATCGGTGTCGTGGTGGCGCTCCTGCCGATCACCGGGATCACCCTCCCGTTCATCAGTGCCGGCGGCTCATCCCTCATCATCAGCTTTGCGGCGGTCGGGATCCTCCTCTCGATCTCGCGGGAGACCGTCGACAAGGGGACGTGGAACGACGATGCGACTTCTGATCGCGGCCGGCGGGACGGGCGGGCATATCTACCCGGCGCTCGCCGTGGCGTCTTCACTTCGCGCCGGAGCTGACCACGGCGACCCCGCGGAGTTGCGTTGGCTCGGCGGCCATCGCGGCCTCGAGGCGCAACTCGTCCCGGCCGCCGGCATCCCGATGCGGCGCCTGGCGGCACGCTCGCTGCGAACGACAGAAGCCGATGTCCACGCCGTCCTCGATCCGGTGCGGCTCGGCCTGTCCGTCCCGCAGGCGACCGCGATCCTCGCCGCGGAACGGCCGGCAGCGATCTTCACGACCGGAGGCTACGTCGCCGTGCCGGTGCTGATGGCGGCGGCGCCGCTCGGCATCCCGGTCGTCATGTGGGACGGCAACGTCATCCCCGGGCGTGCGGTCCGCGCGACGGCCAGGCTGGCGGCTGCGCTCGCCGTATCGTTCGAGGCGACCTGTCGGACCCTGTCGACCGCGGCACCGAATCGCCCATGCTTCCTGACCGGGACGCCGATCCGGGATGTCGACGCGATCGGCCGGGCGGCAGCTCGCGCACGGATGGACGTCGGAGCTGACGAGCGCGTCCTGCTCATCTTCGGCGGCTCCCAGGCCGTCCGACGGTTCAACGCCGCTGTCGCGGACGCGCTGCAGCGGCTCGTCGAGCGCGTCACCGTCATCCACGTCACGGGCGACGACGGGTACGCGACGGCGCTCGCGGCGCGCGAGGCGTTGCCCGACGCGCTCCGAGCCCGCTACCGGCCATACCCGTTCCTGCGCGACGAGATGCTCGCGGCACTTGTCGCGGCGGACCTCGTCGTGGGGCGAGCGGGTTCGTCCACGCTCGCCGAGGCGACGGCGCTGGGCCTGCCCATGGTCGTCGTCCCGTATCCGCACGCCGCCGGGCACCAGCGAGCCAACGCGGCGTCGCTGGTCGAGGCCGGGGCAGCACGCCTCGTCGACGACGAGGCGTTCGATGCCGACGCGTTGCTCGCCGCGGCCCGGCTCCTCGACGATCCCGTCGAACACCTCCGGATGGCGGAGGCGGCACGCGAGCTTGGACGGCCCGCGGCCGCCGATGCGGTCGCGGCTCTGGTTCGGGCGGCAGCGGCACGAGAGCCCTTCCCCGATGCGGCCGAGATCGACCGGATGGCGCGCGGTGCCGGCGCATGATCGCGGCCTTCGACGCCATCGCGACCGGGACGGACATCCAGCGCCGGATCGGTGTCAAGACGTCCCGGGACGAGCCGCTCGCACGTTTCACGACGATGCGTGTGGGCGGCCCCGCCGACCTGTTCGCGACCGCCCACAACGCGCACGAGCTGCGGGCGCTCGTGCGGTTCGCCCGGACACGCCAGATCCCCCATCTCATCCTCGGGCGGGGGAGTGACGTGGTGATCGCCGACGCGGGCGTCCGCGGCCTCGTCATCCAGGTCCGCGCCGAGGGCTCACGCGTGGACGGCGAGCGCTACACCGCCGAGGCCGGCGTCCAGATGGCGCGCGCAGCGACCGAGACGCAGCGGGCCGGACTGACCGGCCTCGAGTTCGGGCTGGCCATCCCGGGCACGGCAGGCGGGGCCGTCTGGGCCAACGCGGGAGCGCACGACGCCGATGTGGCCGGCGTCCTCGAATCGGCGCGAGTCCTCGCGGCCGATGGGTCCGAGTCGGTCCTCGCGGCAGATGATCTCGGGTTCGCCTACCGCGAGAGTCGATTCAAGCACCGCGGCGACCACGGGAGCGACGTCGTCATCGACGCCACCTTCCGCTTGGCGCCGGCCGATACCGAGGTCATCAAGGAACGGCTCGACGACATCCGGCGCTGGCGACAGGCGCATCAGCCGCTCGGGCTGCCGTCGGCTGGCAGCGTGTTCCGGAATCCAGAGGGCGATTCGGCCGGGCGGCTCGTCGACGAGGCCGGCTTGAAGGGCACCCGGATCGGTGGCGCGGTCGTCTCCGAGAAGCACGCGAATTTCATCGTCAACGACCAGAAGGGGACCGCGGCGGATGTTCGGCGCCTCGCGGAGACCGTCCGCGAGACGGTCCGCGCCCGCTCGGGCGTGACGCTCGCGTACGAGATCGAGTTCGTCGGCGATTGGCCCGACGAGACGACGTCCGGCGAGCCGTGATGAACCCGCGCCCGCCGATCGTCGTCCTGCTCGGCGGCCCGTCTGCGGAGCACGACGTCTCGATCGTGTCCGGGACCGCGATCGCGGACGCCCTCGCTGACGCGGGCCATGACGTCGAACAGGTCGTGATCGACCTCGCCGGGGCGTGGTGGTGGCTGCCGCCGGGACACCGACGCGACGGCCGGCCGGTGACGGACTACGACGACCCGGGTGCGCTGGGTGCCCGCGACTCGCTGCCGTTCGGCGCCGCCATCGACAGGCTCGCCGCGACCCGACCCGCACCCGTCGTGTTCATCGCCCTTCACGGCCCGTTCGGCGAGGACGGGACCGTCCAGGCGATCCTCGAGGCCGCCGGCATCGCCTACACGGGCTCTGGCGTCGCGGCATCCGCACTCGGGATGGACAAGACGCTGTTCAAGCGGTTGTGCCGGGGCATCGGCCTGCCGGTCGTCGACTGGCGCGAGATCCGGGCGGACCGCTGGGCCGCTGACAAGCAAGGTGTCCGCGCGGAGCTCGATGCCTTCGTCGCTGCCGCCGAGGACCCGCGACTGATGGTCAAGCCGGCCCGCCTCGGAAGCTCGGTCGGGATGACCCTGGTGCACGACCCATCCGAGCTGGACGCGGCATTCGAGGAGGCGTTCCGTCACGACACGCTCGCGCTCGCGGAGACGTATCTGTCGGGCGCGCGAGACCTCGAGGTCGCGGTCATGGGCAGCGGCGCCGCGCTCGAGCTCTTCGGCCCGGGGGAGGTCGTGTCGGGCCACGAGTTCTACGACTACGCGGCGAAGTACACGGCCGGGCTGTCCGAGACGTCGACTCGCGCCGAGGTGACCGACGCGCAACGCGCGACGCTGAAGAAGATCGCGCGAGACGCGTTCCGGGTGATCGGCGCGGATGGCTTCTCGCGCGTCGATTTCCTGCTCGTGGGTGACCGGATCGTTCTCTCGGAGATCAACACCATCCCGGGCTTCACGCCGATCAGCCTGTTCCCGACGATGCCCGCGGAGGGTGGCTACACCTTCACCGACGTCTGCGTCCGGATCGTCGACCTCGCCATCGAACGCCATGCCGCCCGGGCCGGACGGCGCCTGACGCCCCAGGACCTGCCCCGGTGAACGGCCGCCCCGTCGCGAGCCGCAGCCGCACCCCCTTGCCCGGCCGGCGAACCCGGCCTGTCCGGCGCGCCTCCGCCGGGCTGTCGGTCGTTCGGGCCGGCGCCGCCCTGGCGATGCTGGTGTCCGCAGCGGCCATCTACGGAGTCGGTGCCTCGTCAGCCTTCGACTACACGAAGCTGCAGTTGGCGGGACTCACCTTCACCGACCAGAAGGCGGTCGAGACGGCGCTCGCCGGCGCCCGCGGCGCGAACCTGTTCGGTCTCTCCACCGCACCCCTCGAGCAGGCGCTCGAGAAGATGCCGACCGTGTCGTCCGCCCGGGTCCAGGTCCAGCTCCCGGGTACCCTCGCGGTGACCGTCGACGAGCGCAAGCCCGTCCTCGTCTGGAAGGTCGGCCAGGACCGCTACCTCGTCGACGCCGGCGGGACCCTCTTCGCGAAGCTCTCCCCGGAACCACCGGCCGCGGCGCGCGGCCTGCCGGTCATCGACGACCGCCGCGCCGGTGGGCGAATCCTCGAGGTCGGCGGTCACCTCGATCCGGTCGATCTCGATGCCGCGACGCGGCTCGCGTCGCTCGTCCCCGCGGACCTGGCCTCGTCGGCGACGTCGTTGGGCGTCACGGTGTCCGACGAGAACGGCTTCGTCATCGACGCGAAGCCCGCGGGATGGTCGGCGATCTTCGGCTTCTACACGCCGAGCCTGCGCACGACGGAGCTGATCCCCGAGCAGGTTCGGTTGCTGCGGAGCCTGCTCGCAGGCCGTGAGGAGACGGTCGATCGGGTCATCCTCGCGTCCGCCACGGACGGGACCTACACCCAGAAGGCGCGGCCGTCCCCGTCGCCCAAGCCGAAGGCGAGCAAGGCGCCGTGAGGTGGCGCGGGCCCGCGCCGTCGGGTAGCCTTGCCCAAACCATCGGAGCGAGGACGATCCCCCCGTGCTGCTGCCCCTGCTCGGACTCCTCGTCGGTGTCCTCGCGGGTCTCGTCCTCAACGTCAATGTCGGCTTCGAACTCAGTCGGTATTCGGCCGTCGCGATCCTCGCCGCGCTCGATTCGGTCCTGGGAGCGGTCCGTGCCGAGCTCGACGGGGTCTACGACAATCGCATCTTCATCAGCGGGTTCCTGGTCAACGCCATCGTCGCGGTCCTCCTGACATTCATCGGCGATCGGCTCGGTCTGGATCTCTACCTGGTGGCCCTCATCACCTTCGGTCTGCGCATCTTCGATAACGTGGCCCTCATCCGGCGCCACTTCCTGTAGACCCGAACCACGAACGGAGACGAACGGAACGGTGGAACGAGAAGCGGTCCTCGTCGGCATCGACGTCGGCACGAGCAAGGTCTGCGCCCTCATCGGGGAGGTGAGCCGCGACGGCCGGCTGACGATCATGGGCCACGGGACGGTGCCGGCCTCGGGCCTCAAGAAGGGCGTCGTCATCAACATCGACCAGACGGTCCGCTCGATCGCGGACTCGGTCGAGCGGGCCGAGCGCCTGTCGGGCTGGAAGATCGACCGCGCGTTCGTGGGCGTCGGCGGCCAGCACGTCGAGAGCCTCAACTCGCGCGGCCAGGTCGCGGTCACGGCCCACCATCGCGAGGTCACCCGCGAGGACGTCAACCGTGCGATCGAGGTGGCCCGAGCCGTCTCGATCCCGTCGAACCGCGTCCTCCTCCATGTCGAGCGTCGCGGGTTCACCGTCGACGGGCAGGAAGGCGTCAAGGATCCGCTCGGGATGAGCGCCCTCCGGCTCGAGGTCGAGACGCACATCGTCACGGCGTCGGCGACCGCGGTCCAGAACCTGACCAAGTGCGTCGCTGCGGCCGGGGTCAAGATCGACGAGCTGGTGGTCGACTCGCTCGCATCGGCCGAGGCGGTGCTGTCCGAGACGGAGAAGGAGCTCGGTGTCGCGGTCGCCGACATCGGCGCCGGCACGATCGACCTCGCGCTGTTCCAGGACGGCTCACCCTTCCACACCCGGGTCCTGCCGGTCGGCGGCGCCAACGTCACCAACGACGTCGCGATCGGCCTGAAGACGACGATCCAGACGGCCGAGGACCTCAAGGTCCAGCACGGAACCTGCGACCTGCGCCAGATCGACGAGGACGAGGAGATCAGTGTCGCGGTCCTCGGCGAGGACGCCGGCCGGACCGTCAGCCGGCTCGAGGTGTCGCAGATCATCGAGGCCCGGATGCGCGAGACCTTCGAGCTGCTGCGCAACGAGATCCGGGCGGCCGGCGTCGGCATGCTCCCGGCCGGCGTCATCCTCACCGGCGGCGGCGCACAGCTGGCGGGCGCCGCCGAGCTCGGTCGAGAGGTCCTCCAGATGCCGGTGCGCGTCGCGGCCCCGGCCGGGATCGGCGGGCTCGTCGACACGCTCCTCAACCCGAGCTACAGCACGGCCGTCGGACTCCTCCAGTGGGGGGCCACGAGCCTCGCCGCCGGGGAGCAGCACCACTACGAGTCGGCGCCAGCCGGCGGCGGGCTTGGTCGGCTCCGCGACGCGATCCGGAGCATCTTCCCGTAGAGACGCGCGAGCTGACGGTCCGCACGGGGAGCGGTCGCGGGCTGCACGATCTCACCTCGTCATGCGAGGCGTTCCTGGCCGAGGCGACGGATGGCGGCGACGGTCTGCTCTCGATCTTCGTGCCGCACGCGACTGCCGGCGTGGTCGTCGTCGAGATCGGGGCGGGCTCCGACGACGATCTCATGGCTGCGCTCGACCGATTGTTGCCACGGGTCGAGGGCGCCTACCGGCACCGCCACGGATCGCCGGGCCATGGGGCGGACCACGTCCTGCCCCTGCTCGTCGCGCCATCGCTGACGGTGCCGGTGGTCGCCGGCCGGCTCGCCCTCGGCACGTGGCAGTCGATCTGCCTGCTCGATCCGAACGCCGACAACGAGACCCGCATCGTCCGGCTGAGCTTCCTGGCGGGATGACCTCGCCGCATGCCTCCTCCGGTGCACGCGGGCAACACGCGGATACCGGTTCGGGCTCGCATCGTGCGGTTTCGGGGGTGTCCCCGGCCACCGGGCGGCGCTATACTTCCGGCCAGCCACCGGACCCGCTCAGCACCGGGAAGCCAACCCGGGTCCATGAGCCACGTCACGCCGCACACCGTCGTCTGACCAAGGGTCGCTGAGGAGAGCCCGATGCCGTTGCGTTCCGATTCCGAGAACTTCGCGCTGATTCGCGTCATCGGTGTCGGGGGCGGCGGGAGCAACGCCGTCAACCGGATGATCCGGGCCGAGATGATGGGCGTGGAGTTCATCGCCTGCAACACCGATGCCCAGGCCCTGCTGCAGGCGGACGCACCGCACAAGATCCGGATCGGCGACAAGATCACCCGTGGCCTCGGCGCGGGCGGTGACGCCTCGATCGGCCAACGCTCGGCCGAAGAGGATGCCGAGAAGATCGGCCAGGCCCTCGTCGACTCGGACATGGTGTTCATCACCGCGGGTCTCGGCGGCGGGACCGGATCAGGCGCGGCACCGGTCGTCGCCCAGCTCGCGAAGGAGAGCGGCGCGCTCACCATCGGCGTCGTGACCAAGCCGTTCACGTTCGAGGGCGCCAAGCGCAAGCTCGTCGCCGAGAAGGCCGCCGAGGAGCTGAAGTCGCAGGTCGACACGCTCATCACGATCCCCAACGACCGGCTCAAGGACGTCGTCCAGAAGAACACGAGCATCCTCGACGCGTTCCGCGTGGTCGACGACGTGCTGCGTCAGGGCGTCCAGGGCATCAGCGACATCATCACGATGCCTGGTCTGATCAACCTCGACTTCGCCGACGTCCGGGCGATCATGAAGGACGCGGGCTCCGCATTGATGGGCATCGGCCGCGCGTCGGGCGAGAACCGCGCCGTCGAGGCCGCGCGCCAGGCGATCGCCAGCCCTCTCCTCGAGGTCGACATCGCCGGCGCCCAGGGCATCCTGTTCAACATCACCGGCTCCTCGACGCTCAGCCTGTACGAGGTCACCGAGGCCGCCGAGGAGATCCGCCAGGCCGCGGACCCGGAGGCCAACATCATCTTCGGGACGAGCTTCAACGAGCGGCTCGGCGACGAGGTCATGATCACCGTCATCGCGACCGGCTTCGACGGCGGCAAGAAGCGCCAGACCGCGCGAGCCGAGGCGTCGGCCGGGGTGATGGACTCGGCCGTCACCGGCCGGCCGTCGCGCGAGCGCGACTTCCTCGACGAGCTGCAGCGCCAGCGCGACGAAGCGTCCGATGGCTCCTATCCGGACAGCCTGCCCGCCTCGCCGTTCGACGACGAGGCCGCGGCCGTGGCCGCCGTGCCGCGGGCCGAGCGATCGGTCGGGAGCACGAGCTCCGCGTCGCGGCCCGCGACGACCTACGACGCCGACGACCTCGAGATCCCGAGCTTCCTCCGCCGGAAGTGACCGGCGCCGGCTCGAGCCGGCGGTCCACGCCATGACCGAACCTGAAGCCCGCGTCGAGCGGTATCGGGACGCGCGTGCCCGCGTCCTCGACCGGATCGCTGCTGCCTGCGCCCGCGCTCACCGCGCGCCCGAAGACGTCACCCTGGTCGCGGTCTCGAAGACTGTCGCGGCCGACGCGCTGAGCGACGCGATCGCCGCAGGATTCGACCTGCTCGGCGAGAACCGGGTCCAGGAGGCGCAAGCCAAGGCGCCCGAGGTTCCCGGGGCTCGTTGGCAGCTGATCGGGCCACTCCAATCGAACAAGGCGCGACGGGCGCTCGAGGTCTTCGAGGCGATCCAATCCGTCGATTCGGTCGACCTTGCGGAACGCCTCGACCGCCTCGTCCCTGAGGCCCGGCCGGGCCGTCGCTACCCGGTCCTCCTCCAGGTCAACGTCGATCTGGACCCGGCGAAGGCGGGGTTCGCGCCGGCCGACCTCGACGCCGCTCTCGAGCCGATCCTCGCCCTCCCGCACCTCTCGGTCGAGGGGTTGATGACTGTCGGGAGGCTGACCAGCGACCCCGTGGAGGCGCGCGGCACCTTCCGCGACCTCCGCGCCGCGTCGGAGCGGTGCCGCGGCCGATGGACGACGCTGGGATCGGCGCTCTCGATGGGCATGAGCGACGATTTCGAACTCGCGATCGAGGAGGGGGCGACGATCGTCCGGGTCGGTCGCGCCCTCTTCGGGGAGCGTCCGCACGACCACGGAGGGGCCTCGCACACGCACGGGGAAGGGGGTTCAGAAGGCTGATCTGCCCTGGCTGGTAGACTCCGTCCATGATCCGCATGGCCGTTGCGTCCCGCTTCCGACGGCACGCCTTCTGAGATCTTGAGTCTCTCCAGCGTCCGCTTCGCCGTCCGTCTCACCCCCCGTTCAGCAGTCGAGCGCGTCGAGGGCGTGGTCGACGGAGTCCTCAAGATCAGGGTCATGGCTCCGGCAGTGGACGGTGCGGCGAACTCGGCACTCCTGCGGGTCCTCGCCGACGATCTCGGCATCGCTCGCAGCGACCTCCAGATCGTCGCGGGCGCCACGAGCCGGCAGAAGCTCGTCGTGGTCGACGGCGTCGAGCCGGATGCGATCGTTGCCCGGTGGCCGGGGCTGCGGGTATGATCGTCAGGCGGATGGCTCGCAGGAGCGTCGCCTCCGCCTTCAGAACGTCGTGAGCCGCTAGACGGCTGGACGGTCCCCCGGGCGATTGGCTCAGTCGGTTAGAGCGCACGGTTCACATCCGTGAGGTCACTGGTTCGAATCCAGTATCGCCCACCACTCACCCCGACTCGGACGCGGCGCGGAGCGAAAACGTGGCGAGAGGCGATCTCACGGTCGACGAGATCATGGCCATCCTCCCGGTCACCGTCGGCCGCCTCGAGGAGCTGACCGCAAGCCTCACGCCCGCGCGGTTGAGCCTCTCTCCCGAACCCGGTGCCTGGTCGATCAATGACGTCCTCGCCCACCTTCGTGCCTGCCACGACGTCCTGGGCGGCAACATGCTCCGGATCCTGCGCGAGGACCGACCGACCTGGCGGGCGATGAACCCCCGAACGTGGATGACGCAGACCGATTACCCGGACTGGGACTTCGCGTCCGCCCTGACTGCCTTCAGCCGGCAGCGAGCCGAATTGCTGACGGTCCTCGAGCCCCTCGACGCGGCGGCGTGGTCACGGACGGCCGGTGTGACCGGCCTGCCCGGCGGGATGGTCGAGCGCGACGTCCGTTACTACGGCTCCTGGATGGCCGCGCACGAGAGGGCCCACGTGAAGCACATCGCTCGGGTCGCCGCCGCGGTGGCGGCGTGACCGGACAGACGATCCGGCCGGCCTTCCGGGTCTGGCCCGAGTACGACCGGCGCCTCCGCGAGGTCGTCGCGGGGATGACGGCCGAGCAGCTCGCGATCCAGCCGTCGCCCGACCGCTGGCCGCTCTGGGCGTCCATCGGCCATCTGGCCTGCCAGCGCGTCTTCGGCTTGTGCGACGTCGCGGGCGAGCCAGGCGCGGACACGACGCCGTTCCCGCATGCCGGGTTCGACTGTCCCGGCGACGACGACCTCGAACATGTCTGGGGAGCCGAGGCGCTTGTGGATGCCCTTGATTCGAGCTTCCGCATCATCGAGGGATGCCTCGATCGATGGACCCTCGACATGCTTGCTGACGAGATCCGGATCGACGACTGGGGAGCGGAGTGGAGCCGTACTCGCGGCGACATGCTTGCGCGAACGTTCGCCCACGACGTGTGGCACATCACCGAGCTGAACGAGGCACTCGGCGTCGCCGGGCTGCGTCAGGTCGACCTCTGGGAGTGAGCCCGACTGGCACCGAGGCTGTCGGTTCGCCTATCGTCGTGCCATGGGTGACTCGAAACGACCGGCGCGCCGTCCGCTGACGGTCGGTGAGGCACAGGCGATCACCGATGACCTCCGGCACGGGCGTCGGGATCGCATCGAGGACGTGCGTTTCCCAGACCGGTTCCAGGTCCAGGTCGGGACGATCCGTGGCGTCACGTTCGCCAATTGCGTGCTCTGGCTGACCGTCGGTGGCGGCATGTTCAGCCGCGGCCTGATGGAGGAGTGCACGTTCCGCGACGTCGACCTCGATCCCCTGACCGTCTTCGGGTCCGACATGCGGGCGAACACGTTCGAACGCGTGACCTTCGGGATCGGCGCCATGGGCGGCATCGCCGACTCGCGGATCGAGGGCGGGTCGTTCACCGACTGCCGCTTCGCCGATTTCGGGTTCCGCAAGGCGACGCTCGACGGCGTTCGCATCGACGGCGGCCGGATGGACCGGGTGCTCTTCGACGCGTGCACGTTCGTCGACGTCCAGCTCGCCAGCGCGCTCCGGGACGTCACGCTGCTGCGGCCCGCGTTCGACCGGTCTGACGCATCCGCGTCGGATGCGGTCGACGTGACCTTCACCGAGTGGCGGACCGCCGACATCCGGCTGCCCGCCCGGCGCACGGGCTTCTTCGTGACGCCCGCAGCGGCGAGCGAGGTCGTCGGCTCCGTGCTGCCGGATCTCTCGGTCGCCTTCCGCGACCGCCTTTCGGCGGACGTCATCCGCGCGGGCTACGACGTGGTCGCCGTATCCGAGCGCTTCTTCACGAACGCGCTCGGGGCGAGCCCCGGCGAGGCCTCGCTGCTCGTCGACGCGCTATACCCCCGCCGACTCGATGACCTCGGCCAGGTCGAGGCACGATGATCGAGACCGCCGAGGTCATCGTCGTCGGGGCCGGCGTCCAAGGGGCCAGCCTCGCCTTTCACCTCGCGCGGCGGGGAGTGCCCGTGCTCGTCCTGGAGCGCGAGACGGTCGCCGCCGGCGCGACCGGCCGGTCGTCCGGGTTCGTCCGGATGCACTACGACCTTGCCTCCGATGCAAGGCTTGCGTGGACGTCCTTCCCGTACTTCGAAGACTGGGCGGCGATGGTCGGCCACGGCGACTGTGGCTTCGTCCGGACCGGCTTCCTCCAGATCATGCCCGGCGACCTCGGCGACAGCGTCCGGGCCAATATCAAGATCCAGCAGGACATCGGCATCGACACCGGGATGCTCACCGCCGGCGACGTCGCGCGACTCGTCCCAGGAGCCGTCATCGACGACGTGAGCACGGCGATCTTCGAGCCGCGGTCCGGCTATGCCGACCCGTCGGGCACGGCCGCGGGGTTCCTTGCCGCGGCCCGCGCCCTCGGAGCGCGAGTCGTCCAGGACTGTCCGGCGTCCGCCGTCCTCGTCGATGGCGAGACCGTCGTCGGGGTGGACACGGAACGTGGCCGCTTCGGCGCGCCTGTCGTGGTCGACGTCGCCGGTGCCTGGTCGGCGCCGCTGGCGCGCACGGTCGGTGTCGAGATCCCCGTCGAGACGTGGCGCCACGACACGGCCTACTTCGGCCTCCCCGACGGCCGCACGTCGGACTTCCCGATCGTCATCGACGAGATCAACGAGGTCTACTTCCGCCCGGAGGGCACGGAGACGATGCTCGTCGGGCTCGAGGGCGGGAATGAGGTCGGCGGCTCCCCGGACAGGCCACTGACGATGTCGCACCCCGAGCTCGTCGAGGAGATGGTCCGCCGGGTCTGCGCCCGTGTGCCATGGATGGCGGACGGGACGCTCCGGACGAGCCACGGCGGCCAGGATGGGATCACGCCCGACCAGCACGGGATCCTCGGCCAGGCCGGGCCCGACGGCTTCTACCTCGCGTGTGGGTTCTCGGGAACGGGGTTCAAGACCGCGCCCGCGATCGGGCAGTGCCTGACCGAGCTGATCCTCGATGGGCGGGCGACGACGGTCGACATCTCGGGCTATGGGCTCGAGCGGTTCGCTGCCGGCCGACCGCTCGTCGGTGAGCATCCGTACCGCATGCTGTGGCACTGATGGACACGCAGGCTGCTCGTGCTGGCCGCAGGGCTCGGGTCGAGGATTCCTTCGCGCGAGAGGACGATTTCGGGGTGGCCCTCATCCTCATCCTGTTCACGATCGTCTTCTTCGCTGCCGCCGAAGGTGCGGTCGGTCAGATCGTCAGCGTCGTCATCTCGAGCGCGACGCTCCTGTTCGTGCTGCACACGGCCGGGGCGCGGAAGCGCGTCTTCCGGATCGTCGCGCTGGTCGTCATCGTCGCCGTCGTCGGCACCATCGTCACGGTCATCGTCGGCGACGGCACCATGGGCCGATCCGCCACGAGCCTCGTCGGCCTGCTCCTGGCGGTCGTCGCACCGCTGGTCATCCTGCGGCGGATCGTCCAGGCGCACACCATCACGGTCAGGCTCGTCCTGGGCGCGCTGTCGATCTATCTGCTGTTCGGATTGGCCTACTCCTACCTGTTCCCCCTGGTCGCGATCGTCACCGGCGAACCATATTTCGTGCAGACGAAGAGCCCCGCGTCGATCGACTACGCGTACTTCAGCTACACGACGCTCGCGACGGTCGGCTACGGCGACTTCACCGCGGCGACGTCGATCGGCCGCATGATCTCGATCTCGGAGGCCCTCGTCGGCCAGCTCTTCCTCGTGTCGGCTGTCGCGCTGCTCGTCGGCAACATCGGACGGACGCTCCGGCCGGCGCAGGCGTCCGAGGCGTCCGGCGCATCGCAGGCGAGCGAGCCGGCTGCGGCGCCCGTCGTGGACCGGCCCGCCGCGACCGGCGAGACGGTCATCCCTCCGGGAAGGTGACCAGATCGCGCTCGTCGACGGCGGCGCAGGAACCGTTCGAGACGATCACCGGAATAGGTCGCCGGTCGCCGTCACGCGGTCTGAGGTCGGGGCGTCACACGAATGACAGCACGCTCCTCCGCGTCGAAGCCCCCGGTTCCTCCCCCGGGGGCTTCTTCGTGTCCGCGTCGCCCGCTCAGGCTTGGATCGGACCTGCTGCGAGTCTGCGCAGGACGGTCGGCAGGATACCGCCGCCCAGGTAGTACTCGACGTCGATCGGACCGTCGAGGCGCGCGATGGCCGTGAAGCGCCGCTCGCTGCCATCGTCGTCCGTCGCGGTCACTGTCACCGTCTGCTTCGGCGAGGGCCCCGCCTCGAGCCCGGTGACTGTCAGCCTCTCCCGGCCGGTGAGGCCGAGCGACGCGGCGGAATCGCCGGCGGTGAACTGAAGTGGGAGGATCCCCATGCCGACGAGGTTGGAGCGATGGATCCGCTCATAGCTCTCCGCGAGGACCATCCGGACGCCAAGGAGCGCAGGACCCTTTGCCGCCCAGTCGCGCGACGATCCGGAGCCGTACTCGCGGCCGGCGATGATCGCCGTCCCGACGCCCTCGTCGATGTAGCGCATCGCCGTGTCGAAGATGAACCCCTCCGCGCCGTCCGGCAGGTGAACGGTGTACGGACCTTCGGTGCCCTCGACCATCCGGTTGCGCAGCCGGATGTTGGCGAAGGTACCGCGCATCATCACCTCATGATGGCCCCGCCGCGCTCCGTATGAGTTGAACTCGAGGGGCGGGATGCCGTGCTCCTGAAGCCACTGCCCGGCGGGGGAGGACGGAGAGATCGAGCCGGCGGGGGAGATGTGGTCGGTGGTGACGGAGTCGCCGAGGACGGCGAGCACGCGTAGTCCCGTGAGCTCGGGCGTCGCTCCGGCCCGAGCGCCGACCCCGTCGACGAATGGTGGTTTCGCCACGTACGTCGAGCCACCATCCCAGGCATAGCGGTCACCGGCCGGGATCGGCAATGCCCGCCAGCGGTCGTCGCCGTCGAAGACCGTCGCATAGGTTCGGCGGAAGAGGTCGGGGTCGATCGATTCGCCGATGACGGTCCTGATCTCCTCCGGCTCAGGCCAGATGTCGGCGAGATACACAGGGCGACCGTCCGTTCCCGTGCCGAGCGCCTCCGTCGTGAGGTCGATGTCGACACGGCCCGCCAGAGCGAACGCCACGACGAGGGGCGGCGACGCGAGATAGCTCGCCCTGGCGAGCGGGTGGATCCGGCCCTCGAAGTTGCGATTGCCCGACAGGACGGCCGCGACGACAAGGTCGTTCGTCTCGATCGCGGCGGCGACGGCCTCGTCCAGCGGGCCGGAGTTTCCGATGCAGGTCGTGCAGCCGTAGCCCGCCAGCGCGAAGCCGAGCGCCTCGAGCGGCGCCATGAGCCCGGCCGCCTCGAGGTAGCCGGTGACTGCGCGGGAGCCGGGTGCGAGCGAGGTCTTGACGGTCGGCGCGACGGCCAGCCCTCGTTCCACGGCGTTCCGTGCCAGCAGGCCAGCACCCACCATGACCGTCGGGTTGGAGGTGTTGGTGCACGACGTGATCGCCGCGATCGCCACAGACCCTGTCCGGACGTCGACGGCCGTGCCGCCGATGTCGACCCGCACCGGGCGGTAGGCGAGGGCGTCGACCGGTGGTGCATCGGCGATGACCGGCTCCGCGGGCGGCGCCGGATCCTTCGTCGCGCCGGCGGCGGCGAACGCCGTCGCGTCCGACGCCGGGAACGACTCGGCCGAGGCTTCCTCGACGACACCGTCGCCGGGGATCGGCTCGTCGGCGCCGAGGTCGGCAAGGCTCGCCTCGAGTCCGTTCGGGAAGTTCGTCCGGAAGTTGGCGCGAAGGGTCTCGAGCGGGACGCGATCCTGTGGTCGGCGCGGGCCCGCGACCGACGGCGCGACGCTCGCCAGATCGAGCTCGAGCAGCTCGTCGAAGGCAGGTCCGTCGCCGGGCTCGCGCCACAGGCCCTGCGTCTTGGCGTAGCGCTCGACAAGGTCGATCCGCGCGGACGACCGGCCAGTGAGATGGAGGTAGGTGAGTGTCTCGTCGTCGATCGGGAACAGCGTCGACGTCGCGCCGAACTCGGGGCTCATGTTGCTGATCGTCGTCCGGTCCGCGAGCGCCAGCGTTGCGAGGCCGTCGCCGGCGAACTCGACGAACGAGCCGACGACGCCGTGGGCGCGGAGCATCTCGGTCACGACGAGGACGAGGTCGGTCGCGGTCGAACCCTTGGGAAGTGCACCGTGGAGCCGGACGCCGACGACGTGGGGCATCGGCTGGTACAGCGGCTGGCCGAGCAGGACGGCCTCGGCCTCGATCCCGCCGACGCCGTAGCCGAGGACGCCCAGGCCGTTGACCATCGTCGTATGCGAGTCCGTCCCGACGACCGTGTCCGGGAAGGCGACGCCGTCGCGGTCCGCGATGACAGTCGCGAGGAATTCGAGGTTGACCTGGTGGATGATCCCCGTCCCGGGGGGCACGACCCGCAGGTCGCGGAAGGCCGTCTGTGCCCAGCGCAGCAGCTGGTACCGCTCGCCGTTGCGCTCGTACTCGCGCTCGACGTTGAAGGCGAACGCGTCACGCGTCCCGAACTGGTCGATCTGGACCGAGTGGTCGATCACCAGGTCTGCCGGGACGAGCGGGTTGACGAGTGCCGGGTCGCCACCGAGATCGGCCATCGCGTCACGCATCACGGCGAGGTCGACGACCGCCGGGACGCCCGTGAAGTCCTGGAGCAGCACCCGAGCGGGCATGAACGGGATCTCTGCCTCGGCGGGCTGACCGGGTCGCCACGACAGGAGCGTGTCGACATCGTCTGCCCGGACCATCGGCCCGCCAGCATGCCGGACGAGGTTCTCGAGCAGGACCTTGATCGTCACCGGGAGTCTCGCCAGGTCTGCCGCCCCGGCCACGGCGTCGAGCCGGTAGAAGTCGGGCAGGCCCGAGCCGAGACTGGCGCGCGCGCCGAAGGGATCGGGGGGTCGGTTCGGGGTCGTCATGACGCGCCTCCTTCGTCGACCGCGCTGTCGCGCGGGGTCAGTCGGCGCCGGGCGGGTGCGCCCGCCCCGGGTCGAGGTTCGCGGCCAGTATACGGCGACCCGCCATGGGTCACCCGCCGCGGCGCGGGCGGTGGCTACACTCGACGAGTGCTGCGGCGACGAGTTGGACGAGACGGAGTGCCGACCTCCACGCGTGCTCGATGAGAGCGTGGGGCGACCTGCCCGGCGACGATCCCGAGCGCGATCGGGCAGAGGCTGCGGCCGAGCTCGAGGCAGCCGGCATCGACCTCCATCCGGCGCACGCCGGCGACCACCCGCACCCGCACGTGCACTCGCAGCCGGGTGAACCACCGGTCATCGGCATCGTCGGCGCAGGTGCCGTCGGGACCGCCCTCGGCGTGGCTCTGACGCGAGCCGGCTGGCCGATCCACGCCGTCGCCAGCCGCGACCCTGAGCGGCGCGACCGTTTCCGCTCGCTTGTCGAGGTGACCCGGGTGTTCGCCGACCCGGAGCCCATCCTCGACGAGGTCGAGCTGATCATCCTCGCCGTCCCCGACGATGTCGTCCCCGTGCTCGCCGGCTCCCTTCGGATGTACAGCGGGCAGGCGATGGTCCACACCAGCGGCGCGCTCGGTGCGGAGGTCCTGGCGCCTGCGATGGCTGCCGGAACCCAGATCGGCGGATTCCATCCGCTGGTGGCATTCGCCGACACCGAGCGCGCCGTCGCCGCCCTCCACGGTGCAACGGTCGCGGTCGAAGGCGACGACGAGCTGGCCAGCCTCCTCGGCGACATGGCCGAGGCGATCGGCGCCAACCCTGTCCGACTCGCGCCGGGTTCGAAGGCGGCGTACCACGCGGCGGCCGTTCTGGCGGCCGGCGGCTTCGTCGCGCTGCTGGACGCGATCGCGGTCCTCGGCCGGGTTGCCGGCCTCGATGAAGCCGGATCCCTCGCCATCTACGGCCCGCTCATCGAGGGGACGCTCGGGAATGCCCGGGCGCTCGGGATCCGGGGCGCGCTCACGGGGCCGATGACACGCGGGGACATCGGCACGCTCGAGGCCCACCTCGCCACGCTCAGCGAACATGCTCCGGCGGTGCTGGACCTCTACGTCGCGGCCGCGGTCCGTGAGGTGGCACTGGCCGAGGAGCGTGGCGCGCTGGCACCGGAGGCCGCGACGAAGATGCGTGATGTGCTTGCGGCGGCCTTGCGCCGCCGTCCCGAACCGGTACCATAGCCTCCCATGGATCACAGCATCGCGGCCAAGTACGCGGCTCGCCCGGCGGCGCGATTCGTTCGACCGTCCACCCGCGTCAGGGAGCGCCGACTGGGCCTGCGTCCGTCCGGTTCCTTCCAGGCGCCGGGCACGCGCTCGACCACCTTGCGCGGCCCCGAGGTCGCCTCGCGCGCGCGGCTGCGAGCCGCCTGGCGTGCGATCCAGCCGGCCGTCGTCCGGCGGACACCGAGTGGTCGTCCGCGACCGGCCGTCACGATGGAGTGGGCGAGGACCGGCTACACCGGCTCCGCCCGCCGCCCGGGCGCGGCGTCGGCGCCGTGGCGCGGCTGAGGACGTCGACCGCCACATCAGCCGGCGGCATCGTGGTCCGCTACGAGCGGGGTCAGCCCCAGCTGGTCGTCGGTAGCCGCCGTCGCGAACGTGACGGTCGGACGTGGACCCTCCCCAAGGGGACGCCGAACCAGGGCGAGACCCGCGAGCAGACGGCGCTCCGCGAGGTCGAGGAGGAGACCGGCCTGACTGTCCGGATCACGGCGATCCTCGATTCGATCGAGTACTGGTTCGTCCAGTCAGGGACGCGCATCCACAAGACGGTCCACTACTTCCTGATGGAACCGACCGGCGGCGACCTCGCCTCGCACGATCACGAGTTCGATGAGGTCCGCTGGGTCAGCTTCGACACCGCCGCCACGTTGCTCACTTTCGAGACCGAGCGGAACCTCGTCGCGAAGGCCGCGCGCGCGCTCGCGCGGACGGGCGACGCCGAGGCGGCCTCGTGACCGATCCCGTCGACGCCCCCGTCCATCTCACCCCGCTGGCCGACGCGCACCGCGATCTCGGGGCGAGGCTGATCGAATTCGGTGGCTGGCTGATGCCGGTCCAGTACGGCTCGATCATCGAGGAGCACCGAACCGTTCGCCAACGGGTCGGCCTGTTCGACCTGTCGCATATGGGCGAGCTGTACGTGGACGGTCCCGAGGCCGGACCGGCACTTGCCGCGGCCCTCGTCTCCGATCCGCCCAGCCTGGCCGTCGGGCGCGCGCACTACTCGATGATCTGCACCGAGAGCGGCGGGATCATCGACGACCTCATCGTCTATCGGCTCGGCGAGACGAGCTTCCTCGTGGTCGCGAACGCCGGCAACGCCGTTGTCGTCTCGGACGCGCTGGCCGAGCGGCTTGAAGGCGCCCGCGCGATCCTCGACGACCGATCGCTCGCCACGGGTCTCGTCGCAGTCCAGGGGCCCTCCGCGGCGGCCGTCCTCGGACCGCTGACCGATGTCGACCTTTCCACGCTGCGCTACTACGCCGCGACCGAGGCGACAGTCGCCGGCATCCCGGGTCTCGTCGCCCGGACCGGCTACACGGGTGAGGACGGCTTCGAGGTGTTCGTCGACACGGATCGGACACCCGCTCTGTGGGACGCCCTTCTGCCCGCGGTCCAGGCGGCGGGCGGCGGGCCGATCGGACTCGGGGCACGCGACACGCTCCGTCTCGAGGCCGGGATGCCCCTGTATGGCAACGAGCTCGACCTCGACACGAACCCGTACGAGGCCGGTCTCGGCCGGGTCGTGAAGCTCAGCAAGGAGGGCGACTTCGTGGGGCGCGCCGCGCTCGAGCGGGTCGCCCGCGACGGCCCGGCCAAGCGTCTGGTCGGACTCGTCGTCGAGGGTCGGGGCATCGCCCGGCACGGCCACCACGTCTGGTCCGGCGATCGGCGGACCGGCGTCGTCACCAGCGGGACGCAGTCGCCGACCCTGGGCATGCCGATCGCGATGGCGTACGTCGCACCGGACGACGCCGAGCCGGGTACCGTTGTCGACATCGAGATCCGGGAGGCGCGGATCCCGGCACGGGTGGTGACCCTGCCGTTCTACAGGAGGGACAGCTGACGATGGTGCCCACCGACCTCCGGTACACGAACGATCACGAGTGGGTGCGCGTCGAGGGCGACGAGGCCACGATCGGCATCACCGCCTACGCGGCCGACCAGCTCGGCGACATCGTCTTCGTCGAACTGCCCGATGCCGGACGGACCGTCGCGCAGGCCGCGGCCTTCGGCGTCGTCGAGTCGGTCAAGGCGGTGAGCGACCTGTTCGCTCCGGTGACGGGCGACGTCGTCGCGGCCAACCCGGAGCTGGGCGCGAATCCCGAGCTCGTGAACAGCGATCCCTATGGCGCCGGGTGGATGATCCGGGTCAGCCTCGCCGACGCGGGACAGGTCGACGGCCTGCTCGACGCTGACGCCTACGACGCGCTCATCGCCGAGGGCTGAGCCTCGATGCCGTACGGACCGCATACCGCCGACGACCGCCAGCGGATGCTCTCGGCGCTGGGCCTGACGTCCGTCGACCAGCTCTTCGAGGACATCCCGGTCGAGCTCCGGGCGTCGCCGCTCGACTTGCCCGATCCCGAGCCCGAGCTCGAGCTCGCGGCGCGCCTGACAGGACTCGCCGCGCGCAACCGGACGGATCTCGCCTCGTTCCTTGGAGCCGGCGTCTACCGACACTGGAGTCCGCCAGCCGTCGATCAACTCCTCCTCCGCGGGGAGTGGTACACGGCCTACACGCCGTACCAGCCCGAGATCAGTCAGGGAACGCTCCAGTCCATCTACGAGTACGAATCGCTGCTGGCCGAGCTCGTCGACCTCGATGTCGTGTCGGCATCGCATTACGACGGCGCCGCGGCGACGGCCGAGGCCGCGTTGATGACCTGCCGCGCGACACGCCGGGAGCGCGTCCTCATCTCCCGCGGTGTCCACCCGCACTATCGAGCGACGACCCGAACCTACTTCGGCGCGGGGCTCGAGCTCGAGGAGATCCCGCTCATCACCGACGGCGAGGCCGCGGGGACGACCGATCTGGCGGCGCTCGAGCGGATGCTCGCCGACACCGACCGCCCCGTCGCGGGCGTCATCGCCGCTCAACCTGACTTCCTCGGCCTGCTCGAGCCGATGCCGGAGATCGGCCGGCTCGCCCACGCGGCAGGCGCCCTCTTCGTCGCCGTGATCGAGCCGGTCAGCCTCGCCGTCCTCGAGCCGCCGGGCGCGTACGGCGCCGACATCGCCGCCGGAGAGGGTCAGCCGCTCGGGATCGCGCCGCAGTACGGGGGGCCGTATCTCGGGATCCTGGCCTCGACCGACGCCCTCGTCCGGCAGATCCCCGGACGCCTCGTCGGGATGACCACCGACCTGGACGGCAAACGGGCCTTCGTGATGACGATGCGCGCGCGCGAGCAGGACATCCGTCGCGACAAGGCGGCGAGCAACATCTGCACGAACCAGGCGCTCCTCGCGCTCGCCGCGTCGATCTACCTCGCGACCATCGGCCCGCACGGCCTGCGGGATGTCGCTGCCCTTGGAGCCGCGCGCGCTGCCGAGCTCGAGGCCGCGCTTGGGGCTGTCGGCGTCAGCCGGCTTCACCCGGGGCCGTATCTCAACGAGTTCGTGATCGGCGTGCCCGACGCTAGGAGCGTGCATCGTCGCCTGCTCGCGTCTGGCGTCCTCGCGGGGTTGGTCCTCGCCGATGCCGAGCCCGAAGACGCGTCGCTCGCGGACGGGTTGCTGGTCTGCGCGACCGAAGTGACGACGTCGGCGGAGATCGCCGCGTTCGCGGGTGCTCTCTCGTCGGTCCTCGCCGACTTCGACATCCCGTCGGTCGTGGAGTCGGTCCGATGAGCGTCACCGGCGAGCGCCTCCAGCCGACCATCTTCGAGCGCGGACGACCGGGCCGCGGCGGTAGCAAGATCCCGCACCCGCCCAAGGACGCGCTCGACCGTATCCCAGCCGCTGCCCGGCGGACGACCGCTCCAGCGTTGCCGGAGATGAACGAACCCGACGTCGTCCGCCACTACGTGAATCTGTCGCAGCTCAACTATGCGGTCGACACGGGCTTCTATCCTCTCGGCTCGTGCACGATGAAGTTCAACCCGAAGCTCAACGAGTGGGCGGCTCGGCTGCCCGGGTTCGCGAACCTCCACCCGATGGCCCCTGACGAGGTCGCCCAGGGCACGCTCCAGCTGCTCTGGGAGCTCGAACGGGCCCTGGCTGAGATCTCCGGGATGCGCGCGGTCACGCTCCAGCCCGCGGCTGGGGCCCAGGGCGAGCTGACCGGGATCCTCATGGTCCGGGCGCATCACCGCGCGACTGGCCAGGCGCATCGCGACGAGGTGCTCGTCCCGGATTCGAGCCACGGGACGAACCCGGCCACGGCATCGATGGCGGGCTACCGGACGATCACCGTCCCGTCCGCCGCCGACGGCGGCGTCGATGTCGACGCGTTCCGTGCGGCACTGGGGCCCAAGACGGCCGCGGTGATGATCACGAACCCCTCCACCCTTGGGCTGTTCGAGACGCGGATCGGCGAACTGCTCGCGGCCGTCCACGAGGCGGGCGCACTCGCCTATATGGATGGCGCCAACCTCAACGCCATCCTCGGCCGGTTCAAGCCCGGGGAGGCCGGCTTCGACGTCATGCATTTCAACGTCCACAAGACGTTCTCGACGCCGCACGGCGGCGGCGGTCCGGGCGCGGGGCCGGTCGGAGTGGGGGAGACGCTGCTGCCGTACCTTCCGGCGCCGCGGGTGCTGCGCGAGGACGACGGTACCTTCCGGCTGGAACGGCCCGGCGAGCGACCGACGTCGATCGGCCGCCTGCGCAGCTTCGTCGGCAACACCGGCGTCCTCGTGCGCGCGTACGCCTATATCCGGGCGCACGGCGGCTCGGGCCTGCGCGAGGTCAGCGACGATGCGGTGCTGGCCGCGAACTACCTGAAGTCACGGCTCGCCGATACCTACGACATCCCCTATGACCGCGCCTGCAAGCACGAATTCGTCGCCTCGGCAGCGACCATCAAGAAGGAGACGGGGGTCCGGACCCTCGACATCGCGAAACGGCTCATCGACTTCGGCTACCACCCGCCGACGATCTACTTCCCGCTCATCGTCGAGGAGGGGATGCTCATCGAGCCGACCGAGACCGAATCGGTCGAGACGCTCGATGCCTTCGCCGATGCGCTGATCGCGATCGCGGGTGAGGCGACGACGTCGCCCGAGGTCGTCACCGGCGCCCCCCACACCGCTCCCGTCCGCCGGCTGGACGAGGCCACCGCGGCCCGCCAGCCGAACCTTCGCTGGCGACCGATGAGCGGCGCCGAGATGCCGTGTCCCGATTGATTCGTACGTGAAGCGAGCCAACCGAACGATCGTTAGGCTGGAAGTTGACAGTGTCTCGGGCGCTGTGGATAGTACCGGCAGCGCACCGACCCGATCCGTGCTGATGCCGCTGCTCGCCTATCGTCCGTTTCGAGCGGGAGGTTCGATCCGGAGGCTGGGGACACGAGGCGGTCTCGTGAAAGCGGGGACCGGGCCGCGGTAGCGGGAATTCAAATCGGGTACAACCACCCGTTCGGAGGAGAATCCATGCAGAAACGACTCTTTGGCATCCTCGCCAGCATCGCTGTCCTCGCGGCGGCCTGCGGCGGTGCCACCACCTCCTCGGCGCCGCCTCCGGCGTCGACCGCTCCCGGGCAGTCTGCGGCTCCGGCCGAGACCCCGGCCCCGAGCGTCGCTGATCTCGCAGATCAGCAGATCCTCCACATCGACCTGGGCCAGGAGCCCCCGACCCTCGACCCGAACAAGGCGCAGGACTCGACGTCCATCGCCGTCCTCCACGGGATCAATCGTGGCCTCGTCTACTTCGACAAGGACCTGAAGGTCGTCCCGGCCCTCGCCAAGGACCTGCCGGTCGTGTCGGCGGACGCCAAGACGATGACCTTCACCCTGAAGGATGACCTCAAATACAGCAATGGCGACCCGATCGTCGCCGGCGACTTCGTGTACGGCATCAAGCGGACGCTTGACCCGCGGACCGCGGCACCGTACGCCTACGTCCTGTGCGAGATCCAGGGCGCTGATGCGCTCCTCGGCGCGGCCAACGGCTGCGGCGACAAGGAGGCTCCGACGAAGGATGCCGACATCGAGAAGGCACTCAAGGACGTCGGCGTGACGGCTCCCGACGACAAGACCGTCGTCGTCCAGCTCTCGAAGCCGGCCACCTACTTCATCGACGTGATGGCCCTCTGGATCGCCGTTCCGGTCCAGGAGAAGTGGGCGACCAGCGCCAACTTCACCGAAGCCGCCAACTACATCGGCTCCGGGCCGTTCAAGCTCAAGACCTGGGATCACAACAGCCAGATCGTCCTCGTGCCGAACGAGAACTGGGCGGGCGACGTGAAGCCGACCCTGACCGAGATCGATATGTCGATGACGACCGAGCCGGCCCAGGGCCAGGCGGCGTACGAGGCAGGCGAGCTCGACATGGTCCTCACCCCAAGCGAGGACATCCAGCGCGTCAAGGCGGATCCCGACCTCGGCTCGCAGGTCGTCGATATCCCCGCCCTGTCGATCACCTACTACACCTACAACAACAAGACCGGTCCGACGGCGAACAAGGACTTCCGCATCGCGCTCACGCAGGCGATCGACAAGAAGGCCTTCATCGACGCGACCTTCGCCGGCATCGGCGATCCGGCCAACAGCTTCGTGATGCCGGGCATCCCGGGCTACCAGAAGGATCTCGACCCGTATCCGTTCGATCTGGCCAAGGCCAAGGAGCACATGACGACGGCCCTGGCGGCCCTCGGCGTCAAGGACGCCGCGGCCCTCGGCAAGCTGAAGTTCGGCTTCAACTCCGGCGCCGGCCACGAGCCGCGTGTGGCGTTCCTCGCCGAGGCGTGGCGCCAGGCCTTCGGCCTCGAGACCGAGCAGATCGGCAGCGACTTCTCAGTCTTCCTCCAGCAGCGCACGGCCGGTGAGTACACCATCGCCCGCGACGGCTGGGGCGCCGACTACCCGCACGCGAACAACCAGCTCGGTCTGTTCGTCTGCGGCGGCGGCAACAACGACATCCAGTACTGCAACCCAGACTTCGACAAGCTGATGAGCCAGGCTGCCGGCGAGCCGGACCAGGACAAGCAGGTCGAGCTGTACAACCAGGCCCAGACGATCCTGATGAACGACGCGGCGCTCCTGCCGCTTCGCTTCGGGCTGGCGACCTACGAGGTCCAGCCGTACGTCGGTGGCATCCAGAGCACCCCGTCGGACTCGCAGCTGCCGGGTGACCTCTTCTACGAGACCATCCAGATCAAGAAGCACTGATCGCCCACGGCGAACAGTGCCGGTGGGCCGGCCGAAAGGGCCCGCCCACCGGGTTTCTCCCAATCGAAGCATTCGATTAGCAGAGAGATACCGTGATCGCATATATCGGCCGGCGCTTCCTGTGGATCATCCCGGTCCTGTTCACGGTCTCAGTGATCACATTCGTCCTGATGCACGCGGTCCCGGGCGGACCCTGGGATCGTGAGAAGCATCTGCCCAAGGGCACGCAGGACCGGCTGAACGCCCAGTACGGGCTCGATCAGCCGCTGTACGCCCAGTACATCAACTGGGCCGGCTCGTTCATCCAGGGCGACTTCGGGCCGTCCTATCGCTACCAGGACCGACGCGTCAACGACATCGTCGCCGACGGCTTCTGGACGACCTTCCAGCTCGGTGTGATGGCCTTCATCCTGGCCGTCGTGGTCGGCATCCCGCTCGGGATCTTCGCGGCCCTCGGTCACAACCGGGGCCCGGATTATCTCGCGACAAGCATCTCGATCATCGGCATCGCCACGCCCGTCTTCGTGCTGGCCATCCTCATGATCGTCTTCTTCTCGGTCAACTTAGGTTGGTTCCCGACCGGCGGCTGGAAGGGACCCCAGTACTGGGTGCTGCCGACCATCGCGCTGGCCGGCTTCTCGATCGCGATCATCGCCCGGTACACGCGAGCCTCGATGCTCGAGGTGACCCGCAAGGACTTCATCCGGACCGCGCAGAGCAAGGGCCTGCGCAGCCAGGCAGTCGTGACCCGGCACATGATCCGCAACGCGCTCATCCCGGTCGTGACGATCCTTGGCCCGACCCTTGCCTTCCTCGTGACGGGCTCGTTCATCATCGAGCGCATCTTCGGCATCCCGGGGATCGGCCAGTTCTATATCACCTCGATCTCGACGCGTGACTACAGCCTGCTCATGGCGATGACGATGCTGTATGCATTCGCGGTCGCGTTCCTCAACGTCGTGGTCGATGTGCTCTATGCCTACATCGACCCGCGGATCCGGTACAGCTAGGAGTCGGCGAGATGGCTACCAACACCACCGCCGTCCAGGCCAAGGCTGCGAAGCCAGTCGCCGCGGCCGGACCGTGGCGCGACGCGTTCGGACGGCTGCTCCGGAACAAGCTTGCCGTCGTGGGCCTCATCCTCGTCTCATTGCTGCTGTTCTGCGGCATCTTCGGTCCGTTGATCGCCCCGTGGCCGTACCAGGTCCAGGACCTCGCGGCCGTCCAGGCGAACGGCAACCGACCCCTCCCGCCGCTTTCGCCGGGCCATCTCCTCGGCACGGACCAGCTGGGTCGCGATCTGCTCAGCCGGCTGCTTGACGGCGCCCGCATCAGCATCACGGTCGCGTTCGTGGTCCAGTTCGTCATCATCTGCCTCGGCGTCCCGGTCGGCGCGATCGCCGGCTGGTTCGGCGGCCGGACGGACAACGCCCTGATGCGCCTCACCGACGTCATCTACGCCTTCCCCGACATCCTGTTCATCATCCTGCTGTCGGTGGCCTTCCGCGACACCGTCGTCGGCCAGTCGATGGACGGCCTGCTACTGGTGTTCATCGCGATCGGTCTCGTCGGCTGGGTGACGGTGGCGCGGCTGACCCGCGGCCAGATGCTGGCGCTCAAGGAGACCGAGTTCGTCGAGGCCGCCCGGGCCATCGGCGTGAGCGACCGCAAGATCGTGACTCGTCACCTGCTCCCGAACGGGATGGGCCCGATCATCGTCGCCATCACCCTCGGCATCCCGGTGGCGATCCTCGCGGAAGCGACGCTCGCCTACATCGGGATCGGCGTGCAGCCGCCTCGCGCCTCGTGGGGCAGCCTCATCTCCGAAGGGCAGAAGTTCATCCGCGCGGAACCGCACCTCGTCGTCTTCCCGGCCATCGCCATCGCCCTCGCGCTGATCGGCTTCACATTCCTCGGCGACGGACTCCGCGACGCGCTCGATCCCAAGCTCAAGGGCAAGCAGTAGGTGGTGGGCACGGAGGAGGGGATCCCGGCCGGCGACGCACCGACCATCGTGGAGCTGTCGGCAGACGACGTCCTGCGCGCGCGGAACCAGGCGGTCGCCGAGGCGGGGATCGGCCGCAACGCTGAGCACCTGCTCGAGGTCCGGGGCCTGTCCACGCACTTCTTCACCCCCGACGGCATCGTCCAGGCCGTCGACGACGTCAGCTTCGACGTCGGCTACGGCGAGACGCTCGGCCTCGTGGGCGAGTCGGGCTGCGGCAAGAGCGTGTCGGCGCTGTCGATCGCGCGCCTCGTCCCGGATCCGCCCGGACGGATCGTCTCGGGCTCGATCCTGTTCGACGGGATCGACCTGCTGAAGCTGAGCCCGGAGGACATGCGCAAGCTCCGGGGCAAGGAGATCGGCTTCATCTTCCAGGACCCGCTCACGAGCCTCAACCCGACGTTGACCATCGGCTACCAGATCGGGGAGTCGATCCGGGAGCACATGGGCCTGTCGACCAAGGCGGCCAAGGAGCGAATCACCGAGCTGCTCGCGAAGGTCGGCATCCCGCGCCCTGCCGACCGGCTGAACGACTACCCGTTCCAGTTCTCGGGCGGGATGCGCCAGCGCGTGATGATCGCCATCGCCCTCTCGTGCGACCCGAAGCTCATCCTCGCCGACGAACCCACGACCGCCCTCGACGTGACGATCCAGGCCCAGATCCTGGAGCTGATCCAGCGCCTGTCGTCGGAGTTCGGGACCGCCGTCCTGCTGATCACGCACGACCTCGGCATCGCTGCCGGGATGTGTGACCGCGTCAACGTGATGTACGCCGGAAGGATCGTCGAGACGGGGACCGTCGATACGCTGTTCGAGAACCCGCGGATGCCGTACGCCTGGGGCCTGCTCGACTCGCTGCCGCGCATCGACGACGTCCGGGGCGATCGGCTTCGGACGATCGAGGGCCTTCCGCCGCTGCTGATCGCGCCGCCGAAGGCCTGCCGCTTCGGGCCGCGCTGTCCATACATCCGGGATGTCTGCCGTCAGGCCGAGCCGGACCTGACACCGCGCGAAGGCGAGGATCATCTCGCCCGCTGTTTCGCCACCGAACCTGATGGGTGGATCGCATGACCGCAACCGCCACCCCTGACCCGGCTGCGTCGCCAGCCAAGGGCGCGTCCTCAGTCGAGGCGCTCCGCGCTCACGACCCCCAGAACATCGTCGAGGTCGACGACCTGAAGGTCCACTTCCCGATCCGGGCGGGCATCTTCAAGTCGGTCAAGGGCTCGGTCAAGGCGGTCGATGGCGTCACCGTCGACGTCCGACGTGGCGAGACGCTCGGCCTCGTCGGCGAGTCGGGCTGCGGCAAGAGCACGATCGGCCGGGCGATGATCCGGCTGCGCGATGCGACCGGAGGGACGGTCCGCTTCGACGGGACCGACCTCTTCTCGCTCAACTCGGACGAGCTGCGCCGGATGCGACGCCGGATGCAGATCATCTTCCAGGATCCGTATGGCTCGCTCGATCCCCGGATGACCGTCAGCGCGATCGTCAGCGAACCGATCGAGACGCACAACCTCGCGCAGGGATCAGCCAAGGACGACCGCGTCGCCGAGCTGCTGCGTCTCGTGGGGCTCGACCCGAAATACGTCAAGCGCTATCCGCACGAATTCTCGGGCGGCCAGCGCCAGCGCATCGGCGTCGCGCGTGCGCTCGCTGTCGAGCCGGAGTTCATCGTGTGCGACGAGCCGATCTCCGCTCTCGACGTCTCGATCCAGGCCCAGGTCCTGAACCTGCTGACCGACCTCCGGACGCGGCTCGGCCTGACCTACCTGTTCGTGGCCCACGACCTGTCGGTGGTGAAGCACATCAGCGACCGGGTCGCGGTGATGTACCTCGGGAAGATCGTCGAGATCGGCCCGCCTGAGCAGCTCTACTCGGCACCCGGCCACCCGTATACCCGCGCCCTCCTGTCTGCCGTCCCGGTGCCCGACCCGGTTGCCGAGCGCAAGCGCAAGCGGGTGATCCTGAAGGGCGACGTCCCGAGCCCGGTGAACCCGCCGCCCGGCTGCCGGTTCCATACCCGCTGCTGGTTGTACGAGCGGCTCGGCCAGCCAGAGGAGTGCCGGACCGTCGACCCTGCTCTGAGGGTCGTCGCCACGACGCCGGACCACCAGGCTGCGTGTCACTTCTCGGACGAGGCCCTCAAGACCGACGTCGGGATCGCCCACATCAACGTCGCGTCCGTTCGGCGCGGCACGCCGGAATCCGCCCTCGCGTCACTCAGGGAGAGCGGAGTCACCGAGCAGGCGACGCTGGACGCCCCGGCGTTCGCGGATGAGACGCTCAAGGTCACCGACGAAACGGCGACCGACTCCTTCGGCGTCGAGCCTCCGGACTCGACGGACACGCCCACGGATATCCAGAACCCGTTCTGAGCGGTCTGGCGGCAGTCAGGCCTCGGCTGCGGTCCGGGCGGCGGGCGTCGCCCCGTGCGCGGACGCGCGATGCGCCGCCTCGGCGCCAGGGCCCCGGAAGTGGCACGCACACAGGTGGTCGCCCCCGAGCTCGATGAGTGGCGGGACGACTTCGGCGCAGATCGCCGGACCGCCCAGCTCCTGACGGAGCGGGCACCGCGGGTGGAACCTGCAGCCCGTCGGTGGATTGACAGGTGACGGAACGTCGCCCTTCAGGATGACGCGCTGGCGGCGCAGCGTCGGGTCGGGGACGGGGATGGCGGACATGAGCGCCTGGGTGTAGGGGTGCTCCTGCTTCCGGAACAGCTCCCTGCGGTCGGCGAGCTCGGCGATGCGGCCGAGGTACATGACCGCGACACGATCGCTGATGTGCTCGACGACGCCCATGTTGTGCGCGACGAAGACGTATGTGAGCCCGAGCTCCCGCTGGAGCTGCTTGAGGAGGTTCAGGACCTGCGCCTGGATCGAGACGTCGAGCGCAGATACCGGTTCGTCGCAGACGACGAGGTCGGGTTCGAGGACGAGAGCACGGGCGATGCCGATGCGTTGGCGCTGTCCGCCGGAGAACTCGTGCGGGTAGCGCCGTGCGTGGTACGGCTGGAGGCCGACGAGATCCATCATCTTGGCGACCTTGGCCCGCCGTTCCGCGTCGCTGCCCAGCCCATGGATGCGAAGGCCCTCCCCGATGCTGTCGCCGATCGGGGTCCGCGGGTCGAGGCTCGCATACGGGTCCTGGAAGATGATCTGCATCCGCCGTCGGTACGGCTTCAGATCGGCTCCCTTGAGGGTCGTGAGCTCGGTGCCGTCGAACTGGATCGACCCCGAGGTCGGCTCGATCAGCCGCAGGACGAGCCGGCCGACCGTCGTCTTTCCGCAGCCCGACTCGCCGACGAGCCCCAGCGTCTCGCCGCGCCGCACGTCGAAGCTGACGCCATCGACGGCCTGGACCGTGGCGATCGTTCGCTGCATGATCCCGCCGCGGATCGGGAAGTGCTTGACGAGGTCTCGCACGCGGACGAGCGGGTGATCGGTGTCGCCCGGGTCCGGCGCGGGGCGGCCGGCTGCGACCGGGGCCGGGGGCGGCGCGACCTCGACGGGCGTCTCGACCGTCATGCGGGCGTCGGTGAGGTGGCTGCCGGCGAGACAGAGCCGGCCGCTGCCGCTTCCCCGGTTCGCGCGTGCCGGCCGGGTCGTGGCAGGACGACGCCCCGTGGGTCGTGGTACATCCAGCAGCGGACCTCGTGGCCGGTCTCGAAGGCGTGGAGGTCGGGGTGGGCCTCGAGCGCCATCTCGACGTTCTCCTCGATCCGTGAGAGGCAGCGGGGTGCGAACCGGCAGCCCTTCGGGAGGTCGATCAGATTGGGGACGTTGCCGGGGATGACAGCGAGCTCCTCCTTGACCGCGCCGACGACCGGGATGGACCCGATCAGGCCCCGCGTGTACGGATGGAGCGGGTCGCGGAACAGCGAGGTGACGTCGGTGTACTCCACGATCTCGCCCGCGTACATGACGGCCACGCGGTCGCACATCTCGGCCACGACGCCGAGGTCGTGGGTGATGAGGACGATCGCCGTCCCGGTCTCGTCGCGGAGGTTCCGCATCAGGTCGAGGATCTGTGCCTGGATCGTCACGTCGAGCGCGGTCGTCGGCTCGTCGGCGATGAGCAGCTCGGGTTCACACGCGAGGGCCATGGCGATCATCACCCGCTGAGCCATCCCGCCCGACATCTCGTGGGGGAATGCCTTGAACCGGCGCTCCGGGTCGGGGATGCCGACGAGCTTCAGGAGCTCGATCGCCCGAGCGTGGGCGACCGTGCCCTTCATGTTGCGATGGATGCGCAGGACCTCGCCGATCTGCTTGCCGACCTCCATGACGGGGTTCAGCGATGAGGTCGGCTGCTGGAAGACCATCGAGATCCGATCACCTCGGATCTCGCGCATCTCGTCATCGGGCAGCGTCAGGAGGTCCTTGCCGTCGAACAGGATCTCGCCGCCCTCGATCCGACCCGGACTCGCCACGAGCCGCATGATCGACAGGCTGGTGACGCTCTTGCCGCATCCGGACTCGCCGACGAGGCCCATGATCTCGCCACGGTCGACCTGGAAGTCGATCCCGTCGACCGCCCGGACGACGCCGTCGCGGGTGTAGAAGGACGTCCGCAGGCCCTTGACCTCGAGCAGCGGCTTCTCGCCACGCTCGCGCTTCGGACGTCGCGCAGCCGCCGGGATGATCTCCTCGATGACGGTCTCATCGAGGGAAGGACCGAGGGTCTCGGTCGGGCTTCCGCCGATCACCGGTTGAGCCGAGGATCCAGCGCGTCCCGCAGGCCGTCGCCGAGGAGGTTGAATGCGAGGACGGTCAGGGTGATGAAGATGGCCGGCGCAAGGATCATGTGCGGCGCGCTGAACAGCTGGTTGCGCTCGAGGCCGATCATCGAGCCCCATTCGGCGCGCTGGATGTCGCCGGTGACACCGACGAAGGCGAGGGCCGCGATCTCGAGGACGGCGCCGCCGATCCCGAGGGTGCCGGTGACGACGAGCGGGGTGATGGAGTTCGGCATGATCCGGCGAGTGAGCACCCCGAACGTCGATTCCCCGAGTGCGCGCGACGCCGTGACGTAATCGTTCTCCTTGGCGGCCAGCACCGACGCGCGTGCGACGCGCGCATACACGGGGATCGCGACGATGCTGATCGCGACGAGCGCGTTGAACAGGCTCGGGCCGGCCGCGGTGACGATGACGATCGCGAGGAGCAGCGACGGGAAGGCGAGGATGACGTCCATGAAGCGCATGAAGATGTTGTCGGTCCAGCCGGACATGTAGCCGGCCAAGGCGCCGATGGTCGATCCGACGAAGATCGCAAAGCCGATCGCCGTCAGGCCGATGATCAGCGACGTCCGCGTCCCGAAGACGACTCTGCTGAACACGTCGCGGAAGTTGCTGTCGGTGCCGAGGAGGTGCTGGGGCTGGTCGGCCGGGCAGCCGAGCAGATGGATGCACGGGGCGGCTCGTGCCGTCACCCCGGGCTCGTCGCCCAGCAGCGAGTCGTATGGGTTGTGGGTCGCGATCTGGTCGGCGAACACCGCGATGAACACGAACATCGCGAGGATGATCAGCCCGACCACGGCGGACCGCTGGCGGAGGATGTTGCGGGCGGTGTCCCGCCACAGGCCAGACGATCTCCGCTTGGGTTCCGCGATCGCCACCTGTCCCGTCGCGGGATCGATGGCGAGGGTATCGGAAGTGGTCGCGGCCTTGGTCAGCGATGGGTTCATCGGAGTCGCACCCTCGGATCGAGGAAGCCGTACGAGATGTCGACGGCGAGGTTGACGACGACGTAGATGATGGCGATCAACAGCGTGAAGCCCTGGATGACGACGTAGTCACGACCGGTGATCGCCTCGTAGAGCGATCGACCGACGCCAGCCAGATTGAACACCGTTTCGGTCAGGACCGCTCCCGACAGCAGCGCCCCGAGCTGGAGGCCGATGATCGTGACGACCGGCAGCAGCGCGTTGCGTGTCGCGTGCCGGATGACGACGCTCCGTTCGGTCAATCCCTTGGCCCGCGCCGTCCGGACGTAATCCTGGCCGAGCACCTCGAGCAGGCTCGAGCGGGTGATGCGCGCGATGATGGCCAACGGAATGGTGCCGAGCGCGATGGCCGGAAGGATCAGGTGCCGGAAGGCGTCCACGGTGGCGCCCCATTGACCGGTGATCAGCGAGCTGAAGATGTAGATCCCCGACACGAAGTCGAGGATCCCGCGCGGCAGCCCACCGAGGCTCTGCAATCCCCAGACGACGGCGAGGGGAGTGACGGTCGTCCCCGAGCTGAGACGCCCCGACGAGGGCAGCGCAAAGGGCGTGTTCTTGAGCACGATCGCGAACAGGAAGATGAGCAGCAGGCCGAGCACGAAGACCGGCATCGAGACGCCCAGGTTCGCGACAACCATCGTCCCGACATCCGTCTTCGAGTTGTGGCGATAGGCCGAGAGCAGCCCCAGCGGGACGCCGATGGAGACCGCGAAGACCATCGCGAGGATGGTCAGCTCGATGGTCGTCGGCAGACGTTCGATGAGAAGCTCGGTCACCGGCTGCGAGTGCTTGATCGAGACACCCAGGTCGCCGCTCGCGAGCTGCTGCAGGTAGCCGACGAACTGAGCGGGGATGGGCTGGTCGAGCCCGTAGCGCGCGATGAAGTCTCTACAGATCTCATCGGTGGCTCGCTCACCGAGGACGGCCCGGCAGGGATCTCCCGGCACGAGACGTGCGAGCGCGAACACGATGAACACGATCCCCAGGAGGACGGGGATCGTCACGAGGATCCGACGAAGGATGAACTGAGTCACGGCTGGGGATCAACCCCTCCGGGGCGGGATAGCTTTGAGTGACGAACGGGGGCGCCGCGGCTGCGGCGCCCCCGTCGATGTCGTTCGCGGAAGCGGACGGCTTACGAAGCTGGCGGGTTGAGGAAGCCGCCCCAAAGGCCCTTCCAATAGTCGAACAAACTAGCGCGACCCTTGTGCAGCGGGTGCTTCGTATCCCACTGGAGGGCATAGCTCAGGACGACATCGTTCGCGTCAAGCGTCGCACCGTCGTGGAACTTCACTCCGTCACGGAGCTTGCAGGTCCAGACCTTGGAGTCTGCGCTTGCCGTGCACTCGGTCGCGAGGGCCGGCACGGAGTTCGCGCCGTCGTAGCGATAGAGCGACTCGTTGCTCTGCTCGCAGGCCCGCAGGCTTTCGCCGTCGGACTCGTCCGCGCAGAACAGGCTCAGCGGCTCGGCGTTCTGCTCGAAGACGATCGTCTGGCGATCGCCCGGCTGCATGCGCGCGAGCTGCTCCCCACCGAAGACCGAGGCGTAGGCCCCGGTGACGTCGGCCTTGAAGGCCGCGCCCGATGCCCCGTGAGCGATGATCACGGCGGGGACGTGCTCCTTGATGAGGTTGTTGGCGGTGGTGTAGGCGGCCTCGCGAGCGGCCGGGTCGGCCGTCGAGAGACCCTGGTTCAGGGCGTCGACGATGTCCTGGAACGGGGCGCCGAACTTCGCGCCCGAGCCCGACCCGAAGTGATAGTCGAGGAAGTTCGAGGGATCCGGATAGTCAGCGCCCCAACCGATGAGGCTCAGGCCCTGGAGCTTGCCGCTCGTAAAGCCGTCGATCATGGCGCCCGACTCGAGAAGCTTCGGCGTCGCGTCGACGCCAAGGTTCTTCTTGAGCTGCTGCGCGATCTCGGTGGCGATGACGGGCGGGTTCGGGTTGTAGCCGCGGACCGCC
>JBJMMQ010000199.1:0-11591 GCA_045804705.1 Chloroflexota bacterium
TGATCCTGAGCCTGAGTGACACCAACTCCGGACGCCTGGAGAACGCGTTGGCGGCCGCGGTCGCGCGCTCCCTTTCCACGTCCCGGTTCGCGGCCGGCGGCCCCGTCGGCGGCGCCGATGCCTTCGACGGCGAGACGTACCAGACGCCGGACGGCGGGCTCTCCCTCGTCCCGTATGGCAGCAGCGACCTGGAGGCATCAGCGCTCGTCGCACTCGTCGCCCCGGAACGTTTCGACAGCGCCCGTCTCGAGCAATACCTGACGACGGTGGGAGGCGATCCGAAGGAGACTCGCGAACGAAAGGTCTTCGCGCTCGCCGGGCTGGCGGGTCTCAGGGCCGCCGTCCTTCCCGAGATCAGGACTGCCGCGGCCGACCCCGACCTGACGATCCGCGAGCGGCTCGTTCTCGGGATCGGGGCTGATGCCCTGGGCGACGCGGGTACCGCCCATGCGATCGCAAGGGCTCTGATCGAGGGATACGGCGAGGCCGCCGCGGGTGACCAGGCGAGGTTGCGGGTCGGCAGCGATGCGCCGGACATGACGGAGGCGACCGCGCTGATGGCGATGCTCGCCGCGGCCACCGACGATCCCCTTGCACAGAGGTTCTGGGCATACGTCGAGGCGAACCCGGACGCGGACACCACGTATGCGCTCTACGCAGTGGGGTTCGTGACTCGCCTTCTGGAGGGCGAGGCGCCAACGTCCAGCTCGTTCGCCTACGTCGCCAACGGAACCCGGACCGTCGTCACGCTCGAGCCCGGGCAGGCATTCCACATGACTCTCGCGGCGAGCCAGGTACCGGACTTCACGATCGAAGCCGTCAGTGGGTCGATCGGGCTGACCACGAGCTGGCGCGAGCGGGTCGATCCGAAGACCTTTACGAAGGACCCCGACGTCAAGATCACGCGGACTTTCGCGCCGTCTGGTGTGGCCAAGGCGGGTGATCTCGTCACGGTGGACCTGGTCGTCGACTTCGGCAAACGCGCGAACTTCGGCTGCCACACCGTGACCGATTACCTGCCGTCGGGACTCGTCGCCGTCGGGAGGCTCCGCGGCTGGGTGGATCCGGAAGACGAGCAGGGGGCCTCCGCGAATGCCACGTACCCGTACGCGGAGGTCGGTCAGCGGGTGGACTTCTGTGCCGAGCCTCGATCAGATGGCGCGAACGTTCGGCTGCGGTATGTGGCCCGCGTGATCTCGACCGGGAAGTACACCTGGGAGACCGCGATCGCGCAGTCGCCGTTCGCGGACGACCGCGCCGCGCTCTCCGGCGCCACGACGGTCACCATCCGCTGATCGGGCTCAGCCCCCCGGGCTTGCCTCGACCGGCGTCGCCGCGCTAGGGCTCGGGTCGGCGGACGGGCTCGGGTCGGCGGACGGGCTCGGTTCCGCGGACGAGCTCGGTTCCGCGGACGGACTTGGCTGTCCCGGTGTCGGCACCGGTGTCGGAGGGGGCGGTGGAGGCGTCGTCTGCTGTCGCCAGAGGTACTCGCGAAGGGTCAGCTTGCTCGCGCGCACCTTCGCCGCCTCGGCCCGTCCGACATAGCGGAAGTGCCAGGGCTCATACGCGTAGCAGGTCAGGCTCGACTTGCCCTTCGGGTAGGACATGATGAAGCCGTACTTCCAGGCATTCGTCCGAAGCCATGCTCCAGCCTTCGTCCGGCCCCAGTCCGTGTAGTACCAGGGCGCCGACCCGCCGTAGCTCCTGAAGTCGACGGTCGTGCCCAGCTGGTGCTCGCTGTGACCGGCTCTGGCGCTCGATCGGATCGCGGCCGAGTAGCCGGACACGCGAACCCAGTACGCGAACGTGGACTTCTGTGTCGAATAGCTTCGGTACGCCGACTGGATCGCCAGCCTGGCACCCGCGGCGCGGGCCGCGGAGGCCATCGCCTTCAGGTCGGCCAGGACGAACCTCCGGACCTTGTGACTGCCGAGGCCCACAGCCGTCGTCGAGCGGAGGTCACTGGGGGCGTAGCTGCTCGGCAGCTTGAAACGCGTGTCAAGGACGGTCTTGGCCCAGTCCGCGTAGCGCCGCTGCGCTGTCAGGGTGTCCGTGACCTTGCACGGCGGCAGTGACGACGCCGACACGACGGTCGCCGCGAGACCCGTCGCGAGCAGGCATGCGACGAGGAGCGCGAGCAGTCGGATCCGGGGCGAGTGCATCGCAGCCATCTTCCCACCGGCTGGAAGCCCTGCAGCCCACCCGAACGTACCGTCAGGGAGCGGCCGGAGTGGCGGCCGGCTCTACCGGCGTCGCGGCGGCGGTCGGCGCAGCGGTGGCGGGTTTGACGGTCAGCTTCGGCGTCGGCTTCGCGGTCGGCTTCGGCGTGGACGGAGGCTTGCAGCTGCTCACGCCGCTTCCGGAGACGGAGCCCGTGGATCCGGGTGCCAGGTACTTCGCGGGCGGAAGTGTCCCGGACGTCGTGAAGATCGAGGCTGCGAGCTTGCGGATCGCGGGGACGTCGGGCTTCTGGATCGATCCCCGGCTGTCATATGCGCCCTTCACGAGAGGGTGCGTGATGACGGCTCGGTAGGTTTGCTTGCGCGTGATATGGCTCGCGGCGTCCGCGAGATCGGGGAGGACCTTGCGCGGCACGTTCGTCTCGACCGTCCGGCCGACGGCCTTGAGCAGACCGATCGGGTCGTTGATGAATCCACCGCGGACGATGGAGTCGCGGATGCCCTGGACGACCTCCTGCTGGCGCGCGGCACGAGTGAAGTCGCTCTCTCCTGCCGGCTTGCGGACCCGAGCGTAGGCGAGCGCCTGATTGCCGTTGAGGTGGTGCTTGCCCTTGCTGATCGCGAACCCATTCTCGTAGCCGTACTCGCTGTAATGGGAGTCGCAGAAGCTCCGCGCGACCATGACGTTGACGCCGCCGAGCGTGTCGACGACCCGGACGAAGCCGCCGAGGTCCACCTTCGCGTAGTACGTGATCGGCTCCTTCAGGAGCGTCCCCAGCGCGTCCATGAGGACGTCGAAGCCTGTGCCATTCGAGCCCGGGAACTGCTTCGGGTGGTGCCGTGCGTAGGAGACGAGCGAGTTGATCTTGCCCCGGAACTTGCGGCCGTCCGACAACGGGACGTCCACGACGTCGCGCGGGATCGACACCATCGACACGGTCTGAGCGACAGGATCGAGGGAGACGACGATCATCGTGTCGGTCAGGTAGGTGTTCCGGCCGACGCCCGAGTCGACCCCGATGATCAGGCCGTTCACCCGCGGCACGGCAGGCGCCGCAGACGGCGGCTCCGAGGCGGACGCCTCCGGTGACGGCGAGACGTCTGGCTCTTCGAGGCTCTCCGGGTCCGGCTGCGGCGCCTCGGACGGACCGACTGCGACGGGTGGCGGTTCCACGAAGATCTCGTCGGTCGTCTCCCGGGCGATCTCGGTCGCATAGCCGCCATACGCCTGCGGGACGATGACCAGCAGCAGGACGAGGGCGACAGGCAGGACGTCGGCCCGGCCGGGACGCGGCAGGGACGGGTTCCAGATGCTCGATGCGACCGCGACCAGCCGCCAGATGAGGAACAGCCCCTGGATCGCGAGCAGGCCCCAGATGACCTCGGAGGCGAGAAGTTCGGCGACCAATCGTGGTGCCGATGTGGTGATGAGGATCCAGGCGCCGATGGCGAGCGCGACGACGACCGGGGTCAGAAGGATGATCGCCCGTCCGCGGCGGCCGGCGACGAGGTGCCCGAGACCCGGGATCAGGGCGTCGAGAACCGCCGGCACATAGCGCGAGCCAGCACGGCCCGAGGGCGGCGTCGGTGGGGTGGGCGGGGTTGGTGGCGGGGGGTCGGTGGGCTCGGACGTGACGGCGTCCGGATCGCCCTCCTGCGGATCCACGGGCGGCAGAGTAGCAGAGCAAGACCGTCGCGAGTCGCGGCGGTTAGAATCCCGCGGCTCCACTGGCGAGTGGCCAAGCGGTAAGGCGCCTGACTCTGGATCAGGAGATCGAAGGTTCGAATCCTTCCTCGCCAGCCATCCCTACCAGCTGTTCAGTCGTCGAAGAGCGAAGCACGACATCCGCTGGTCTGAGCCGGTAGAACGGAGACCGCGTCCCGCATGCCGACTGCCCCATCGAAGCTCGCCATCGTCGTCCGCGGGGGCTGGGACGGCCACGCGCCCATCGAGGCGACGGACCTGTTCATCCCGCACCTCGAGACGAACGGCTACGAGGTCCGGGTCTTCGACTCGCCGGCGCCGTACGCCGATCCGGACCTGATGGCGCGGACCGACCTGATCATGCAGTGCAACACCATGGCGACGATCGCCCGCGACGAGCTTGCCGGCCTGCGCGCGGCGATCGCCAACGGGACCGGCATGGCGGGCTGGCATGGCGGGATCGCCGATTCGTATCGCAACTCGTCCGACTACTTCCAGCTCATCGGCGCCCAGTTCGCGTGCCATCCCGGCAAGGACCCGGCGACGATCACCCGCGACGGACCCGAGAACAACTACGTGCCGTACACGGTCAACCTGCTGCCGGCCGCGGCCGACCACCCCATCACCCGGGGCCTCGCGGACTTCGACCTGGTCACCGAGCAGTACTGGGTGCTCTGGGACCGCTATCTCGACGTCCTCGCGACGACGACCCAGAAGGTCCGGCCGTGGGATGAGTGGCACCGCGAGATCACCTCGCCCGCCATCTGGACGCGGCGCTGGGGCAAGGGCCGGATCTTCGTCTGCACCCCCGGCCACAGCCTCGACGTCCTCGTCCATCCGACCGTCCACACCGTCATCGAGAGGGGGCTGCTGTGGGCCGCCCGGTGAGGATCGGGATGATCGGTTGCGGCGCGGTCGCCCGGCAGTACCTCGACACCGCCCGCCGGCTCGACGCGATCGAGATCGTGGCGGCGGCGGATCGCATCCCGGCCCGCGCCACTGCGGTGGAAACGGCCGAGGGCATCCCCGCCATGCCAGTCGTCGACCTCCTCGCGAATGCCGACGTCGATGTCGTCCTGAACCTCACGATCCCGGCCGCCCACGCCGCCATCGCCCTCCAGGCGATCGCCGCGGGCAAGGCGGTCTACGGCGAGAAGCCGCTGGCAGCGACGACAGCGGACGCGCGCGCGATCCTCGAGGCTGCCGGTGCGGCCGGCGTGCAGGTCGGCTGCGCGCCCGACACGGTCCTGGGAACGGGGATCCAGACGGCCCGGAAGGCCGTCGACGACGGACGGATCGGGGCCCCGATCGCGGCGACCGCGACGATGGTCACGCCCGGCCATGAGCGCTGGCACCCGGATCCCGACTTGTACTACCAGCCCGGGGGCGGCCCGCTTCTGGACATGGGGCCGTACTACGTGACCGCCCTCGTCACGATCCTCGGCCCGGTCGTCGCCGCCATCGGCGCCGCGAGCCGCACGCGCGGGACGCGGACGATCCGCTCGGGCGCGCGCGCCGGCGAGACGATCCCGGTCGCCGTCGACAGCCACGTGACCGGCGCCCTGATCCACGAGTCGGGCGCGATCTCGACGCTCGTCATGAGCTTCGACGCGGTCGCCTCCAGGGCCTCGCGGATCGAGATCCACGGGGAGGTCGGGTCGCTCATCGCGCCGGACCCGAACCTGTTCCGCGGCGACGTCGAGCTGCGCGAGCTCGACGGGACCGGCTGGGTCACGCTCCCGATCAGCGCCGGGTACGAGCGCAGCTCGCGGGGCTACGGGATCGCGGACCTCGCGGCGACTCCCACTGGAGAGGAGCCGCGCGCGGGGGGCGCCCTCGCGTTCCACGTGCTGGACGTCATGGAATCGCTCCTGGAGTCGGCCCGGACAGGTCGCCGGGTCGACGTCGCGAGCCGCTGCTCGCGGCCGGCCCCCGTGCCGCTCCAGTCGCTGCCGAGCTCGGACGCCGAGATCCCGACCTACCACTAGCCGGGCTCGGCGGTCACGCTCCGTGGTGGGTCGGCGCGATCATCAGCGGCGTCGGCGCGGAGACGCGGACGGCCGATCATCGTCCGAGCCATCCCCCGTCGACCGGCAGGACGATGCCGTTGACGTAGTCGGAGGCGGCGGACGCCAGGAACACGGTCGCCCCCGCGAGATCGGAAGGTTGACCCCAGCGACCGGCCGGGATGCGTTCCAGGATCGAGCGGTGGCGGTCGGGGTCGTCGTACAGCGCCTGGGTGTTGTCGGTGGCGATATAACCGGGCGCGATCGCGTTGACGTTCACGCCCCTCGACGCCCACTCGTTGGACAGCGCCTTGGTGAGCCCGACGAGGCCGCTCTTGGCGGCGGTGTAGCCGGGCACGTTGATCCCGCCCTGGAAGCTCAGCATCGAGGCCGTGAAGATCACCTTGCCGCTTCCCCGGGCGATCATCGAGCGGCCGATCTCACGAGTGAGGACGAACTGGCTCGTCAGGTCGACCTGCAGGACGCGGTCCCAGTCCGCGTCGGTGTGCTCGGCCGCGGGTGTGCGCGCGATCGTGCCTGCGTTATTGACCAGGATGTCAACCGGCCGTGGGAGGTCATCCAGCAGCTGGGCCAACCTGCGCACGTCGTCCGGGTTCGCGAAGTCGGCCGCGAGCCCGGTGAACTCGCGCCCGCACGCTCGTACCCGCCGTTCGAGGACGCTGCCCTCGGCCTCCATGGAGGCGCTGACACCGATGATGTCGGCGCCCGCTTCGGCGAGCGCCTCGGCCATGGCCCGGCCTATGCCGCGCCGCGCGCCCGTCACGACCGCGAGCCGGCCGCTCAGGTCGAAGAGCATGGTCACGCGTCCGCTCGGCAGTCGATGAGGACCTTCATGACTCCGCCGCCGCGCTCGAGCTGCACGAACGCGTCGGCGGCCTCCGACAACGGCACGACAGCGGAGATCAGGGCCTCGGCGGGGACGACCGCCGCGGCGACGAGCTCGACGGCGCGCTCGTAGTCGGCGCGTTCGTAGACACGCGCGCCGATGACCGTCAGCTCCCGCCAGAACATCCGGAACAGGCTAACCGGGCGAGCCTGAGGGTGGATGGCGACAACGACGAGCCGGCCGCGCACCGCGAGGGCCTCGATCGCTGTGTCCAGTCCGGGTTGTGAACCGGACACCTCGAACGCCAACGGGACGCCAGCACCCCCGGTCCATGCTTCCAAGTGACCGGCCACGTCCTCGGTGGTCGGGTCGAGCACGTCGAAGCCGAGCTCCGCGATGACGGACCGGCGGTGCGCGTCGACCTCGAGGACAAGGACCTCACCCCCGACCTCGCGGGCTACCACGGCGACGAGCAGCCCGACCGGCCCCCCGCCGACCACAAGGACGCGCTCACCCGGCGAAAGCTGGGCTCGCCGGACGTCGTGGACGGCCACTGCCGTTGGTTCCACGAGAGCAGCGTCACGGAGGGCGATCTCGTCCGGCAGCCGGACGAGGATGCGTGAGGGGACGGTCCAGGAGGACTGCATGGCGCCGGGGGAGTCGATGCCGACGAAGATGAGTCGCTGGCAGATGTGTTGGTGGCCGGCCAGGCAGGCGGGGCAGGTGCCGCACCACTCGAGGGGCATCACCGTGACCGGGTCGCCCACCGACCACGTATCGACTCCCGGTCCGATCTCGGCGATCCGTCCGGACATCTCGTGACCAAGAACGGCTGGCATGGTGACGCGCTGATCCATGTCCCCGTGGAGGATGTGCAGGTCGGTCCCGCAGATGCCGGTAAAGGCCACGTCGATCCGGACCTCTCCCGGTCCCGGCGCCCGTTGAGCCGCGGGAGCGACGTCGATGGCGTGACCGCCGACGTAGCGGGCAGCAGTGGTCTCGGTCGTCACGACTTCCCCCCAGTCGCCCAGATGCGTCCGTCGGGGAACTGATACTCCTCGAGGGTGGCCGGAAGCATCTGGCTGCTGAACCCCGGCATGCTCGGCGCGACGTAGTGCCCGTTCAGGAGCACCGCCGGGTCGAGGAAGTGCTCGTGGAGGTGGTCGACGTATTCGATGACACGCCTCTCGGTGCTTCCACTGACGGCGACGAAGTCGAACATCGCCAGGTGCCGCACGAGCTCGCATAGCCCGACGCCACCCGCATGCGGGCAGACCCGAACCCCGAACTTCGCCGCGAGCAGGAGGATCGCGATGTTCTCGTTCACCCCGCCGACCCTGGTGGCGTCGATCTGCAGGATGTCGAGGGAGCCAGCGGCGAGCATCTGCTTGAAGACGACGCGATTGGCGACGTGCTCACCGGTCGCAACGAGCACAGGGGCGACCCCGGCGCGGATCGCCGCGTGGCCCAGGACGTCATCGGGGCTGGTCGGCTCCTCGATCCAATAGGGGTCGAACTGCGAGAGCTTGTTGATCCAGTCGATGGCCTCGGCAACCTCCCATCGCTGGTTGGCGTCAACGGCGATCGCGATGTCCGGGCCGACGGCAGCGCGCGCGATCGCCATCCGTCGGACGTCCTCTTCGAGGTCGCGGCCGACCTTGAGCTTGATGAACCGAAAGCCGTCCTCGACAGCTTCGACGGAGAGCCGGGCCAACTTCTCGTCGTCGTAGCCGAGCCAACCTGGGGTTGTGGTGTAGGCCGGGTATCCCGCGCTCTGGAGCTGTGCGGTGCGCGCCGCGCGGCCCGGCTCTGCCTCTCGGAGGATGCACAGGGCCTCGTCCCGGGTGAGCGCATCGGTGAGGTAGCGGAAGTCGACCAGATCGACGATCTCCTCGGGGGACAGGCACGAGAGCAGCTCCCACAGCGGCTGGCCGGCACGTTTGGCGCGCAGGTCCCACAAGGCGTTGAGCACCGCACCCGCCGCCATGTGCACGACGCCCTTCTCGGGGCCGAGCCACCTCAGCTGGGCGTCGCCGGTCAGCTCACGACCGAGATCTCCCAGCCCGTCCAGCGTCTCCTCGACGTCGCGTCCGACGACCCAGCTGCTGAGGGCCCGGATGGCGACCGTCTGGATGTCGTTGCCACGACCCGTCGTGAAGACGAAGCCGTGGCCCTCATGCCCATCTCCGGCATCCGTCTTGATGACCACGTAGGCCGCGGAGTAGTCCGGCGCCGGGTTCATGGCATCGGACCCGTGCAGGCCGACGGAGGTGGGAAACCGGATGTCGCGGGTCTCCATGCTGACGAATCGCGTCATCGATGCGGACCCCTCGTGAGCGCGGCCGCCGGCGGGTCGGTGTCCCATAAGTGGATGTGGCTGTCCACCACCGCCTGAGCCGTTGTCACGAGTCGCACTCCGAAGCTGGGACGATGAGGTCGTCGATTGGATGTGTGGATGTTGGTTTCACGGGAGCACGGCCCGGCACTCATCAGTAGTGCCGGGCCCTTCGGATGCCTTGAGCGGGCGTCCGAAGCGTGCTCCCGTCCGGAAGGAGTTACTGCCAGGCTGACGTGAAGTCGGCAGCGTTGTCCTTCGTGACGAGCGTGGTGCCTGTGTCGATGGCCTTCACGTAGTTCTCGCCCTTGAGCGACTTGACTGCCGCCTCGACGCCGAGGTTCGTCATCTTGAACGGCGACTGCGCCATCGTGGCTGTGGTCTTGCCTCCCTGGATGAGCTTGGCCATCTCCGGGTCACCGTCGTAGCCGAAGATCAGCAGCGGGTGCTGCTTGGACTCCGCGACCGACACGGCACCCATCGCCGGGGAGTCGCACGCCGAGTAGATCGCTGTGAGGTTCGGGTACTTGGTGAGCAGGTCCTGCGTCACCGAGGCGCCGTTCTTGGTATCACACAGGGTCTGCTGACCCCCGATCACGACCTTCACACCAGTACCGTCGAGCGCTGCCTTGACACCGTCGATGCGCTGGTCGAGGTTCGGCACGCCACGCACGGCTTCGAGCAGGCCGATGGTGTCGCCCGACTTCAGCTGGCTCTTGATGTACGCGCCGGCTGCCTCGCCGCCCTTGACGTTGTTCGTCGCCGCAACCGCGTCCGGCACGACACCCGGGATCGTGTTGTCGACGAACACGATCTTGACGCCTGCCTGCTGAGCCTCATTGAGGGCGTCGGTGACGCCAACGCCCATCGGGGAGACCACGATCGCCTGGGCGCCCTTGGTGACAGCGTCCTGGATCTCCGCGATCTGGCAGGGCGTGTCGTCGTTGGTCTTGCACGCGTTGGTCGTGAGCTCGATGTCGTTCGGGTGATCGGTCTCATACTTCTTGGCGCCCGCGATCATGGCATCCCAGAAACCGCCGGTGGCCTTGGTGAGAAGAGTGACCTTGATCTTCTCGCTTGCGGCGCTCGCGGACGGCGCCGCGGATGCCGCCGCGGACGGCGCCGCGGATGGCGCCGCGGCGGATGGCGCCGCGGTCCCCCCGCCGCTGCTGCCGCACGCCGTGATGAGGATCGCCGCTGCTCCGAGCATGCCCAACGCCTTCAGTCGAGTCGACATGTGTGTTGCTCCTTCTTGTCGGATCTTCCTTGCCGGATCTGCCGCACGTGCCGTGCGTCCAAGTGGTGAAGCTTCAAACGGTGGCGCTCCCTCCCGCGCCGACGATCCAGGACACGAGTTGCTGTTGGTTGTCGGCGGTCGCCGGTGCCTCGCCGATCTTCCGGCCGCGGCGCATGACCATCGCCCGGTCCGCCACCGCCATGACGTGATCCATGCTGTGAGAGATCAAGATGACCGCGACGCCGGAGGTTCGGAGCCGATCGACCAGCTCCAGGACCCGCGCCGACTCCCGAAGCCCGAGGGCGGCAGTCGGCTCGTCGAGGATGACGAGCTTCGAGGAGAACGCCACGGCTCGCGCGACCGCCACCGCCTGGCGTTGGCCTCCCGACATCAGTGCTACGTCAGCATCGAAGTCAGGGAGCCGGATCTGCAGACGGTCGAGAAGGTCCTTGGTGCGGGTGGACATCTCCTTCTGCTTCATCCACTGCAGACCGCGTGGCAACCAGGACGGCCCCGCCACTTCGCGGCCGGCGAAGAAGTTCGCCGTCGGGTTGAGGTTGTCGAACAGGGCCAGGTCTTGGTAGACGGTCTCGATCCCGTTTGATCGCGCATCGGCCGCCGAGGTGATGTGGACGGGGGACCCGTCGATCTGGATCTCGCCTCGGTCGAGCTTGTGGACGCCGCTGATGCACTTGATGAGGGTCGACTTGCCGGCGCCGTTGTCGCCGAGGAGGGCGAGGACCTCACCGGAGCGGACCTCGAGGTCGACGCCGTCGAGTGCGACCACGGCCCCGAAGGTCTTGGTGGCACCACGAACGCTCAGGACGGGGTCCACCTCGGACGGCACGACAGCGTGGACGGCGTCTGTCATGCGAGCCTCGCCTGCATGCTTCGGAACGGGTTCTCGACGAAGGCCCTCAAGACGTCGAGCTCGACGGCGACGAGGACGACCAGTCCTACGGCGATGTACTGGAAGTTCGGGTCGAGACCGAGCAGGTTGAGGCCGTTGTGCATGACCCCGAGGATCAACGCACCTGTCAGGGCGTTCAGGGCGCCGCCACGGCCGCCCAGGAAGCTGCCGCCCCCGATGATCACCGCGGCGATGGCGTTGAGCTCCATGCCCTGGCCGGTGAACGGCGAGCCGGCGTCAGCGGTTCCGACGAAGAGCATCCCGCCGATGGCCCCGGACAGGCCGCTCATGGCGTAGACCGATATCAACGTCGCGTTCATCGGCACGCCGGTGCGGACCGCGGCCTCGGGGCTGCCACCGACCGCGTAGAT
>JBJMMQ010000200.1:0-8902 GCA_045804705.1 Chloroflexota bacterium
TCGCGATACCGGCGGCGACTGGGCGAGCTATACGTTCGGTCGGGTCCGCGACCACCACACCAGGCCGATCGTCCTCCTCGACGATGTCCAGGGCGTGCTCCACATGTTCGCGACGTCGGATGAGAACGGCGGGTCGATCTATGAGAAGACCACGCGGATCGACTCGATCTCGTTCCCTGAAGGCCTCGGGACGCCCGTCATCCGTGACGCTTCGAGCCTGGAGATGAACAACGTGACGTCGACCAAGCAGAACGTGGACCCTTCGACCGGGCTGATCATCGCCGCAAGCAACGACGTCACCCAACGGTACTGGTTCGCCGACATCCCCCTCGGGGGAACACCCTCCCCGACACCCACGCCGACACCCACGCCGACCGCGACGCCGACGCCGAAACCGACCGCCACCGCAACCCCGACGCCCACGCCCACGCCGACGCCGGCGCCGACGGGCGGGACGGTGACGATCCCGGTCAGCGCCGACGCACAGGTGAAAGACACAAGCCCGACCGGCAACTACGGGACATATCCGAGCCTGCGTGCGAACACGAGTAGCTCGTACATCTATCGGTCGTATCTGACGTTCAACGTGCCGAGCCTGAGCGGACCGGTCGCGTCGGTGAAGCTTCGCCTGAACGTCGTCGACGGCAGCGCCGACGGCGGCCGGGTCGGCCCCGTCGCGACGGGATGGAGTGAGTCCACGATCACCTGGACGAACGCACCGACGATCGGCAGCTCGACGCTTGCCGACATCGGGGCGGTGACGACCGGCACGTGGGCGGATGTCTCGTTGCCGACAAGCGTCGTGACCGGTGATGGAACGGTTCGCATCGGGATCGACAGTCCGAGTAGCGACAGCGTCCTCTACTCGAGTCGCGAGGGCGGCCAACCCGCGCAGCTCGTGATCACGACCACGCCCTGACATCGAGTCCGGTCGTTCCTGCGGCGTCGTCTCGACGCCGCTAGGATCGGATGCCACTATCTGCGCCGCTCGGCGATCGACCGGCCGATGGATCCGTCCTGAGGGGAGAACATCCGTGCCGACACGACGTCTCGGAGGCGCCATCGCGCCCGTCGCCGCGCTGACCGCCGTCATGGTCCTATCCGCCTGTTCCTCCCTGGGAAGCCAGGCGGGATCAGCCAGCCCGTCAGCCGGAGCATCCGTTGCCCAGGCCTCCGCGACGGCCGGATCGGGCCTCGAAGGGACGCTCTGGCGGTTGACTGGATATCTCGGCCCGGATGGGAACGCCGTCGAGGTCCCCGAGGCGATCAGCGCGTCGGCGACCTTCGCGGATGCGACCGTCTCAGGCAATGCCGGCTGCAACGACTACACCGGGGGCTATACGGTCGATGGTGACAAGCTCACGATCGGACCGCTCGCCTCGACCAAGAAGGCCTGCGGGCCGGCGCAGTCGGCCCTCGAGACGGTCTTCCTGACCGCACTCGGACGGGTCGCGACCTTCACGGCCTCCCCCACCGAGCTCCAACTGAAGACCGCCGAAGGCAAGGTCGGCCTGTCGTTCGCCGCGACCCAGCCGGCGGGGCTGTCGAAGACGCGATGGGTCGCGACGGGCGTCAACAACGGAAAGGGTGCCGTTAGCAGCGTCGTCACGGGCACGTCCCTGACAGCCATCTTCGGCGAGGCCGGGACCATCGCCGGATCGGGCGGTTGCAACGATTACAGCGGTCCGTACACCAGTACCGCCACGACGATCAAGATCGGGCCGCTCGCCGCGACCAGGATGGTGTGCAACACGCCGGCCGGGGTCGACGAGCAGGAAACGCTGTTCCTCACAGCGATGCAGGCCGCGACGACGTGGACGATCTCGGGCGAGAAGCTCGAGCTTCGGGACGACGGCGGTGCGCTGCAGGCGTCGTTCCGGGCGACAGTCGGAGGGAGCTGACCGACATGCCCGAGCGGCTGTATCCAAGCCCCGTCACTCTTGACCCGTCCTGGACGCCCGACACCATCGCCGTGCAGGCCGGCCGGCCGGAGCGGACCGCGGGGGCTCCCATGAACCCGGCGATCACGATGAGCTCCACCTACGTCCACGATGCGACGCTCGAATACGGCCGCGACGGCAATACCGGATGGGGCGCCCTCGAGGACGCACTCGGTGCGCTCGACGGGGGCCGAGCCGTGACGTTCGCATCCGGGCTGGCGGCGGCGACCGCCATCGCCGACCTCGTGCCACCCGGTGGGACCGTCGTCCTGTCCTCGGTGACGTACTACGGCGTCAGGACCATCTTCGAACGCATGCAGGCGCACGGCCGCGTCCAGCTTCGGATGGCGCCCGCGGACGACACCGCGACGCTTCTTGCCGCCGCTGTTGGCGCCGACATGGTCTGGGTCGAGTCGATCGCGAACCCACTGCTCGTCGTCGCCGACGTCAGCGCGATCGCAGCCGGAGCGCGCGAGCGTGGCGCCATCACGGTCGTGGATGCGACGTTCGCGACGCCGCTCCGCCAACGGCCGCTCGATCTCGGCGCTGCCATCGTCCTCCACTCCGGGACCAAGCTCATCGGCGGCCACTCGGACTTGCTGCTCGGCGCGGCCATCTGCCGCGACGACGCAGACGCGTCGTTCCTCGCAGCTCATCGCCACGACCACGGCGCGATCCCCGGCGGTCTCGAGGCATTCCTCGCCTTGCGCGGGCTGCGCACGCTCGCCGTGCGACTCGACCGGGCCGAAGCATCAGCATCCGAACTTGCCAGCCGCCTCTCGTCCCACCCACACATCTCGGCCGTCTACTACCCGGGCTTGCCCGGCGACAGTCAGCACGATCGAGCGTCGCGCGTCCTGCCGGATGGATCGGGATCCATGCTTGCCTTCGAAGTGGCCGGCTCGGTCGCGCAGACCGATGCCTTCCTGGCCGGCCTTCGACTGGTCACCCACGCGACCAGCCTGGGCGGCGTGGAGTCCCTGATCGAGCGCCGTGCCCGCTACGCCGGCGACGCGACCGTGGTCGGCCCCACTCACTGTCGACTGTCGGTGGGCATCGAGAACGTCGAGGACCTCTGGTCCGACATCGACGCGGCGCTCCGCGCAGTCCTCGACTGACCTCTCCCGCTGCCAGTCGTCGTGCGGGGCGATCAGGCCGGCAGCACGCGAAGCGTGGAGCGAACCGCTTCCGGCGAAACCACGGTTGCGACGATGCGTGCGCCGTGGCCGTCGTATTTCGCGTGGTAGGCAGCCGTCACGTCGTCGGCGACATCCGGCTCAGGGACCTCGAACCTGACATCGCGCTCGACACCCGCCGCTCGGATGCGGCCCCGCCCCGAGGTGAGCGCGCGCTGGAACCAGGGGTTGTCATAGCCGTACGCGGACCGGACGTAGACGTCATCGCCGACGCGCACAGCCCAGATCGTGACGAAGCCGCGCAACGTCCCGTCGGCCCTGACCGACGCGAGTTCGATCTCGTCCGCTCCCTCGATCCGGTCCAACTCATGGGCCGTCCAGCTGCTCATCGGCTCGCGCTCCGAGCCCCGGCGCCGTACTCCTCGTCGGTGACGAGGTCCCCCCATTCCGTTTCCGGACTCCCATCACGCGGCGCCTCCCAGATCGCAAGATGGGTCATGAACCGGTCCGGCCCCGCGCCGTGCCAGTGCCACACGCCCGCCCGCGTGACGATCGTGTCACCGGACCGCATCTCGACGATCTCCTCACCACGTGACTGGATCCGACCGACACCCTCGGTGACATGAACCGTCTGGCCGACGGCATGCGCGTGCCAGGCGTTCCGGGCACCCGGTGCGAAACGGACGAACGCCGCCCGGACGCGGGACGGCTCTTCGCCCTCGATGATGATGTCGATCCAGGCGTCTCCGGTGAACCGTTCGGATGGGGCCTTCGTCGTCTGGTGCTCTCGCGGTTGCATCTGCGTCTCCTGCGCTGATCGGCTTTCAGGGATGCTCACGGGGCGGCGACAGGTATGAGAGCCTTGATCGACCGCCGCTCGTCCATCGCGGCGTACGCGTCCGCGACGTGGTCGAGGTCGACGTCGAGGTCGAAGACCCTCCCGGGGTCGATGCGGCCAGCGAGAACGTCAGCGAGCAGGTCCGGAAGGTACGCGCGGACGGGAGCAGAACCGCCCTGGATACCGACGTTCCTCGAGAACAGGCGGGAGACGTCGAGTTGGATGCCGTGCGGCACGCCGACATAACCGACCGTCGACCCGGGGCGCGCAACGCCGATCGCCGTCGTCATGGCATCGTTCGTCCCGACACACTCGAGGGCGGCGTCGACTCCTGCACCGCTCGTGAGGTCGAGAACTGCCTCGATAGCGGCCTCGCCGCGCTCCGCGACGATATCCGTCGCCCCGAAAACGCACGCGAGCTCCTGCCGCGTTGCATGACGTGACAGGGCGATGATCCGCTCCGCGCCGAGTCGCTTTGACGCAAGCACCGCCGCGAGCCCGACGCCACCGTCTCCGACGACCGCGACGGTGTCGCCCTGCGCGACGCGAGCGCTGACCGCCGCGTGATGACCGGTGCCCATCACGTCGGATAGGGTCAGGAGCGACCGCATCATCGCCTCGTCGCGCGGCTCCCCAGGCACGGCGACGAGCGTGCCATCCGCGAGCGGCACCCTCACGCGTTCCGCCTGACCGCCGAGCCCATCGCCACTCCCGAAGAATCCTCCGTGGATGCAGGCGGTCTGCATCCCGACGATGCAGTTCGGACAGGTCCCGTCGCTGTACGCGAAGGGGGCGATGACGAAGTCGCCCTCGCTGACCGCACCGACCGACGCGCCGACTGCCTCGACGACCCCGATGAACTCGTGGCCGATACCGGTCCGGCCATGCGGCGATTCGCCCCGCCAGTACCAGAGATCCGACCCGCAGACGCAGGCGAGGATGACCCGGACGATCGCGTCCGTCGGAGCCTCGATGGCGGGGTCGGGAACGTCCTCGACGACGATGTCGCGCGGTCCGTTGAAGATGGCAGCTCTCATGTTCGCGACCTCGCTCGACGGGGTGCCGACAATCGCGCTTCGACCGGCACAGGTGCGTACCCAGTCCCCCACCCGACCCTTCAGTCTGGCGACAATCTCGACCTCACTGCCCGCCTGCGACGCGACCATGGCGGTGTTTCGCGGAACGCCGGCCACCAGTGGTCCGCGGGAGGGCGCTGGCCAGCGTCGCGACAGCCTTCCCCAGGTCAGCCGGCAACCGAATCACCTGCGCGTCCGAGGACGCTTCAGTTTCTGGATCAGGCGCAGCTGGCCCGCCGAAGGCGATCAGGACATCTGGTTGCGCGGCTCGCACAGCGTTCGCGACCGACATCGCCTGCGCCGTATCGGTTGGCATGACAGCGCCCACCACCACGGCGCGTGCGTCGTTCCGCTCGATTGCCGCGACCCAGTCTTCGAGCGGAAGATCCGCTCCGAAGTAGACGACTGGAAGACCGGCGCGACGCAACGCCGTTGCAAAGATCAGCCCGCCCAGCTCGTGATGCGCGCCGGGCGCCATACCGACGAGCACCGGCCGACGAGGATCCCGTCCCGGCCCCGACGCCTGGAAGGAGGCCGCGAGTCGTCGAAGGATCGCGTTGCTCGCAACGTGCTCGCCGGCGACGGACACCCGGCCCTCGGCCCAAGCGTCGCCCAGCGCATGTAACCCCGGTATGAGCTGGTCGTCGACGACTCGCTCGTAGGTTCCGCCCGCGAACATCTCGTCAAGGACGCGCTCGATCCTCGGGCTGTCGATTGCCGCGGCGCCATCGACCAGCTGACCGACGAGTCGACCTGGTTGTCGCTCGACCGGCTGACTCTCGAAGTCCTCGACGGGCGCAGTGCCGGCTTTGATCGCTGCGGCCGCAGCGCTCGGGGACCAGCCGTCGTCGACGAGCCGGCGCATCGACCTGAGGCGACTGAGCGCCGCGTCGTCGTAGACGCGATACCCGCCGGAGGTGCGCGCGGGTGCGACGACGGCGTAGCGCCGCTCCCAGGCGCGGAGCACCGGGACGGTCAGGCCCGTTCGCGCTGCAGCCTCTTTGATCGTGTACATCGTTCGTGCAGTGTAGCGGCCCACGGCTGCTTGACAAGCCCTCTACACATCCGGCAAACTCTCGACAGACGTTGTACAACTGTTGTACGAGTCGGCGAAGCCTGGAGGACACACGCGACATGCGAATCCGACGACTGAGTGCCGCGATCGGCGCGGCCGCACTTTCACTGGCCGTCATCGCGGCACCCGCAGCCGCACGCCAACCGGGCTCGACCATCGTCGACACCGCCATCGCGGTGAACGCGCAGACCGGGGAGTTCGACGAGCTGATCGGCGCTGTCGTGCGAGCCGGGCTCGTCGGCGCGCTTGACGGCAATCGCCAGTTCACTGTCTTCGCACCGACCGATGCTGCGTTCGAGGACCTCTACGAGGCGCTCCACGTGGATGGCGTCGATGACATCTCGGTGAGCACGCTGCGCGCCGTCCTGCTCCACCACGTTGCCCCCGGCGAGCGGTTCAGCGGCGACGTCGTGACGTCGACGCGGATCCGGACGCTCCACCGCGACTTCCTGTCGCCGTCGGTCCAGGGCGGTTCGGCCTACGTGGACGGCGCCAAGATCGTCCTCGCCGACGTCGACGCATCGAACGGGGTGATCCACGTCATCGACAAGGTGCTCGTCCCCGGCTCCTGACCGCAGTCACCATCGAGGACCGGCCGCTTCCGGGGGGAGGCGGCCGGTTCTTCGTCTCTCCGGACCGTGCCTTCGACACCGTAGACTCAGACCGTGAAGAAGATCGGTTTTCTGTCGTTCGGACACTGGTCCGCGTCGCCTTACTCACAGGTCCGGTCCGCGTCCGACGCGCTCATCCAGTCGATCGAGCTCGCCGAGGCGATCGAGGACCTCGGCGCCGACGGAGCCTACTTCCGGGTCCACCACTTCGCGCAGCAGCTCGCGTCGCCCTTTCCGCTCCTCGCCGCGATCGGGGCTCGCACCAAGCGCATCGAGATCGGCACCGCCGTCATCGACATGCGCTACGAGAACCCGCTCTACATGGTCGAGGACTCAGGTGCCGCCGACCTCATCGCCGGTGGTCGTCTCCAGCTCGGCATCAGCCGGGGATCGCCTGAGCAGGTCATCGATGGCTTCCGCTACTTCGGCTACGTCCCGTCTGATGGGGAGACGGATGCCGACATGGCCCGGCAGCACACGGAGGTCTTCCTCCAGGCGCTGTCGGGTGCGGGCTTCGCGCAGCCCAATCCCTCCCCGATGTTCCCGAACCCGCCGGGGCTGCTGCGTCCCGAACCCCATTCTCCGGGGTTGCGCGACCGGATCTGGTGGGGCGCGGGGTCGCGGCCGACGGCCGAGTGGGCTGCGCGACAAGGGATGAATATGCAGTCATCCACGCTGATGACCGAGGACGCGGGTGTGCCGTTCCACGAGCTGCAGGCGGAGCAGATCCGTCTGTTCCGTGACGCGTGGGCGGCGGCCGGACACCAGCGGGAGCCCCGCGTGTCGGTCAGCAGAAGCATCTTCGCCCTCGTCGACGACCGCGACCGCGCGTACTTCGGCCGCAGTGGCCAGGAATCGGACCAGGTCGGCTACATCGATCCGCAGACGAAGGCGATCTTCGGTCGCTCCTACGCCGCGGAACCCGATGTGCTCGTCAAGGAGCTCGCCAATGACACGGCGATCCAGGCGGCCGACACGCTCCTGTTGACCGTCCCGAACCAGCTCGGCGTCGAGTACAACGCTCACGCGATCGAAAGCATCCTCAAGTACGTCGCTCCCGAGCTCGGCTGGCGCTAGATGACAGGACGGGCCGAGATCTGCGTCCGCAACAGCCTGCACTGGTACGAGGCGATCTTTCGCACTCACGGACTGTCCGGCACGTCGGCCGACGGCGTGTGGTCGTCGCACGACGATGTTCCGCCGTACTACTCGAACGCGATGACCCTCATTCCATCGCCTGTCGAGCCGCAGATCGCCGCCCTGCGTGAACTCGCGTCGACGCTCGACCGCGCGTGGGCGGTCAAGGACAGCTTCGCGACGCTCGACCTCGGGGCCCTCGGCTTCAAGGCGCTGTTCGATGCGGAATGGATCTGGCGCGACCCGACTCAGGCCGCAGAGACGGACGCTGACGGCGTCGCCTGGCGAAAGGTGGCGAGCGCGCCAGTGCTTGCCGAGTGGGAGCGTGCGTGGCGCGATAACGGCTCCCCGACCGATCGTGCCGTGTTCCTGCCGGACCTGCTGTCGGACCGGACGATCGCGCTGTTCGCCGCCTACCAGGGTGACTCACTCGTCGGCGGTTGTGCGGCAAACGTCTCGTCCGAAGCCGTTGGCTTCTCCAACTTCTTCGCTGCCGACGGGGACACCGAGTCACTCCGAGCCGGGGCTCTCGCGGTGGTCGGCACCTTCGGTGCGGGGCTGCCGGTCGTGGGATACGAGGGTGGCGAGGAGCTGGAACGAGCCAGGCGGATCGGGTTCCAGCCTGTCGGCCCGCTTCGTGTCTGGGTGTGTGACCGATCCTGACAACCGCTCCACGGAGTGACGTCAGCAGTCGAAGACGTACCAGCACAACTCGTTGCGCAGCCGCTGGTCGTCGAGGACGAGCTCCCGGATCGCCTCCGGAAGCCGGACACGTTGCCACCGGCACTCGGCTCGGCCGGCCGCGTGCCCCTCGGTATCGGCCGCTTCCGCCGCCTTGATCGCGTATGCCGCGGCACCGAGCTCGTGCGCCGCGACATGAGCGACCGCCGCGGCCTGAGCGGCGGCAAAGGCAGCGTGTCGCGGAGCGCCGGATAGATCCCTAGCTGCGGCATTCGCATGACCGGCGGCCGTGCGTGCCTCGGTCATCCTGACCTCACCTCGCGTCCACGCTCGTGCGAGCGCGACCGCCCGTCGGGGACGGTCGTCGGCGGGGCGCGCTTCCTCGAAATGATGGAGGACGTGCTCGGC
>JBJMMQ010000201.1:0-8441 GCA_045804705.1 Chloroflexota bacterium
GTCGGTCCCCAGGGCAGCCGGCGCGGCACGAAGACGATCTTCGAGCCGGACGCCCAAATGTTCGAGAGCACGGACTTCTCGTTCGAGACGATCTCGCAGCGCCTGCGCGAGTCGGCCTATCTCACCAAGGGCGTGTGGATCACGCTCAAGGACGAGCGGGTCGAGCGCGAGCGGTCGTTCTACTTCGAGGGTGGCCTCGTCTCGTTCGTGCGGCATCTCAACCGGAACAAGGAGACGCTCCACACGCGGCCGATCTACTGCGAGCGCCGCGACGGATCGACGTCCATCGAGGTCGCGCTCCAGTACAACGACTCGTACGCCGAGAACGTCCTCGCGTTCGCCAACAACATCAACACGGTCGACGGTGGTACCCACGTCACGGGCTTCCGCGCCGCGCTGACGAGCTCGCTCAACGACTGGGCACGTCGAGCGGGCGTGCTCCGCGACGCGGACGGCAACCTGTCGGGTGATGACGTCCGCGAGGGACTGACGGCTGTCATCAGCGTCAAGCTGACCGACCCGCAGTTCGAGGGCCAGACCAAGGCCAAGCTCGGCAACGCCGAGGTGAAAGGCCAGGTGCAGACCGCCGTCGCGGACTCGCTCGGCCAGTATCTCGACGAGAACCCGGCGGACGGCCGCCGGATCATCGAGAAATGCCTGACGGCGGCGCGTGCCCGCGAGGCCGCGCGCAAGGCACGAGACCTCGTCATCCGCAAGGGCGCGCTCGACGGTATGTCGCTGCCCGGGAAGCTGGCCGACTGCCAGGAGCGCGACCCGGCGCGGAGCGAGATCTACCTGGTCGAGGGCGATTCGGCCGGTGGTTCAGCGAAGCAGGGCCGGGACCGGCGGTTCCAGGCGATCCTGCCACTGCGCGGAAAGCTCCTCAACGTCGAGAAGGCGCGACTCGACAAGATCCTGTCGAGCGAGAACGTCCGGCCGCTCATCATCGCGCTCGGTGCCGGGATCGGCGAGAGCTTCGATCCGGCGAAGCTCCGGTATCACCGGATCATCATCATGACCGACGCCGACGTGGACGGCGCCCATATCCGGACGCTTCTCCTGACCTTCTTCTATCGCCACATGCCCCAGGTGATCGACGACGGCTACCTCTACATCGCACAGCCACCGCTCTATCGCATCAGCACGGGCAAGGTGACGAAGTACGCCCAGAGTGAGAAGGAGCGCGACAAGGTCGTCAAGGACTTCAACGTCAAGAACCTGTCCGTCCAGCGCTTCAAGGTCCTCGGCGAGATGAACGCCGAACAGCTCTGGGAGACGACGATGAACCCGGAGACCCGTACCCTCCTCCAGGTCGACGGCGAGAACGCCTCACTGGCCGACGAGATCTTCACGATGCTGATGGGCGAGAAGGTCGGTCCGCGGAAGGACTTCATCAAGACCGAGGCACGCAAGGTGCAGAACCTTGACGTCTGAGGCGACCCGGACCGTTGCCCGGCCCGCCATCGAGACGCCGGCCGGCCGTTTCGAGTTCGCTCCGCACAACTGCTTCGCGTGCGGGACGCTGAACGCAGGCGGCCTCGGGCTCGACCTTCACGTGGAGCCGGGTCGATCGTGGGTCGACCTGTCGCTTGACAGCCGGTTCGAGGGCTGGGAGGGAGTCATCCATGGCGGGATCCTCTGCACGATCCTCGACGAGGTCATGGCGTGGGCCCTCGTCGGAGAGGACAACTGGGGTGTCACCGCACGGATGGCGGTCGACTTCCGCCGTCCGGTGACCGTCGGGACGCCGATCCACGCGGAAGGGTGGATCACCCGTTCGCGGCGACGCCTTGCCGACACAGCCGGCCAGATCGTCGACGCGACCACCGGCGCACAGCTCGCGACCGCGACCGGCGTGTACCTGGCGGCCAACGACGACCGGAAGCGCGACCTCCGCGAGCGATACGGCTATCGCCCGACGCCGGCACGTCCAGAGGCAGCGCGGTGATCGAGGTGCCGGCCCGCAGCGAGACGACCGAGCGTGCCGTGGCCTTCGTCGCGGCGAACCGGCATCGTGCCGAGGCCCTCGGCGTCTCTCTCGCCGAGCACGTCAACGACCCCGATGCCTTCGCGACGGAGCTGACAGCAGGCCTGCACACCTTGGCCGATCCCGGATACCTCGCCGGACAGCTGCGGATCGCTCCGGGGATCGGGCCGGTCCACGGGGTTCGCTGGCCGCTGCTGGCAGCCGTCTCCCGCGGGTTTCGCGAGGCCACTCGCGAAGACAGCCCCTCGACCCTCCTCTATGTCGCCGATCGGCTCTTCCACGAGACCGAGCTCGAGGCCCGCTGGTTCGCATTCGGCCTCCTCGAACGCACGCTCTCGGTCGAGACCGAGCGCACGTGGCAGCTCCTCCGGCGTGCCGCCCGAGAGGCCGGTGACTGGATCACCGTCGATTCACTCGCGCATCCGTACGGCAAGGGCATCGCCGCGGAACCGTATCGCTGGGCTGAGCTGGAGCTCCTCGTTTACAGCCCGTCCCGATGGGAACGCCGCCTCGTCGGCTCGACCGTCGCGACCATGACCCATGTCGACCGCAAGCGAGGTCGCGACGCGAGCGTGGCCGCGCACGGACTGCCGCTCCTCGCGAGCTTGATGGGAGACGCCGAACCCGACGTCCAGAAGGCGCTCTCGTGGGCATATCGGTCGCTGTTGGCCGTCGACCACGACGCGACCATTGACGCCTTGCGCGCGGAGGCCGAACGGGCAGCGACCGCCCAGGACGGTCATCGCGCGTGGGTCGTGCGCGACACGCTCGGGAAGCTCGATGCCACGACCGCGGAGGAGCTTCGGACGCTCCTCTCTGGCATCCGAAAGCGTCCCGGCGCACCGGCCACATCCGAAGCGTCGGAGACGGCCGCACGTTTCGGCGGCGTGCCCGACCCGACCCACCACCCGGAGCCACCCCTGTGACAAGCGACAGTCGGTCTTGCCTGGCGCGCCGAAGTGACTGGAGATAACGTCCTGTGACCGATGACCTAGGCGATATCCGGTCGATCCGCATCGAGGACGAGATGCGGGTCAGCTACCTCGACTACGCGATGAGCGTCATCGTCTCGCGCGCGCTGCCCGACGTCCGCGACGGCTTCAAGCCCGTCCATCGCCGGATCCTGTACGCGATGGGCGAGATGGGCCTCTCGTCCACGAGCTCGTACCGCAAGTGCGCCGCGATCGTCGGCGAGGTGATGGGCAAGTACCACCCGCACGGCGACAGCGCGCTGTACGACGCGCTCGTGCGTCTCGCCCAGGACTTCTCGATGCGTTACCCGCTCGTCGACGGGCAGGGCAACTTCGGCTCCGTCGACGGCGATACCGCGGCCGCGATGCGCTACACGGAGGCGCGACTCACGGCCATCGCCGGCGAGATGCTCGCCGACATCGACAAGGACACCGTCGATTTCGTCGACAACTACGACGGCACCCAGAAGCAGCCGTCCGTCCTCCCCGCGAAGCTGCCGAACCTCCTCGTCAACGGTTCGTCCGGCATCGCGGTCGGCATGGCGACCAACATCCCTCCGCACCACCTGGGCGAGATCGTCGACGCGACGATCGCGATGATCGACGACCCCGAGCTCACCTCGGACGACCTCTGCGAGTTCGTCAAGGGTCCGGACTTCCCGACCGGGGGGACGATCTACCGCTTCGAGCGGCAGCGCAACGCGCTGACCGGCGAGTGGGAGACCGTCGACGCCATCCGCCAGATGTACGCGCATGGCCGCGGCCGCGTCGTGATGCGGGCGCAGGTCGCATTCGAGGACGTCAAGGGCGACCGCACGGCGATCGTCGCGACCGAGCTCCCGTACCAGGTCAACAAGGCGAGTCTCCTCGAGAAGATCGCCGAGCTGGTCAAGGACAAGAAGATCGAGGGCATCGGCGACCTGCGCGACGAGTCGGACCGCGACGGGATGCGCATCTACATCGAGCTCAAGCGGGACGCCAACCCGCACAAGGTGCTCAACAACCTGTTCAAGCACACCCCGATGCAGCTCGCGTTCAACATGAACATGCTGGCGCTCGTCGACGGCCAGCCGCAGACGCTCCCGCTCCGAAGCGTCCTCGTCCATTACATCGACCACCGTCGCGAGATCATCCGGCGCCGGACCGAGTTCGACCTCGCCAAGGCACGTGCCCGAGCACACATCCTCGAGGGCCTCAAGATCGCCCTCGACAATCTCGATGCCGTCATCAAGACGATCCGAGAGTCGCAGGAGGTCGAGGACGCCCGGAACAACCTGATGAGCCGGTTCGCGCTGTCGGAGCTCCAGGCGCAGGCCATCCTCGACATGCGGCTCGCCCGTCTAGCCGCACTCGAGCGCCAGAAGATCGAGGACGAGTACCTCGCGATCATCCAGCTCATCGCCGAGCTCGAGGACATCCTCGCGAACCCGGCCCGGGTCTCGGGGATCATCAAGGACGAGCTGACCGAGCTCAAGCGCAAGTACGCGGGCGAACGGCGGACGCGCGTGGCGGACGACTCGAGCCGCGAGATGACTGACGAGGACCTCATCGCCGACGAGGACGTCGTCGTCACGATCTCGGGCCGCGGCTACATCAAGCGCCAGCCGGTCGCGACCTACCGTCGCCAGCACCGCGGTGGCAAGGGGATCATCGGCCACGTGACCCGCGAGGAGGATGCGGTCGAGCATCTCCTCGTCGCGAACACCCACCACTGGGCCCTGTTCTTCACCAACCGTGGTCGCGTCTTCTCGGCCAAGGTCCACGCGATCCCCGACGCCAGCCGGCAGGCAAAGGGCATCCCGATCATCAACCTGCCAGGCGTCCAGGTGGAATCAGGCGAGATCCCGATGGCCACCATCACCCTGCCCGATTTCAAGGCCGGCGCGTTCCTCGTGCTCGCGACCCGGAATGGGATCATCAAGAAGACGCCGCTCGAGCAGTTCGAGAAGGTCCGCTCCTCAGGGATACGGGCGATCAGCCTCAACGATGACGACGAACTCGCGTGGGTCGACGTCTCGACGGGCGGGGATGACGTCATCATCGCGACAGCGCAGGGCAAGCTGGCCCGCTTCTCCGAGGGTGAGGTCCGGGCGATGGGCCGCGATGCCGCGGGTGTCATCGGGATCAGGCTTGCCCGGCGCGGCGATTCGGTCGTCGGGATGAGCGTCGTCCAGCCCGAGAGCGACCTGCTCGTTCTGACGGAGACCGGCTACGGCAAGCGGGTCGCGCTGACCGAGTTCCGCAAGAAGCATCGTGGCGGGCAGGGCGTCGGCCTCATCAGCCTCGAGGGCCGCAAGACGGGCGACGTCGCCGCGGTCCAGCAGGTCACCGAGGCCGACGAGGAGCTCCTGCTCATCAGCGCTGGCGGCCAGGTGATCCGGACGGAGACGAACACGATCAACCGGTACTCGCCCCATGCACGTGGTGTGATCGTCATGCGCCTCGCCGAGGGCGACCGGGTCGTGGCCATCGCCGCGTTCCGGGCCGGACTTGCGGAGCAGGACGGCATGGGCGACGATGGCGGCCCCGGGATGGACGGCGCGAGCCCGACCGGACCGGGATCGGACGGGTGAGGTCGGCGTGACGGCCTTCTCGGCCTTCGGCGGCGGACGGGAGGCGGCGGGCTTGTACGCGGACCAGTTCGAGATCTACCACGGCAACTCGAACCCGGATCTCGCCCGGAAGATCAGCCGCTACCTCGGCAGCGAGGCCGGCAAGCTCGAGGTCTTCCAGTTCGCCAACGAGAACATCTTCGTCAAGATCCTCGAGAACGTCCGCGAGAAGGACGTCTTCCTCGTGCAGCCCACCTGCCACCCGGTCAACCAGTCGATCATGGAACTCCTGATCATGATCGACGCCTTCAAGCGGGCCAGCGCGGGCCGCATCACGGCAGTCATCCCGTACTACGCCTACGGCCGCTCCGACAAGAAGGACCAGCCGCGCGTCCCGATCACGGCCCGCCTGATCGCCGACATGATCACCGTCGCCGGCGCCGACCGCGTCCTGACCATGGACCTCCACCAGGGCCAGATCCAGGGCTTCTTCAACATCCCGGTCGACGAGCTGACCGCGGTCCACATGCTCTCGAACTACTACCGGCACAAGAACATCGAGAACCCCGTCGTCGTCACCGACCTCGGCTTCGCCAAGCGCGCCCGGGCGTTCGCAGAGCTGCTCGACGCCCCTCTCGCGATCATCGAGAAGCGGCGGGTCGGCAACCTCGACCGCGCCGAGCTGATGAACGTCATCGGCGACGTCCGGGGCAAGCGCGCGATCATCGTCGACGACGAGATCGACACTGCGGGCACGCTCGTCGAGATCACCCGGGCCCTCGAGCGCGAGGGAGTCACCGAGATCTACGCCTGCGCCACGCACGGAGTCCTGAGCGACCCCGCCGTCGACCGTATCGCGGCTTCGAGCCTGCGCGAGGTGGTCCTGACGGATTCGGTGCCGCTCCCGGAGCGCAAGCGACTCGCCAAGATCACAACGCTGTCGGTCGCGCCGCTCATCGGCGAGGCGATCCGACGGATCCACCGCGGAGAGTCGGTCGGCGCGCTGTTCTCGAGTGAGGTCTCCCTCACCCAGGAGATGCTGCTCTGGGAGGATGGCTCCGAGGGCACGCTCGACACACGTGCCGAGGGCGACGGGTCCGAGTCGGCCGCAGTCCCGGCGACGGCATCCGCACAGGCAGGTGATCGATGACGCTGCAGCTCCACAAGCCCGACGGGGAAGGCGGGCTCGAGCCTGTCACCGATCCCGAGCCGGACTGGCGCGACCAGCTGCAGTCCAGCCGGTGGGGGACGGGCCTCCGTGGCGAACGACTGCCGAAGCTCGGGAACCCCGAGATGAACCCGACGTCGCGCTTCCAGTCGGTCCTGTTCTGGGTCGGCCTCGGCCTGGTGACGTTCGCGATCCTCGTCGTCGGCTACGGCATCGGCTTCTGGAAGCTCGCCGCCGGGACCTGACGCTCAGCCGGGCTCGCCGGCAGCCTCGCCTATACTCACCCGTGCCATGAGATTCCTGAATCGATTCGTCGACTCGAATGACCGCGAGATCCGACGCCTCCTCCCGCTGGTCGACGAGACGAACGCGCTCGAAGCCGAGTACGAAGCCCTCTCCGACGACGAGATCCGCGCGCACTTCGCCGAGCTCAAGGCAGAGGTCCTCGAGGCCGCCGAGCCCGACGAGCCATCCGACGACGAGCGCCACCACTCCGACCTCGAGCGGCGTCGCGAGCTGAAGGCCGATCGCCGCAAGCGCGAGAACGCCAGGCTCCAGAAGGCGCTCGATGACGTCATGCCCGAGGCCTTCGCGATGACCCGCGAGGCGATGAAGCGGACGCTCGGGATGCGCCATTTCGATGTCCAGCTCGAGGGAGCCGCTGTCCTCCACCAGGGCAAGATCGCCGAGATGCGGACCGGCGAGGGCAAGACCCTGGTCGCGCCGTTGGCCGCGATCCTGAATTCGATGTCCGGCCGTGGCGTTCACGTCGTGACCGTCAACGACTACCTCGCCCGGCGCGACCCGCAGTGGATGGGCCCGGTCTTCCATTTCCTCGGCGTGAGCGTCGGGATGATCACCCACGATGCCTCGTTCGTGTTCGAGCCCGGTTATCCGACGAACGATGAGCGGCTGATCAACCTCCGTCCGGTCACTCGTGGCGAGGCATACGCGGCCGACATCACGTACGGCACGAACAACGAGTTCGGGTTCGACTACCTGCGCGACAACATGAAATTTGACCTCGCGCAGTTCGTCCAGCGCGGGCATCAATTCGCCATCGTGGACGAAGTCGACAGTATTCTTATCGACGAGGCGAGGACACCACTCATCATCTCGGGGCCCGCGGAGGAATCCACAGAGCTGTATTACGAAGTGGATCACATCGTCCCCCGGCTGGCGCGCGGCGCCACAACGAAGGGTGACGTCAAGGCGGAGGAGCGGGAAGAGCTCGAAAAAACCGGCGACTACATCGTCGACGAGAAGCACAAGACGGTCACGCTGACCGACAGCGGCATGACGAAGGCCGAAAAGCTGCTCTCGCATCACCTCGTGCCTGGGAGCGACGGGCTCTACGACCCCGTCAACATGCGCATCCTGCACCACGTCAACCAGGCGCTCCGCGCGCATACCCTTTTCCACCTGGACGTCGAGTACATGGTCAAGGACAGCGGCGTCGTGATCGTGGACGAGTTCACCGGCCGACTGATGCCGGGGCGCCGGTGGAGCGACGGGCTGCACCAGGCGGTCGAAGCCAAGGAACACAACACGAATCACCCCGAGGTGAAGATCGAGCGCGAGAACCAGACCCTCGCGACCGTCACCTTCCAGAACTACTTCCGCAAGTACGCCAAGCTGTCGGGCATGACCGGGACCGCCGACACCGAGGCGCCGGAGTTCAACAGCATCTACAAGCTCGACGTGATGGTCATCCCGACCAACCGCGTGATGCAGCGCAAGGAAGAGCCCGACAGCGTCTATCG
>JBJMMQ010000202.1:0-9311 GCA_045804705.1 Chloroflexota bacterium
AGGGTGCGGATCGACAAGGCGACGCTCGAGCCGCGCTTCCGGGTCATCGGCGTCGATGGCTGGTCGGACGAGGCGGCCTTCGCGACCGGCATCGCCGATACCGGGATCACCGGCATCTGCGGCTCGGGCATCATCGAGGTCGTCGCGGAGATGTTCCTCGCGGGCATCGTCACCGAAGACGGTGTCATCGACGGGGGACTGGCGGCCCGCACGAACCGCATCGTCCCGGACGGCCGGACCTTCAGCTACATCCTGCACGAGGGAGACGGATCGTCGTCGGGCGCAGGGCCGCGGATCGCGATCACCCAGAACGACGTCCGTGCGATCCAGCTCGGCAAGGCCGCTCTCTACGCCGGTGTGCGGCTGTTGATGGACCAGCTCGACATCGAGTCCGTCGACGAGATCCGCCTCGCGGGGGCGTTCGGCAGCCAGATCGACCCGATGCACGCGATGATCCTCGGGCTCATCCCCGACTGCGATCTCGCGAACGTCAGATCAGCCGGCAACGCCGCCGGCACAGGCGCACTCATCGCGCTGCTGTCACGGGCGGCACGAGCCGAGATCGAGGGCGTCGTCCGGCGCGTCGAGAAGATCGAAACCGCCGTCGAGCCGCGCTTCCAGGAGCACTTCGTCGAGGCGATGGCGTTCCCCCACAAGACGGCCGCGTTCCCGCACCTTGCCGCCGTCGTATCGCTGCCCGATCGTCCCGGCGGCGCCGCTGGTGGCGCGGGAGCGGGTGCTGCCGCCAGACCGGAACGACGACGCCGACGCCCCGTCGCGACCGGGACGAGAGAGGACGCCTGATGGACGACACCCAGCGCCGGCGCAGTGGCGGTCGGGCAGCCCGGCAGGCACTCCGCCTTGCCAGCCATGCCGAGCACGTCCCGTTCCTGACCCGCAAGCTCGCCCCGTTCGAGGTCCTCGGCGAAGAGGGCCTGGCGCTGATCGAGCAGAACGCGGACGCGATCCTCGAGGAGGTCGGCGTCGAGTTCCGGGGCGACACCGAGGCGCTCAGGCTCCTGGCCGACGCCGGTGCCGACATCGACGGCGTGCGCGTTCGCTTCCCGCGCGGGATGTGCCGGGGGATCGTCCAGGCGTCCGCTCCGCGGCAGTACACCCAGTACGCGCGGAACCCGGAACGCAACGTCGAGATCGGCGGCATGCACACCGTCTTCGCCCCGAACTATGGCTCGCCGTTCGTCCGGGACCTCGACGGCGGCCGGCGCTATGGCACGATCGAGGACTTCCGGAACTTCGTGAAGCTCGCCTACATGTCGCCGTATCTCCACCACTCGGGCGGGACGGTCTGCGAGCCCGTCGACGTGCCGGTCAACAAGCGTCACCTCGACATGGTCTATTCGCACATCCGCTACAGCGACAAGCCGTTCATGGGCTCGGTGACGGCCCCGGAACGGGCGCGCGACACGGTCGAGATGGCACGCCTCGCGTTCGGCACGGACTACCTCGAGGACCATACGGTCGTCACCTCGCTCATCAACGCGAACTCGCCGCTCGTGTGGGACTCGGTGATGCTGGGCGCCGCACGGGCCTACGCCGAGGCGAACCAGGCGACCCTGCTCACGCCGTTCATCCTGGCTGGCGCGATGGCCCCGGTGACTGCGGCCGGTGTCTGCGCCCAGACGCTGGCCGAGGCCCTCGCCGGGATGACCTTCGTCCAGCTCACGCGGCCGGGCGCGCCGGTCATCCTCGGATCGTTCGCCAGCTCGATGTCCATGCAGTCGGGCGCACCGACGTTCGGGACACCCGAGCCCGCGCTCGTCCTGTACGTGATGGCGGCGCTGGCCCGGCGCCTCGGTGTCCCGTTCCGGAGCGGCGGCTCGTTGTGCGGCTCGAAGATCGCCGATGCTCAGGCGGCGTATGAGAGTGCCGCGACGCTCCAGCCGACCGTGCTCGGTGGCGTCAACTTCGTGCTCCATGCGGCCGGCTGGCTCGAAGGCGGCCTGACGGTCGGCTACGAGAAGTTCATCCTCGACGCCGACCAGTGCGGGATGATGTCGGTGTTCGTCGATGGCGTCGACATGTCCGAGAACGGCCAGGCGCTCGACGCCATCCGCTCGAACACGCCGGGGACTCACTACCTCGGCAGCGCACACACGCTCGCGAACTTCGAGACCGCCTTCTACCGCTCGGACGTGACCGACAACAACAGCTTCGAGCAGTGGCAGGAGGACGGCTCGCTCGACGCCGCGCAACGGGCCAACCGGATCTGGAAGAAGATGCTCGCTGAGTACGCGGCGCCGCCGATCGACCCGAGCATCGACGAGGCATTGCTCGACTTCATCGCCCGGCGCAAGGCGTCGATGCCCGACTCTGAAGTCTGATGGCCTCGCTCCTCAGCCGCCGCCGGGGGCTCGACGACGTCGGACGCTCGGCCGTCGCCTCGGTCCTCGGGGACCCGATCTTCGAGCTCCTGCCGCTCAAGAGCCTGCCCGACCAGATCCCGCACCTGCCGGCCGGAGCGCGCGTGTCGGTCACGGCGTCCCCGGCAAAGGGCATCGACGCGACCCTCGACTGGGCGGCTCGTCTCCAGGCGGACGGTTTCCGGGCGATCCCGCATCTGTCGGCCCGGATGATCGCGGACCGGGTCGTCCTTGCGGGCCTTCTCGAGCGCGCGCGAGAAGCCGGCCTCACCCACGCATTCGTCGTCGGCGGCGACGCCGACGAGCCCGGGGCGTACCTCGACGGCCTGTCGCTGCTCCGAGCCATGACCGAGCTCGGCCATTCCTTCGAGACCATCGGCTGCCCCGCCTACCCGCAGGGCCACCCGGACATCCCGGATGCCGCCCTCGCGGGGGCCCTGACGGACAAGGCCCCGTACGTCGCCCACGTGACGACGCAGATGGATTTCGATCCCAAAGCGGTCGCCGGCTGGGTCCGCGCTCGCCGTTCTGAGGGTTTCGAGCCGGACGTCGTCGTCGGTGTGCCGGGCGTGGCCGACCCGCAGAAGCTGCTCTCGATCGCGGCCCGGATCGGAGTGAAGGATGCGAAGCGTTTCCTGGTCAAGAACGTCCGGTTCGTGACGGGGATGGCTCGCTCGGGCGGCTTCTACAAGCCGACCGGTTTCGTCGAGGACCTCGCGCCGCTGTTCGCTGACCCGACGGCTCGCGTCACCGGCCTCCACCTGTACACCTTCAATGCAGTCGAAGCGTCCGAGGCGTGGCGGCAGTCGATGCTCGAGAAGCTCCGCGACCAGTGACCGACGACCGCGAGGCACTCGTCGAGACCTTTGCGACCTTCCCTCGCCGGCTTGCCGCCGCGACCAAGGCGCGTGTCGCCGAGTGGCGTCCGTTCCCGGAAGGGGAGTGGGGCCCGACCGAGACCGTCCGCCACCTCATCGCCGTCGAGGATGAGGTGTGGCGTGCACGCCTGGCCCGCCTCAAGAAGGAGGAGGATCCGCGCTGGGCGTGGACGGAGCCCGGTCTCGCCGCAGGCTTCGACGAGGCGTCGCTCCTCGAGGTCCTCACCGTATTCGCGAGACGCCGGGCGAAGACCGTCGCGGCGGTCCGAGCCCTCGACGACGCCGGCTGGGAACGCTTCGGGACCCACGAGACGTACGGGCGTCTCGATGTCGAAGGGTTGATCCGCCTCGCGATCGACCACGACGAGGACCACGCGGCGTCCCTGTCAGCCGGCTGATGCCGCCGTCGCCGCCGCTGACGGCTCCGTGAGCGCGCGAGCCAGGACCACGGCGTCCTCGAGTGACATCGCGCGTCCTTCGGCGAGGTAGGTATCGGCGCGTTCGCCGAGGCGTTCGCGAACGAGGACGGCCGGGTCAGGGAGATGGAGGACGTTGAGAGCCGCGTTCGTCACGCCGCTCTCGACGGTGATGGCTTCGGCAGCACCGGCGAGACGTGCGGCATCCTCGACGCGGCCGGCGCGGAGTGCGTAGTGACTGCAGACGACCAGGCCGGCGAGTTCGTCCGTGATCACGCCCGACGTCAACCGGCGTGAGCGCGTCAGATAGTCTCCGGCTGCGATCAGGTCGTCGATGAAGATCGATGCGACGGCCAGCAGCATGAGGCTGTCCGACATCCGCAGCCGTGCACCGGCCTTCTCGAACTGAGCGAGGTTGACGACCTCGAGATCCCGGGCCTCGCGATATTCGCCTCGGAGGAAATGCACGAGGACGCTCGCCTGGCGCGCCCGGACGACGCCGTTGTGGACACCGAGTCGTTCGAAGATCTCGAGGGCGATCGTCTCGTGCATCTGAAGGAAGTCGACGTCGTTTTCGATGACGCCGACGAACCCGAGCTCGTAATGCGCCTCGGCGAGCGCAAGCTCGTCGCCCAGCTCCTCCGCCAGATCGAGCCGCTCGGTGTAGGCCGCCCGTGTGGTCGGGAAATCGTTCGCCCAGTAAGCGATGCCGCCTTGCGCCGCCAGGGCCCCGATCCGGACCCGGATGTCCTTCGTCGCAAGCGGGTGCGCCAGCAGCTCACGGGCCCACATCGCGCCCTCGGCGAACTGCGAGGTCAGCTGCCAGTAGCGCCATGCCGCCGACAGGATCCGCAACCCCACGGCCGGCTCATCGACGGCGAGCGACCACCGCATCGCAGCGCGCATGTTCGCCTTCTCGTGGCCCAGGCGGTCGACCCAGGTCGGCGTGTCGGTGCCACCGAGGTTCGGGCCCGCGACCTCGGCCACCTCGAGGAAGGCCATCGCGTGGCGGCGTTCGCACTCGGCCCGCTCGCCGGACTCGTCGAGTCTGTCGAGCGCGAACTCGGACAGAAGGGTGTGACGCCTGAAGCGTGGCTCGCCGTGGTCGGTCGGTTCGATGCGTACGAAGCTCTTGTCCGACAAGGACTCGAGGCCGTCCATCACCAGCAGCTCGAGACGCCCATCCGGATCGATCACCTCCTGGGCGCGCTCGGCGTCCCAGCTGTCGTGGAAGACCGCACAGCGACGGAAGATCGCCTGCTCGTCGCCGGACAGGAGGTCATGACTCCACGAGATCGCTCCCCGGAGCGTGCGCTGGCGTTCAGGGAGGTCGCGGGCACCGCCGGCGAGAAGCTCGAGGCTCGACGTGAGGCGCTCGAGGATCGCGGTGGGGGCGAACATCCTCGTGCGCGCGGCCGCAAGCTCGATGGCGAGGGGCAGCCCTTCGAGCCTCGTGACGATCGAACCGACGGCCGCGAGTTCCCTGTCCGTCGTCGCGACATCAGCCCGGACGAGCCGAGCGCGGTCCAGGAAGAGCGCGATCCCGCTCTCGGCGTCGAGCGGCCGGACGGCGTATTCCCGTTCACCCGTGATCCGCAGCCGTTCGCGGCTCGTCACGAGGACACGCAGCTTCGGAGAGGCAAGCAGCAGCTCAGCGACGTCGGTCGCCGCCCGAGGCAGGAGCTGCTCGAGGTTGTCGAGGACGAGCAGCGAGACGAGCGGCTGCAGAGACGCTTCGAGCGTTCGCCTGATCGGCGTCCCCGGCTCTTCGGCGATGCCGAGGGCTGCCGCGATCGTCGCGGGGATGAGCGTGGGGTCTCGCAGGGGTGCGAGGTCCACGAACCAGGTCCCGCCGGGGAACCGGTCCGCGACGGCCAGCGCGAGGCGCAGGCCGAGTCTCGTCTTTCCGGTGCCGCCGGGCCCGGTCAGCGTGAGCAGTCGCGTTTCGGCGAGTGCGCTCGTCAGGCCGCCGATCTCGTCCTCGCGTCCGACGAAGTTGGTCGCCGGCGTCGGCAGGTTCGTCGGGGCGTCGATCGTCCGAAGCGCCCGGTGGTCGTCCGCGGCGCCCGGCACGACGAGCATGTAGAGAACACGCGGGATCTCGAAATCCTTGAGTCGGCGTTCGCCTGCGTCGACGAGCTCCGTGCCGGGGGCCGCTACGCCGGCGATCCCGGCGTAGGTGGTGTCCGAGACGACGATCTGGCCACCATTCCCGGCCGCGGAGACCCGCGCCGCATAGTGGACATCGATCCCGACGTAGTCGGCGCCGCTCGCGGTCAGCCGGCCCTCGCCCGTGTGGAGGCCGATCCGCACGCGCGCTCGGGGCTGGCCCGCATCAGCACGAACGGCCGAGAGCGCCCGCGAGAACGCCACCGCAGCCGCGACGGCCTGCATCGGTTTTCCGAAAGCAGCGAACACGCCATCGCCCTCGTGCTTGACGATCGCGCCGCCCGCGTCCCGGACCGCTGAATCGACGAGTCGATCGTGCTCTTCGAGCAAGGTCTCCCAGGCGTCCGGGCCGAGTTCCTTCGCCAGACGTGTCGAGCCCTCGACGTCGGAGAAGAGGAAGGTGACGGCGGGTCCGACCGGCAGGGTCATCACGGCTGGTCAGATCGCGCCGGACGAGCGGAGGTCGTCGATCTCGGTCGATGTCATGCCCAAGATGGTTCCATACACGTGGTCGTTGTCCTCCCCGACCGTCGGGGGCGCCTTGCGCACCGACCCTGGCGTCCTGGTCAGCTTGGCCGGGATGCCGGTGACCGTGAGCGGCCCGAGGACCGGGTGCTCGATCTGGATCAGCATCTCCCGCGCAGCGAGCTGTGGCGAGCGAGCCGCGCCCGCGACGTCGTCGACGAGGCCGAACGGGACTCCGGCACCCTCGAGAGCATCGGACACCTCGGCGACCGTACGCGTCGCCGTCCATCCGGCAACGACCGATTCAAGGTCCGCCGCCGCGTCGAGCCGGCTCGGGACGTCGCGATAGCGCTCGTCCTCGGCCAACTCCGCGCAGCCGATGGCGGCACACAGCCGCGGAAACAGCGAGTCGGTGCCGCCGTGGATGTACACGAGGCCGTCGACCGTCGGGAAGACGTTCGCAGGCGCCGAAAACGGATCGCGCGACCCTCCGCGTGGCGCGGCAGTACCGAGCATCGATGATTCGAGCGGTCGCGTTCCGAGGCTCGCGAACAGGGCGTCGAGCGACGCGACGTCGACCATCTGCCCCTCGCCCGTTCGCTCCCGGGCATGCAGTGCGACCAGTGTCCCGATCGTGCCGTAGAGAGCCGCCAGGTGGTCGGCGATGTACGTTCCGACGAGGGTCGGTGGCCCATCCGCCTCCCCGGTCAGGCGCATGAGTCCTGAGGTCGCCTGGGCGATCGGGTCGAACAGCGCTCGTCCGGCCAACGGGCCGGTCTGGCCGAAGCCGGACAGCGATGTGACGATGAGCCGCGGGGCGATCTCGCGCAGCCGATCCACCCGGAATCCCATCGCCGCGAGGGTCCCGGGCCGGTAGTTCTCGACGACGACATCGGAGACGCGAAACAGTCGCTCGAGGAGTCCTCCCGCGGCAGGATGCCTCGTGTCCAGGGTGATCCCGAATTTGTTCCGGTTGTAGGCCATCGTGTAGATGCTTTCGCCGCGGTAGCGAGCCCCCTGCGCTCGCGCATCCTCTCCGCCAGGCCGTTCGACCTTGATCACCTCGGCGCCCATGTCACCCAGGATCTGGGTGCACAGAGGCCCTGCGATGAACCGGCTCAGATCAAGGATACGGATCCCGTCGAGCGCGCCGCTCACAGGATGTCGCCGCCCGTGCAATCCCATCGACCCAGCTCGTGGATCACGGGCGGGCAGTCGTCTCGAAGCGAGCGCGCGATCAGGTGATACGGATGGCGCGATCGAGGCACCGTCCAGCGGACGCCGATCTCACGAACAGCGTCGCGGAGCGGGGAGGCAGGTGACGTGACGATGTGGACGAGGCGGACTCCCGTTCGGCGGATCGCCCCGGCCCAGCTCGACAGCAATGCCGGCATGTCGTCGCCGTACGCCGCGAGGAGTGCGACGCCGGGGAGCCCACGGAGCCGGACAGGCCGGTAGACGACCACGCCCCGGATCGTGTCGCCCTCGTGCCACGAGCCGAACCGGTATCGCCGGAACGGGTGCTCGGCGAATCGGTGGCGGATCGACTCCGCCGTCACGGTGTAGTGCACGAACCGCGGATCGGGCGGAGGAACGACAAGGCGTCCGTCCGGCCAGTCGTCCGTCAGTCTCAGCATCCCCGCGTCGTGCCGGCCCAGGAGAACGACGACTGAGGAGACCATCGGTCCCAGTACGTGATAGGCGTACGAACTGCTTCTCCGGGTCACCTCGAGTCCTCCCTCGCTCGAGAAACCCACTCCGGCGATGCACCCTCGCGCGGTGATCATCTCGTGGACGGGTCCCGCGACGGTATCGAGGAGTCCGCGCCCGCGATACCCCGGGTCCACGGCCATGTTCAGTCCCATCCCGGCGAGTGCGGGCTCTGTGAGTCCCGGGATCTGAAGCCGCAGCAACCGACAGTTGTACTGAGCGACAAGTCGCTCGCCGTCCCATGCGCCCCACGTCACGAGGTCGAAACCAGCGTGGAACCAGTCAAGCAGCAGTCCCATCTGCTCAGGTGTCCGATCGAACGAGACCGCCAAGAGGTGCGACCACTCCGCTCGATCGTCCAACGTCAGGGCACGGTAGTCCATCGTCGACGAAGTGTCGCACCGGACCGACATGCGGCCGTCTCCGAAATCGCGCGCTCGTCTGTAACGGTGGGCTCGGCCCGGCGTCATGGAGACATCGCCGAGACATCGGCGTGCCACATTGGACGACCGGCTGATCGGCCGGATCCCGTCACTGGAGAACGGTATGCCGCTCGAAGCCGCCGCCCCTCGCTCTCGACGCGCTCTTCTCGCCGCCGCTGCCGGGACCGCAGCCGCATTCGCGGCGCAGGCCGCCTTGCCCCTGACAGCCGGCGCTGCGGATGGCGACCCGGTGCTCCAAGGCTCCAGCAACACGACCACGGCCGACACGTCCATCACCGATTCGGGCGCTGGCAGCACGGCGATCGCCGGCAACGCGACCGGAACCGGGTTCGGCTACGGCGTCCTCGGAAGCAGCACCGCCGCCGGCGGGGTGATCGGCTGGAGCGTCGCACCGCCCGACATCTCGTGGTTCCTGCCCGAGTACACGGGCTACACCGGCGTCTTCGGGTCTTCACCGTCCCATCCCGATGCGGGCACCTTCGCCACGGGCGTGTGGGGTGACAGCCCGGACGTCGGCGTCTACGGCAGCGGCTCACAGGGGGTTCGGGGCGAGGGTGGCATCGGCGTCCTCGGCATCGGTTTCAGTGGGTCCGGGACGGAAGGGATCAGGGCCGTCTCGTCCGGGAACTCGTCGCTCGCCTTGAATGTGGTCGGCAAGGCCCATTTCAACCGGTCCGGCCGCACCTCGATGTCCACCGGGACCAAGACCAAGACGATCTCGCTGTCGGGCACCACCACGTCGAGCAAGGTCTTCGCCGTCCTCGCGACGAGCGAATCGGGACGTTGGGTCCGTGCGGTGGTTCCGGCTGCAGGGAGCTTCAAGGTCTACCTGAACACGACCCTGACCTC
>JBJMMQ010000203.1:0-18512 GCA_045804705.1 Chloroflexota bacterium
CAAGCTCCTGATCCACCGCTGCCAGCGTCGGGATCCCGACCACGTCGCCGTTGATGTCGACGAGCGCACCGCCGCTGTTGCCAGGATTGATCGCGGCGCTGGTCTGGATGGTCCCCGGCAGGGTCGCGCCGCCTGGCTCGGCGACGTCCCGCCCGACCGCGCTGATGATGCCCTGCGTCACGCTCGACTGGAGGCCGAGCGGATTACCGACGGCCATGACGATCTGGCCGACCTCGAGCTTCGACGAGTCGGCGAACGTGGCGGGCTGGAGGTTCGGCGCCGAGAACTTGATCACCGCGAGGTCGTTCGCGGGAAACGTGCCCACGAGTTTGCCGGGAAACTGGCGACCGTCGGCAAGCGTGACCCTGAACGTGGTCGCGTCGCCGACGACGTGTGCATTGGTGGTGATGTCCCCGTCGCTGTCGAAGACGATCCCGGATCCGAGGCCCCCCGTCGTCTCGATGACGACGACCGACGGCGACACGCGGTCGACGACGCTCACGTACCCCTGCTGGAGCTCATCGAGCCCACCGCTTCCCGTGGTGCCGCTCGATACCGCCGGCGATCCCGGACCCGACGCAGACGCCGACTCCGACGGCGCGACCGACGAATTCGGCGACGCACTCCCCGACGCGTTCGGGCCGCACGCAAGTGCGATCAACATCGTCGCGGCGAGTAGGACGACAGGAGGTACCGCCGTCCGTCGCGCCGTCACATCGGCTGCCGACGTCCGCGAGGAGGCCCGTTCACCGCGCCATTCGCGGCGCTCTCTCAAGGTTCGCATCACCTGCTCCATGCGCGGTCGCGCGGACGAGCTGATCTGGGGGAGCAGATCGTATGGGCGCTCGCGTTGCGTCTCGCGAAGGGCGCACGGTCGCAGGCTTGCGGTTGCCCAACACACAGGCCGCACGTGCCGATTGCAACCATCCTGCAAGTGCCGTCGCGTCCCGTGCGTGCGCGACGTTCGGCGCCGGGGCCGATGCTCGACATCCGACGACACAGGAGGCAGTCATGGAAACGGCGAGCAGGACGTCGAGCCCGGTCGACAACGGCACCTACAACCTGATGCAGGCGCTGGTGTCGAAGCTCGAGGCCATCGAGGCCTACGGGCGATACGCCAAGGACGACGGCGGCGAGATCTTCCAGCAGCTCCTCGAAGAGGAGCGCGATCACGCCGAGCGCCTTCTCGGACGGTTGAAGGAACGAATCCGGGCCTGACCCGACCCCGGCGACACGTCACTGAGGCGGCCAGGGATCTGGCCGCCTCCCGCTGCACACCGCGGCGCGTCTGCTGAAGACGCGCCGAATCGGCCGTGCAGCGCAGCGATCGTCCCAAAACTTCACTCCGCGGGCTGTACAGTGGGCCGGTCACGTCCACTGAACGAATAGCGCCTGCGGAGGGAATGCAATGCGGAACCCGCCCATCCTGATCTCGGTCCTTGGCTTCTTCGCGGCTCTCGCGGGGTTTGGCTTCCTGTTCTTCGGACTCCGCGTCATCGGGTTCGATTGGTTCGGGGCGCTCGGTGACCTTCCCGCGTTCGACAAGGTCGGGCTGTGGGGTTGGCTCGCGGTCGCCACGGGCGTCGTCTGGCTCGCCGCGGCCCTGGGCCTGTGGTCGCTCCAGCCGTGGGCCCGGTTCTTTGCGATGTTCATCGCTGGTCTTGCGCTGTTCGAGGCCGTCCTCGCGTTCTTCCAGTTCCCGGGATCCGGCATCGGTTTCGCGATGGCGATCATGCCGGCGCTGATCCTCTGGTACCTCAGCACCGATGACGTCCGGGCGGCATTCGACGGTGTCGAACCCGCCGCGATCTGACGCGCCGTCACCCGAGGCAGGTGCCGGCCTCCACACGGTCAGCCGGCCCTGCCCCATGATCCGTTCGTCGTGATCCGCGACATCCTCGGCACGAGCCGATTCCTGATCATCCTCGCGGTGCTCGGGACGTTCGCGGCGTCGGCCACGCTTCAGGTCTTCGGCCTGCTGCGGGTGATCGCCGTCATCCTCGACCTCGTCCGGGCCGGCGTGGTCACGTCGGAAGCGGCCAAGTCGCTCATCGCGGACACCGTCGCGATCATCGACATCTTCCTGATCGGCACGGTCCTGTTCGTCATCTCGGCGGGGCTGTACCAGCTTTTCGTCCACCGCGGGATCTCGCTGCCGGCCTGGCTCCGGATCGAGTCGCTCGACGACCTGAAAGACAACCTCACCGAGGTCATCATCGTCGCGATCCTCGTCGCCTTCCTCGGCCAGGCGGTCGAGTGGACGGGCGACATCGCGATCCTCGCATTCGGCCTCGCTGTCGGCGCCGTCATCATCGCCGTCGCCGTGCTGACCTGGGCGACGAGACGGAAGATCCAACCGGTCGTGGGGCCGGCGCCGGTGGTGACGCCCGAGGAATGACAAAGCCCACAGAGCAAGCTCCGTGGGCTGTCGAACGTCGCAGGTCCCCCGTTCCCTTGGTCGCGATCCCGCTTGGTTCACGGGTGTTCCACGTCCGTGCCGGAACCGAAACCGCCGGATCGAGGGGCCAGCGGCGAGCCGCATGATACCCCGCCGAAGCCACGGCCGCGAGTGCCGAGGGCTGCCTTCCGCCACGGCCGGACTCCGACACGCCGCCACGCATCCATGAAATCGACGCCGGCCGTACCATCCGTCGCGATGTTCGACCGACTCAGACAGGCATCGATGGCGGCCCCGGTGGCCGCCATCGTCACGTCCCTCCTGGCATTCGCCGTCTACGTCCGGACCGTCCTGCCGGGCGTGAGTGTCGGCGACTGGGCCGAGGCGGAGATGATCCCGGCACGTCTCGGCGTGATGCACCCGACCGGCTATCCGCTCTACACGCTGTTGATGAAGGCGTTCACCACGATCCCGCTCGGGTCGTTCGCGTGGCGCGCCAACGTCTTTTCCGGCGTCTCGGCGGCCGTCGCTGTCGGCGTCGCCGTCCTGATCATGATCCGCCTCCACGTGCGCCCGGTGATCGCCGCGGCAGCCGCCCTATGCCTGGCCTTCACCGGAACGCTCTGGCAGGAAGCGACGTTCTCCGAGATGAACGCGCTCCATCTGGTGTTCGTGGCGCTGCTCCTCCATCGCGCGCTCGTCTGGCGCGACGAACGGCGCGACCGCGACCTGCTCATCGGCGCCCTGCTGGCGGGCCTGTGCGTGTCGAACCACGGGCTTGCCATCACGGTCGTGCCGATCGTCATGGTCTTCGTGCTCGTCGATGCGCGACGCGAGATCGCCGAGTTCCCGTGGATCCTCGTGCAGGCGGCCGGCGCCTTCACGATCGGCCTCCTCCCCTACCTGTACATCCCCTTTCGCGCGATGCTCGGGCCCGACGCCGTGTACGGGTCGCTGACGACATGGAACGGCTTCTTCAACCTCATCAGCGGCGCCCAGTTCCGCGGCGACATGCATTTCCTGTCGCTCGACAGCGTGCGCGCGGCGTGGGCGGCGATGCCCCATGTCATCGATCACCTGATCTCGACGTCGAACGTGATCTTCCTCGCGCTCGGCCTGTTCGGGATCGCCCTGCTGGTCGTTCGCGACCGCTGGTTCGGCCTGTTGCTCATCGTCCTGGGCGTCATCAACGTCTACTTCTATGCGAACTACCTGGGTGACCTCTTCCACTACCTGCTGGCCACCTGGCTGATCCTTGCCATCGGCCTCGCGATCTCACTCGATCGGGGAGTGAGTTTGCTCGTCGGTGTCGCCGGCACGCGGGCCTCCGTCGTCCAGTTCGCGGCCCTTGCGCTGCCCGTCCTGCTGCTGACCTCGAACTGGACCACGCACGACCAATCGGCGAACCGCGAGGCCGAGGAGATGGCCGATCAGGTCTTCGCCGCACTTCCGCAGGACGCCGTGCTCATCACGTATTGGGACGTGCTGACGACGCTCAGCTACAAGCACTGCATGGAGGGTGTCCGGCCCGACGTCAGCCTTCGTGCCTACGACGACGCCGCCCTGGTCACCTGCGACCCGGTCGCGCCGCTGGCCGAGGTCGCCAGGACCCGGCCGGTCTATGCGTTGATGGTCTTCGACGACACCTTGGCCGAGCGGACGAAGCTGACGCCGGTGCCCGCCGGCATGGTCAAGGTGCCGTGGGGCCAGCGCTACCCGCAGCTCGACCGGCCGCTCTACCGGATGTATCCGCCCGACCAGGCGCCGTGACCGCCGATCCGGCCGCTGGCTACAGGCTCGTCGACGTGGGTGGGGCAGCGCGGCTCGAATGGTTCGGAGCACGGCTCGTCGACCGCCCGTCCCCGGCTGCCCTCGGGCCTCGTTCAGACCCCGAGCGGTGGCTTGCCGCCGACCTGCGGTTCGACCGCGAGACTGGATGGAGCGGACCTGCTGTGGCCGCTGGCCCCTGGCCGATCGCCATCGATGACCTGACGCTCGAGCTGCGGGCCACCGAGACCGGCCAGGTCGGACTGTTCCCGGAGCACGTCACGATGCTGCCGTGGCTGCGCGAGCGCGTCACAGAGCGAGCTGCGGCGGTGAGGGCCGATGGCCGCCTCCCACCGTCCGTCCTTCACCTGTTCGCGTACACCGGTCTGGCGACCCTTGCCTCAGCAGCCGCCGGCGCGGCCGTCGCTCACGTGGATGCGTCGCGTCCGGCGGTCGCCTGGGCGCGCCAGAACGCTGATCGTTCAGCGCTTGCCGACCGGCCTGTCCGGTGGATCGTCGACGACGCCATGGCCTTCAGCGAGCGCGAGATCCGCCGCGAGAAGCGGTATGCCGGCGTGGTCCTCGATCCGCCGAGCTTCGGGCACGGCCCCGGCGGTCGGGACTGGCGGATCGAGGGCGACCTGCGGACGCTGCTCGCGGCCGTTGCCGGCCTCCTGGAGCCCGACGGGTTCGTGCTGCTGACCGCCCACACGCCCGGCTTCGATGGCGAGCGCCTGGCAGGACTGGTCCGAGATGCCCTGCGCCGGCGACCTGCGGCCGTGGAGGCCGGCGACCTCGCGTTGACGTCCCAGGACGGGCGGCGGCTCGAGCTCGGGGCGTTCGCCCGCACCTCCGGCGGGTCATGATGTCGGTATGCCCTCCCCTGCCCCGCAGCTACTGACGAGCCTGTCGAACCCGCGAGTCGCAGCCGCGGCGGGACTGCGCAACCGGCGCGACCGCGAGAAGACGGGTCTGACCCTGATCGACGGGGCACGTGAGCTCCGTCGCGCCCTCGACCGCGGCGTCGAGATCACCGAGGCGTTCATGTATGAGCCGTTGCTGGCCGGTCCGGACGCCCGGGCTGCGCTCGACGCGCTACGCGACACGGGGGCGACGATCCTGCCGACGAATCAGGCGGTCTTCGCCAAGCTCGCATTCGGCGAACGAGCCGAGGGTCTCGTCGCTGTCGCCCGCATCCCGTCGACCGATCTCGCGTCGCTCGCGATCCCGGAGGATGCTCTCGTCGTCGTCCTCGAGGGCGTGGAGAAGCCCGGCAATCTCGGTGCCGTCCTGCGAAGCGCCGACGGGGCCGGCGCGGACGCCGTCATCGCCGCGTCACCGCGCACTGACCTCTTCAACCCGAACACGATCCGCGCGAGTGCCGGCACGGTCTTCGCCCTACCCCTCGCCGCGGCGTCGAGCGGGGATGTCCTCGCCTGGCTCCGGGACCACCACATCCGGATCGTCGCGGCGCGCGTCGACGGGGCGAGCCTCTACACCGACACTGACCTCACCGGTCGGGTGGCGATCGTCCTTGGTGCCGAAGCGGACGGTCTCACGGGAACGTGGGCGGGCGGCGACATCGAGGTCGTCCGATTGCCGATGCTCGGCATTGCCGATAGCCTCAACGTGTCGGTCAGCGCAGCCGTCCTGCTCTACGAATCCCGACGACAACGGGGGTGACCATGGACAGGGTCGACTTCGCCATCATCGGCGCCGGGCCCGCCGGGGAGGCGGCCGCCTTCAAGGCCAGAGAGCTCGGCGCGTCAGTGGCGATCGTCGACCGCCACTGGTTCGGCGGCAGCTGTCCGCACATCGGCTGCCTGCCCTCGAAGTCGTTGCTCAACGGCGCCGCCCGGCATCACGCCAATCCCGCCGCGTACGACTGGCCGGCGGCGTCGGCCGCCCGGGATTACATGGTCAACCGGCCCGCAGGCGCCGCCGAACCGGACGACACGAGCCACGTGAAGCGACTCGAGGCGGCGGGAGCGACGGTGTACCGAGGCTCCGCGGCGATCACGGGCCGTGGTTGCCTGGCGATCCGCCACGACGAGGTGAGCCACGACATCGAGGCGGACAACGTCTTCGTCGCGGTCGGCTCCGTCTCGAAGGTGCCGCCCGTCGAAGGGATCGAGGGGATCCCGTACTGGACGAACCGCGACGCGACCCTGACCCGCGAGCTGCCGAGAAGCCTCCTCGTCCTCGGCGGCGGGCCGACGGGCTGCGAGCTCGCTCAGGTGTACGCGCGCTTCGGCGTCCCCACCGTGATCGTCCAATCGGGGCCACGGCTCGCTCCGACCGACCACCCGCGCAACTCCGACGCGCTCCGAGCGGCCCTGGAGCGGGACGGCGTGTCCGTGCGCACGGGCGTTCGGGCAGTCCGCGGACGTGCGGGAGCCGGGACGGACGGCGCTCACGTCATCGAGCTCGACGACGGCTCGACCGCAGAGGGGCACGCCGTGCTTCTCGCCGTCGGACGCGGCTTTCCGCTCGACGACCTCGGACTCGAGCACTACGGCATCGACACGACCGGGCGGACGCCCTTCCCGCGCGACGGTCGGCTGCGGATCGGGGATGGCTTGTGGGTCATCGGCGACCCGGCCGGGCCAGAGCTGCACACGCACCAGGCCCACTACCAGGGCGAGCTCGCGGTCCGGATGGCGCTCGGGGAGTCCCTGACACCCGACTACCGGGCCTTGCCACGCTCGACGTACACCGATCCCGAGGCGTCGTCGGTCGGCCATACGCTCGAAAGCGCCCGTGAGGCAGGCATCGATGCCTTCGAGCTCGTCGCCGACTTCGCGACGAGCACCAAGGGCTACGCGGTCCAGGCGAAGATCGGCCACGTGACGATCGTCGTCGACCGGGCGTCACGCGAGCTCGTCGGCGCGGCGATGGCCTGCCCCGACGCATCGGCCGCGATCCATGAATGCGTCCTCGCGATCAAGGCGCACGTCCCGATCGACGTCCTGGCCGAGACGATCCACGCGTTCCCGTCGACGTCGCGGATCTTCAACGGATTGTTCGCCGACGCCCGGAAACAGCTCGACGGAACCGGGAACTAACGCTCGAAGACGACCTTCCCGTCGAGGAGGACGAGCGACGGTCGAGCTGTCGCAAGCGCCCCGCCCGGCTCGACCGGCTCGTCGACGGCGGCCGCGGCGATGACCACGATGTCGGCACGCTGACCGACCGTCAGCCGGCCGCGATCATGCTCGCGGGCCGAGGCGGCAGGGCCCACGCACGCAGCCCGGAGCGCGCGATCGAGAGTCAGCGCTTCGCGAGGCGCGAACGGTGCAGTCCCTGAGGGCCAGCGCCTGTCCTCGCGTCGGACTGCGAGGGCGATGCCGGGCCACGGGTCGAACGGCTCGACCGGCGCGTCCGTCCCGAAAGCCATCACCGCGCCGGTCGCGGCGATCGATCCCCAGATGTAGCCGTTCCGCTCGGCGCGGTCTCCCCACAGCCGGCGGGCCTGGAGCGCGTCGCTGCCGAGGTGAACGGGTTGGACGCTGGCGACGATCCCGGCCGCGGCGAACCTCGGCAGGTCGGCCGGATCGAGCAGCTGGACGTGCTCGACCTTCGGCATGAACGGCACGGCGGCAGCAGTCGGGGTGAGCGCGTCGAGCGCCGCGCGCACGGCAGCGTCACCGATGGCGTGGATCTGTGTGGCGATCCCGCCGGTCGCTGCCCTATCGACGAGCTCACGCAACGCCTCGGGCCGGGTGATCCAGACCCCGCGTCGGCGCTCCTCGGGAAGCGGTCGGTCCGACTCGGGCTCGATGTCGGCGAGAAGAGCCGCAGTCCGCGATCCGAGCGACCCGTCCGCGAACGCCTTCTGCCACCCGACGCGCGCCCGACCTGCCGGGTCCGCGCCGAGGACGTCGCCGCTCCGGAGGCCACCGGCGAGTGCCGTTTCGAGACCGTCTGCCCGGATCGAGGCAAGGACGCGGATCGGCAGGGTTCCACGTTCGGACAGGTGGGCGTAGGCGGGAAAGGCCCACGCGAGGTCGGGGTCAGGGGTCGTCTTTCCTGGGTCGTGTGCAGCGACCACGCCGAGAGACAGGAGCTCCTGGGACGTCGCCACGATCGCGGCTTCGAGGTCGTCCGTCGACATGGGCGGGATCAGGACGATCACGCCACGGGTCGCCATCTCGAAGAGCATGCCGTCGGGGTCGCCCGCCGGGTCGCGGCCGATGACGCCACCGGGCGGATCCGCCGTGGTGCGATCGATGCCGGCAGCGGCGAGGGCCGCCTGACTCGCGAGCAATGCGTGGTGGTCATGCGCCCAGAAGGCGCCCCGACGACCTGGTGCGACCGTCTCGAGTGCGGCAGCAGTCGGCCAGCCGCCCCAGCGGTCGGCGTCCCAGCCGTGACCCTCGAGCCAGGCGTCCGGGTCGACGGTGGCACGGTGCGCCAGCCCGATCCGGACGAGGCCCTCGTCGAGCGTGGCCGCGTCGCTCAGGTCCACGTGTCGGCGGGCATCCGCAGCGCCCGCCAAGTGCAGGTGGGCGTCGGTGATGCCCGGGATCGCGACCTCGTCGGGTTCGAGGACGATCCGCTCCGTGAACGGATCGGCGCGCGTCTCGAGGTCGACCTCGGAGCCGGCGAAGGCGATCCGTCCGTCGCGGATGCCGACCGCCTCGACCCAGCCGAACCCGGCATCGCCCGCGAGTGTCGCGATCCGACCGCTGATGAGCGTGTCGAGCGGCATCGCTCAGGCCCCGACCGGGTCTGCCAGCAGAGACGCCAACCCGTCCCGATCGAGCCCGGCCCCGAGCCCGACAGCCATCGCCACGCGCGCTTTGGTGGCGCACAGGTGTCCGACGGGTAGCGCTCCCGCCCGGACCCACGTCGCCCCGCCGCCCGGGAAGGCATAGTCGGTCCCGGCGGCGCCCGATGGGCAACGGCTGGCGAGCGCGACCGGGCAGCCTGCGCCCATCGCCCGCACTGCCGCGGCGAGCAGCCGGGGGTCGGTGTTCCCGGCGCCGGTCGCCGCGACGACGACGCCGTCCGCGCCGGCGGAGACGGCCGCGTCGAGTAGCAGGCCGTCCATCGCGACCGTGGCCGTGACCAGATGAACGCGTTCGGCCGCGCGCGTCGCGCCAGCCACGGCGCGTCGCGGTCCGCGTCGCCGCAGGATGACGACCTCGTCACCGTCCACGCGCCCGAGAGACCCACCATTCGGGCTCGCGAACGTCGTGAGAGATGTGGTGTGCATCTTGAGTGCGTCGTCGGCGGCCTCGATCGAACCGCCGAGACAGACGACGACGCCCGCATCCCGCATCGCCGCATCGGCGGCGACTCGGACCGCATCGCGCAGATTGGCCGGACCGTCGAAACCGGGCGCGTCGGACGCCCTCATCGCTCCGGTCACGACGACCGGTTTCGCTCCACTGACGACCAGGTCCCAGAAGAACGCCGTCTCCTCGATGGTGTCGGTGCCTTGCACGACGACCACGCCATCGACTTCGGGGTCCGCCGCTGCGTCGCGGATCGTGGCCGCGATGTCGAACAGCATCGGGAACGTGAAGTGGCTGGCCGGCGTCCGGCCGCGGTCCACCGAGACCACGTCCGCGACCGTCGTCAGCCCGGGCGTCCGCTCGAGCAGCGCGGCCCCATCGAGCACAGGCACGTTGCCACCCGCCGCGGGGTCGAAGGCCGTGCTGATCGTCCCGCCCGTGAACACGACGACGACCCGTGGCATCGGCGACGCCTAGGAGCGGTCAGGCGTGTCGAGCGGGCCTGCGGTCTCGTGCTCGATCGGTTCGGGGGCCGCGGTGCCCATCAGGACGGCGACCGGATCGTCTGTCTGGGCGGGCGGGCGGCGGCGCTCGGATTCCGGGATCGGTCCCCTGGTCATGATCGAGATGACACCGATGACGGCGACCGCGACGGCGAGGGTGAAGATGACCGCGGTGGTCCCGACCGTATCTGATATCGGGCCGACGATGATGATCGGGAGGAAGCTCGCAACGGACACGAGCATGCCGAGCACGCCGAAGACGCGACCACGGACGTCCTCGGGCAGGTCCTCCTGGAGCGCTGTCTGCGACGGGATGGCGACGAGGCCGTAGGCGATGCCCGCGAAGAACGCGATGACCACGACGACCGCCAGGAGTGACGTCACAGCCGACAGGTCGACCCCACCCGGTTGATCCGCGCGCTGCAAAAGGCGGCTGATCGGACCGGCTGCCGACAGCGCCGCGAGCAGGATGCCGAGCGCGATGAGGCTCGTCTCGATCACGCGCCGGCGGACGAAGTAGTGGCCGTACGAGTTGAGCAGCAGGATCCCGGTCACGATGCCGAACCCGAGTGGCAGGACGACGACCGCGAAGTCCTCCGCCTTGAGACCGAGCGTCTCCTCGGCGAAGGCCGGCCCGAGGACGCCGAGCACGCCGATGAGCGATGCCGTGATCGCCAGGTAGATGAGCGACCACGTGATGCCGCGGTGACCACGGATGAAGGCAAAGCCCTCGCGGAGCTGCCCGAACGTCGATTCGACCGCCTTCTCCGCGTCACCGACTCCCAACCCGCTGTGCGGATCCTCTGGCGTCGAGGGCGGTGGTGGGGACGACGGGAGAGTGATGCAGAAGATCGCCGCCAGGAAGTACAGGCCGGCGACCGTGACGATGACCGCCTCGGCGCCCGCGACCTTCACGACGAGCGGACCGAGCAGTGCGAACCCGACGGCGAATGCCGCGTTCAGCGTCAGGGTGAAGATCCCGTTCGCCGCCAGCAACAGGCTCCGCGGGACGAGCACCGGGATCATCGCAAGCTCGGCGGGAGCGAAGAAGACCGTGATCGTCGAGATGAGCACGTTCAGCAGGATGATCAGCGCGAAGTTCGTACCCGCGAGATACAGCGCCACGAACGCGGCGCCGCGCAGGATGTTGGTCGAGATCAGGATGATCCGACGGTCGACGCGGTCGACGTACACGCCCGCGACCGCCGAGAACAGGACCGCCGGCACGAGGAACGACAGGATCAGGATGCTGTTGGCCGTGTTCGAGCTGGTCGAGTTGACGACGATCACCGTCAGACCGAACAGCACCATGTTGCCGCCGACCTGGGTCGCCGCCTGCGACAGCCACAGGCGCAGGAATCCGCCGTAACGGAAGACTGCGAGAGGGCCACCCTCCTCGGGTTCGGGGATGGATGTGGCCGCGGTCACCCTGCCTGGCCGCCGGTCACGGCTGCACTCACAGCCGGGTCGCCGCGCGAGACGAATCCGGCCAGTCGCCGTTCGAGCGTTCGCCGCTCGAGGAGGACGTGTCGGCCGCACGTCTGGCAGCGCAGGCCGATGTCGGCGCCGAGCCGGTCGACGAGCCACGTGTCGCCCCCGCACGGGTGTGTTCGACGCAGGCGGACGACGTCACCGAGGTAGAGCGTGAGGACAGCACTGTCGGTCATCGGCGGCTCAGCGTATCAAAGCCGGGGACGACCGTGAGCGGGGACGAGCGGCCGCGTCGTCGCGGGGAGCTCGAGCCGGTCGGTCGGGGTGACCGTCACCTCGACGTCGGGGAGCGTCGCGGCGAGCTGGGCGATGACACCACCCGACCGCGTCAGGGACCCGGTCAACTTGTCCGGCGCCCCGATGGCGTCGAGGTCGAAGGCGACACCGAGCGGCGTGCCGTCGACCTGCGCTGCGCCGGGTGCGCCGACGACGACGACCCCGGTGACCACGCGGACGGTACCGACGGAGATCGCCTCGGCTCCGGCGTTGCGCAGCTCGTTGATCAGCTCCTCGACCCCCTGCCCGTCGATCGCGCCGTGGATCGAGATGGTCACACCCGGGCCACCGACCGCGTCGAGCCCCGCGTAGGCCCGGACGCGGCGGAGGTCGGCCTCGATCTCGTCGACCGAGACGTCGCCCCGCGAACGGTTCGCCTGGAGTGTCGTGAGCTCGCTCTGGAGCATCGACGTCTCGCGCCGCAGCTGGTCATTGCGGGCGTTGAGGTTCGCGACGAGAACGGTCAGGTCCTGCGATGACAGCTGGGCGAGGCCGCTCGGTCCCGCCTGTGACCGAAGCTGCAGAACGACGAGGATCCCGAGGATCGCGGCCACGGCCGCGATCGTGAGCTGGCTCGAGCGTCGGTGCATCGTCAGCCGCCCGGCACGACGCGCGAGCCCGACGGCGGGACCGACGGTGGCGGCGGCGATGGCGATTCGAGCGGTCGGGAGTAGCGGAGCGTGACCGTCCCGACGAAGGCCGGCATGTCGACCGACTCGGGCTCGGCGAGCGAGACCCCGATGCCGTATCCCTCGCTCCGGGCGCGAACGAAGTCGACGAACCCCGCCGAGGCGCTGAGCCGGTCGTACAGCTCGGGAGGTCCGAGCGCGCTGATCTGGTACGGCGGTGTCAGATAGGCCGAGTTGACGAGCAGCGATGAGCCGACGTCGATGATGGCCGAGGTCGGCGTGATCCGTTCGCCATTGACCGCGATCGCCTCGGCTCCGGCCCGCCACAGCTCCTCGACGACGGTTCGGATGTCGCGTGAACCCACGAGATAGTCCGACTCGTTGCCATCGGGCGGCACGGGCGCCTTCGAATCCTCGAGCTGGAGGACGATCCCGGGACCGGTCAAGGCGATCAGACCGGCCGCGATGCGCGCCTCCTGGAGCTCCCCGTTGAGATCCCGGACGAGGTCGGCCGAACCCGCGCCCTGGTTCTCGACGCCCTGGATCTGGGTCCGGAGCTGCAGGATCCCGTCCTTGAGACCGTCCTGCTGCGATTGCAGCTCGTTCGCCGTCTCAACGAGCGGCGTTCGCTCCTGCGTCGTGTACCGGACACGGGGGCCCTCCGACGCGAGCTGGGCCGCGATGAGGAAGCCGAGCGCCAGCAGCGCGACGCCGAGTGTGATCTGCCAGCTCGGAAGCGCCCGCAGGCGCGCGAGCGTCACCCGGCGGCGTCCGTCGTGTTGCGGCGACGGCGCGCCACGACCAGGGCGACCGCGACGACGACGAGGACCGCGACGACCACGAGGACGGTCAGATCCGGGCCTGACGATCCGCTCGGCGCAGCCGGCGACGCCACCGACCCCGTCGCCCCGGGGACCTGTGGGGCCCCACTGGCCGGAGCCACGGGCGCGCCCGACGGCGCTCCTCCTGCCGATCCCGCCCATGCCGCGGGAACGGGCCCGGGCGGCGCCGGTTGCGGCCCGTATCTCGTGGGTGCCTTGGCGTTGACGTCCCTGAACCATGCTTCGCCGAAAGCCGTCATGTCCAGCCCGAGCGCCGCACTGAACGCCTCGTCGTCCGTGCGTCCCTCCGCGTACGACCGGATGAGCTTGACGAGGGCATCCGAGCCGTACGTCTTGATCATGTAGTCCACAGCCCCGACGCTTTCGGAGTAGGCAAGGAAGAAATCCTGGCCGTTCGGGAACTGGCCCGTCAGCCCGTCGAGCGGGATGAGGTTGCCCGACCGCGCGGCCTCTTCATTGGCACGCCGATCGTCGGAGCCGTAGCCCTCGCTCAGGTAGACCGCGAGTCCCTCGTTGAGCCAGCGTGGCGCGAAGTGATACGGGTTCGAGGCGGCGGTGTCGAAGACGAGATGGACGAACTCGTGCGGGATCCGGACGGCGATCAATGAGTCGTCGATGTCGCCGGGCGGGATGAAGCCCAGGAGCGTGCGGATGTTCCCGAACTCGGTGCCCGCGACGTTCTCGTGCGCCCCGGGTCCGAGGGCACCGTAGAAGTCGTCCCTGTTTGCGTAGACGAAGAAGTCGACGGGCTCGGTCTCGGTGACGCCGAGCAGCTTCGACGTCTCCCGGACCTCGTCCTCGCCGAGCTTGAGCGCCTTGGCTCCGAATGCCGCGTCACCGTCATACCAGTGGACCCGGACCTGGTCGCCGGAGACGGTCTTCCAGTCGAACCGATCGTCGTCATAGACGACCTTCAGCTCGGGACCGAGCACGCCGTGTTCGGGGTCCGACTGCGAGAAGACACGCCATCGAGCCTTGATCGGCGTGTTCGGGATCATGTGGTGCTGCCCGCTCGTATCGAGCGTGTACGTCAATGTGTTCGAACCGCCGACCGCCGCCGGAACCTCGGTGATGTTCGGGCCGATCGCGTTCGCGACCGTCAACAGCAACTCGGCCCGGGCGACCGGCTCGTCGGCAGTGATGGGCTGACTGAAATCGATGCCCTTGCCGAACGTCGATGTCGCCGTCGGCGTCCCGAACGTCGGGTCGGCCGCGGCCACCGCCGGAGCGAGGGTCGCCACGAACGTGATCGCGATGACTCCGGCGACAAGCCGGCGAGCGATCGCGGCCATCACTTCGCCCACTCCAGGCCGGCCATCCGAACGATGCCCAGACCGTTCTGCCCGGCGCCAAGAAGCCCATCGCGCGTCAGCGCCCAACCCGGGCCGTAGGACAGCGGGATGACAGGGACCTGGTCGCGCACGACGGTCTCTGCCCGATCGTAGGCGGCTGCCGCCGCGGCCGGGTCCGATGCCGAAACCGCCTCGGCGATCGCCTTGTCGAACTCGGGCGAGCTCCAGCGGCCGTAGTTGTTCGACGCACCGCTCCCGAGCAACACGCCGAGGAAGTCGTTCCGGCCGGGATAGTCGGCGACCCACGCGAGCGACCACATCGCGGGCGGGTCCGATGAGAGGCGCTCGAAGTAGCCGTCGCCCATCGTCTCGGCCCGCAAAGTGATCCCGAGCTCCCGCTTCACCTCGTCGACGATGGCCTCATCGAACTGCGAGCCTCCCGTGAGGAGGGTCGTCGTCGGGAAGCCGGTGCCACCCGGGTAGCCGGCCTGGGCGAGAAGCTGGCGCGCATGGTCGGGATCGTGAGTGGGGACGAAGTCCTTGTCGCTCCGGCCGGGTATCCCGGGTGGGACCATCGAGTTCGCGACCTGGACGGTCCCGTCCGTGCCGGACAATGCGGCCATCCGCCGCCAGTCGACCGCCTCACCGAAGGCCTGTCGGACGAGCGGATCGTCGAAAGGGGGCTTCGACGCGTCGAAGCCGTAGTACTCCACGGCCAGCGAACCGACCTGTCGGAGCTGTGGTCCGAGCTTCTCGTCGTACGCCAGCCACGTGGCGTCGATGCCGGGGACTGCGGCGTAGTCGAGGTCACCCGCCGAGAAGGCATCGACCGACCCACGACCGCCGAGATCGCTCACCAGCTCGATCGTGCTGATCGCCGGCTTGCCTGCCCAGTAGTGGTCGTTCGCGGTCAGCTCGAGACCCTTGTCCGTCGTTCCGGTCAGGACGTATCCGCCGCTGGAGACGAATCCCTTGCCTGGCCGCAGCGCCGGGTCGGGGTCCGCGTCCACACCCGGCGGCACGACACCGAACGAGGGGCCGGCGACGATGTTCACGAAGTCGGTCGCCGGGCGAGCGAGGTCGACGGTCAACGTGCCGGCGGAGTCGTCAGGACGAAGGCCGACCGATGTCGGGTCGGTCGCCTGACCGCGGGCGTAGGCCTCGGCGCCCTCGATGTCGAAGGCGAGCGACGCGAGCGGCGAGGGCTGCTTCGGGTCGATGAGACGAAGCCAGCTCCGGGACACATCCGACGGCCGGATCGGGGTGCCATCGGAGAAGGTCAGGTTCGGGCGCAGCTTGAAGGTGACCTGCCGCCCGCCGTCCGCAAAGGTCCACGACTCAGCCAGTGCGGGGCGGACGTGGAGGTCGGCATCGAAGGCCGTCAGGGACTCGAAGAGCTGCGCGGTGATGGCCGCACTGCCGGCATCGCCCTGCGCGGCGGGATCGAGGGTCGTGGGTTCGCCGCTCAGGATGCGGACGGGTCGGTCGGGACCGGCCGCTGTCGTCCCGCCACACGAGGCGAGCAGCGTCACCAGCATGGCGAGAGTGATCAGACGGCGCATCGCGCGGAGTATAGGGCGGGTCACCGGGAAGGCCTTGAAGCCGGTCCCTGACACCTCGCCCGGTCGCCGGGTGACGATCGCCGGGCATGAGATGAGGCCTCGCCTGTCCACACCGCCGGGGGAACGATGGAACTGGACCGCGAGGCCTCTGGTGGGATAACGACCCCCGGGCGGAAACGTTAGGGGTGCCTTCGAAGTCGTCTAGCATGGGCGTCCAGATGACCCTCCGGCTGCGCAATACCCTGACCCGCCGGGTCGAGGATGTCGAACCTCTCGAGCCCGGCCGAGTCCGGATGTACACCTGCGGCCCGACCGTCTATCGCTTCGCCCACGTCGGGAATCTCCGCAGCAATCTGCTCGCCGACCTCATCCGACGGGTGCTGCTCTATCACGGCATCGACGTCGTCCACGTCAAGAACATCACCGACGTCGGCCACCTGCGCGACGAGGGTTTCGACCGTGGCGCCGACCCGATGCTCGTGGCCGCCGGCCTGGAGGACAAGACGCCGGCCGAGATCGCCGACGCCTACGAGGCCGCGTTCCATGCCGACGAGGCCGCGGTCAACATCCTGCCCGCGCATGTCTTCCCACGCGCCACCGAGCACATCCCCGAGATGGTCGCGCTGGCTGAAGGGCTCGAAGACGCGGGTTTCGCCTACACGACGTCCGACGGCAACCTCTACTACGACGTCGGCCGTTTCCCGGGCTATGGCCAGCTCTCCGGTAACACCCTTGCCGACCTGCGCGCCGGCCATCGCGGCGATGTGGAACCCGACAAGCGCGATCCGGCCGACTTTGCGCTCTGGAAGTCGGCCGGGCCGGGGCGTCTCCTCAAGTGGCCGACGGCACGCTGGGGCGACGGGTTCCCCGGCTGGCACCTCGAGTGCTCGGCGATGGCCATGCGCTATCTCGGGCCTCGCTTCGACATCCATACCGGCGGCATCGACAACGTCTTCCCGCACCACGAGGACGAGAGCGCGCAGTCGGCGCCGATCGTCGGCGGTCCGCCGGCACGCCTCTGGGTCCACGGCGAGTTCCTGAACGTCGGCGGCCGGAAGATGGCGAAGTCGGCCGGCAACATCGAGCGGATCGCCGACGTCGCCGCCCGAGGGATCGACCCGCTCGCGTTCCGGTACCTGTGCCTGACGTCGCGCTACCGCCACAAGCTCGAGTACACCGACGAGTCGTTGGCGGCGGCAGCCGCGGGCCTGGCGTCGTTGCGCGCGGCGATCAGCGCGCTCGGCCCGGCACCGAGCGTGGGGCCCTGGGCGGCGCCGGCTCCGCTGCTTGCCGGCCGAGCGGCGGCGCGACCGGAGGGCACGTCGGCTGCGGTCGCCGGCAACGGCGACGGCTCGGCCCCGGCGCTGGCGGATCGGGCCCACGGTCGTTCTGCGCCGTTCTCACCGGGCGGGCGGCGCCTCCACGATCGGTTCGTCGCCGCTCTCGACGACGACCTCGACCTGCCGTCTGCGCTCGCCGTCGTCCGCGAAGCTGTTCGCAGCGACCTGCCGGCGGACGAGCGGCGCTGGATCGCGCTCGATGCCGACTTCGTGCTCGGGCTTGATCTCCATCGGGCGGTCGGCGCGGCAACCGCGGCGCCCGTCGAGACCGCCGAGCTCCCGGAGTCGATCGCCGCGCTCGTCGCGGAGCGGGCCGATGCCCGCGATCGTCGCGATTTCGCGACCTCGGATGACCTCCGCGATCGGCTCAGCGAGCTCGGCTATGACGTCGTCGACAGTCGATCCGGACAGGAGGTCCGAGCGCGCTGATCAGCCGGCCGCGAGGTCCCTGCGCCACCCGAACCGGTCGATGATCCGGTAGAAGTTGCGCTTGCTCAGCCGATCGCGTTCCGCCTCCGGCAGAGCCGTCCAGCCACGGTGCTCGTGGCGAACGGCCGGGATCGCGACGGACACGGCGCGGCGCGGTGGACGCTCCTCCCCTTCGTCGCGGAGGACGAGGCTCCACCAGATGTCGAGGTTGCGGTAGAACACGAAACGCTCGTCCAGCGGACCGCGCTCGACATAGTCGGCCCGGCGGAAGGCCTGCGCGTACCCCTCGATGGCGTCCACATCGACGGCGTCGTCCGCGGGCTCGTGGAACGTCCGCAGATCGTCCGACACGATCCCGAACGGGCCCGCGACGGCGATCGTCTCGTCCTCGAGGGCCGCCTCCAACGGCGTGACGACGTCCCCGGCGGGCTCGACGCTCGTGTCCAGCACGATCACGACGGGGGCGGCCGCGCGCCGGATGCCGGCATTGAGCGCCGCGGCCCAGCCCAGCCGCGCCGACGTCCAAACCACCTCGGTCGCGATGCCGGGCGCGCCCGGGTCGGCGCCATCGAGCTCCTCGAGCGCCGCCGCCTGGCCGGGTGAGGGGTCGTCGGCGACCACGACGATCTGCGTGCCGTCCGGGGAGTGCTCGACCAGGGCCCGGATGGCCCGGGCGAGGTCGTCCGGCCAGTCCGTGGCCACGAGGACGACCGAGGCGACACCGACCGGAGCCTCCTCGAGAC
>JBJMMQ010000204.1:0-3997 GCA_045804705.1 Chloroflexota bacterium
ACCTGAACCGATCACCGCGACCCGGCGTCCCGTCTTGGGCTTGACCTCGAACGGGACCGGCGGGTCGATCCCATCGTCGAGCATCGCCTTGAGGACCTGGTCGCCTGCGTAGCGATGGCTGTCGCGGATCGCGATCGCCTCGTCGACCTCGTCGCGCCGGCAGTGCTCCTCGCAGGGGGCCGGGCAGACCCGGCCGAGAACGGACGGGAACGGGATGGTCCGCTTGAAGATGCGCGCACTCTCGCGCCAGTCGGCCTCGGCATTCGCCTTGAGGAAGCCCGGGATATCGATGTGACTCGGGCACTTGTTCTGGCACGGCGGCAGGCAATACGCGTTGTGGTCCGAGAAGATGAGCTCGAGGTTCGTCTTGCGCAGCCGCCGCAGCTCGTCGGTCTGGGTGCGGACGACCATGCCCGCCTCGGCGTCGCGGGAGCAGGAGATCGGCGGCTGGTCCTCGCCCTCCACCTCGCACACGCACATCCGGCACGCGCCGAAGCCCGGCAGCTTGGGCTCATAGCACAGGGTCGGAATCTCGATCCCGTTGTCGCGGCAGACCTCGAGGATCGTCTGGCCCTCGAAGCCCTCGACGACCCGGCCGTCAACCTCGATCCGGATCCGCGGCGTGCTCTGCGGCCGCTGCGGGCTCTGGGTCGTGATCAGGCGCTCGGTGAGCGAATCCTCGCGCGGCGTGATCGTGTCCAGGACCGACGGGTTGTCGGGCCGGGCGTCTCGCCGTTCGAGGGGCGCGTCGGTGTCGGGGCGAACGATGAGGTCGGCCATCAGCGGGATCCAGGTGTCGCGGCGGCACCGACGGCGATGGGGTGACAGACCCCGGCCGGGCAGCTGCTGCGGAGAAGGTGGTCGTCGAGCTCGGAACGGAAGTATCGCATCCCGCTCGTGAACGGAAGGGTCGCGAGACGCTCGTGCTCGCACAGCCCCGAGGCAGCGACGTCGTGCGCGAGGTCGGCCATCAGCGCCATGTCGGTGGGCTTGGGCCGGCCGGTCGCGACGCGATCGCCGATCTCGTACAGGCGGTGCAGGCCGATCCGGCACGGGATCGTCTTGCCGCATGCCTCGTCGGCGGAGAACTTCGTGAGCAGCCGGGCGAGGTCCACGACGCACGCACGGTCGTCGGCGACGACGATCGATCCCGAGCCGACGTGGGCGCCGGCCTCCCGGAGCGTGTCGAACTCGTAGGGGGTGTCGATCAGGTCCGCCGGCAGCAGGCCCCCGGTCGGACCGCCGACGAGCAGCGCCTTGAGGCTGCGCGTGCCGAGGCCGCCGGTCAGCTTGATCAGCTCCCGGAGGGGCGTGCCGATGGGAACCTCGGCGATCCCGCCACCCTCCGGGCCGCGCAGCTGGACGAGGATCGTCCCTGGGCTCGCCTTGGCGCCGATCGCACCGAACGCGGCCGCGCCCTCGCGGACGATCCACGGCACGGCGGCGAGCGTCTGGACGTTGTTGACCACCGTGGGCTTGTCGAACAGCCCGCGCTCGGTGGGGTAGGGAGGCCGCTGCTCGGGCTGGCCCCGCCGACCTGCGAGCGCCTTCAGCAGGACGGTCTCCTCGCCCAGCATGTAGGCGCCCTGCACCGGCCGGACCGTGACGACGATGTCGTGCCCCGAGCCGAACGCATCGAACCCGATGTAGCCCGCCTCCTCTGCCGCGCCGATGGCTGCGGTCAGGCGCCGGATGGCCTCCGTCGCTTCTGCCCGGACGGCGACGATCACATCGGTCGCGCCGATCGCGAACGCGGCGATGGCCGCGCCCTCGATGACGGCGTATGGGTCCCGTTCGAGAAGGAAGCGGTCCGTGCCGGTCGCCGGGTCCGCGCCGTATCCGTTGACGACGACGTATCGACGAGCGGCATCCGTCGCGGCCGCCGTCCGCCACTTGGTCGCGGCCGGGAAGCCCGCGCCGCCCCGCCCGCGCAGCCCGGAGCCGAAGATCATCGCTGTCGTGGCCGTCGCACCGAGCTCGCGGACGACACGCCGGAGGCCACCGAAGGCCCCACCCCGGGACGCCGCGTCAAGGTCGGTCGGATCGCTGGCGTCGGTGCGGTCGACCCGCTCGAGGAGGACGGTCGGCCAGGCGGCCGGTGTCTTGAGGACGGTCGTCATCGGTCAGGCCCGTGCCGGCGCGCCGGGATCGCCGGCTCCGCTCGACCCCTGGCCGCGGCTCCCGCCCCTCGCGCGGCCCCTCGGACTCCCCGTGAGGGCGGCGTCGAACGCCGCGAGATAGGACGTTTCAGGTGGACGGTGATCGGCCATCGCAGTGGCCTGGGCGACCGCCTCGGCGGGCTCGAAGCGCAGGTGGCTGTAGTAGCTGGCGGTGCCGTAGATCATCGCGTACCAGGCGCCGGTCCTCTGGCTGATCCGCTTGAGCGCCGCGACCGGGAGGTAGCCATAGGCCGCCTGTGTCGCCTCGAGGATGCCGAGCATGTAGCCCGGGTCGTGGTCGAAGTCCTCGAGGATGGCGTCGACGGCGCTGACGTCGACCTCGGGGAAGCGCCCGTACACGGGATCGGGGACCGTCCGGCCCGAGCGGCGGAGGGCCGATTCCTCGCGCCGTTCGCCGTACGTCTCGGACGCGCCCCAGTGCACGTGGAAACGGCCCCGGGTGTCCATCCCGCCCATGTCGATGCATTCGATCGGACAGGCCTGGGCGCACTGGAAGCAGGTCTCGCATTTCAGCGTGCCCCACTCGTCGTAGAGCAGCTGGAGGCGGCCCCGGAACTTGGGCGCCTGGTCGCGCCGTTCCTCGGGATACATGATCGTGACCTTGGGCTCGAAGAAACGACGCAGCGTCAGCGCCATCCCCTTCGCGATGCCAAGACCCGGGATCAGCGACATCAGGACGCCCTCGCCGACTCGAACACGACGATCGCCGCGGCGGTCACGAACAGGTTGAGCAGCGAGGCCGGCAGCAGCCACTTCCAGGCGAAGTCCATCAGCTGGTCGATCCGCACACGCGGCAGCGTGCCGCGCATCCAAACGAAGGTGAAGACGAGGACGTACGTCTTGCCGAGGAACCAGAGAAGCCCGGCGACCCAGTCCAGCCCGAGGTACGCGACCCCGAGGACGACGGCACCGACCGCGAGATTGGCGAGGATGAATCCGCCGAGAAGGGCCACCCATGCCGGGATCCGGTCACCACCGATCATCCAGATGGGCGCCGCGAACGCGATCGTCAGGATGAGCGGCACGACCGCGAAGAGGATCAGGAGCCCGATCCCAAGGGAACCCGGGTTCAGCGACAGCTCGACCGGCCAGGGCCACGGGAACGGTGCGTTCCACGCCCCCAGGAACAGCGTGACGGTCAGCGCCGAGATGATGAACACGTTGACGTATTCGGCGAAGAAGAAGAAGCCGAAGCGCATCCCGGAGTACTCGGTGGCGAAGCCCGCGACGATCTCCGAGTCGGCCTCGGTCAGGTCGAACGGCGTGCGGTTCGCCTCGGCGGTCGCGGCGATGAAGAAGATCAGGAACCCGAGCGGCTGGCGGAAGACGTACCAGTCGGTGAACCAGCCGGCCTGCTGTTCCGCGATCTGGTTAAGGCTCATCGTCCCGGCCAGCAGGATCAGTCCCACGACCGACAGCGTCAGCGGGATCTCGTAGCTGACGACCTGCGCCGCCGAGCGGAGTCCGCCGAGAAGCGAGTACTTGTTGTAGCTCGACCAGCCCGCCATCAGCAGCCCCACGACCGACAGCCCGCCGATCGCGAAGAAGTACAGGAGGCCGAGGTTGAGGTCCTGGCCGAAGATGCCGGGCGCGAACGGGATGACGAGCAGGGTCATGACGCTCGCGAGATAGGTCACGACGGGGGCCCACGTGAAGACGATGGGATCTGCGCCCGTCGGCGTGAAGTCCTCCTTCATGAGGACCTTGAGGCCGTGGACCACGGACAGGGCGGAGCCCGCCGGTCCCACCCGGTCGGGTCCGATCCGAAGATTCATCAGGGCGATGATCTTCATCTCCATGTAGATGATCAGGAAGGC
>JBJMMQ010000205.1:0-9120 GCA_045804705.1 Chloroflexota bacterium
TCGACGTTGTCGAGGACGCCGGGCTCCGCCACAGCGTTCGACAGGTGGAGGATCTCCTCCTTGAACAGGAACTTCTCTTCGTGGTCAAGCATGCGGCCCGATGGTACACCGGGCGGTCGGGGATCCGGCCCGCGACCGCCCGGTTCAGATCCCGTCAGGCGGCCAGGCCGACGCTCTGGGCGTTGGGCACCTCGACGAGGCGTCCCGATCGAACGTCGTAGATGTAGCCGTAGATGGAGATGCTCGGCGGGACGAGGGGGTGGTTCCGGATGCGCTCGACGTCGTCGCGAACGCTGCCCGTCTGGTCGGCGATGCACAGCCAGTCGACCTTCGCTCCCTCGGGCGACCCGGGGCCGGTCCCGATGTCGTGGAAGCCCTCGGGTCCGAGCGCAGCGGTCTCGAGGCTGTTGGCCAGGAGGTCGCTGATGACCTCGTTGGTGAAGAACTCCATGCCGCAGTCGCTGTGGTGGATCACGAACCACTCGCGGGTGCCAAGGAGCTTGTACGAGATGACCAGCGAGCGGATCGCGTCGTCACTGGCGCGGCCGCCTGCGTTCCGGATGACATGCGCGTCGCCCTCGGAAAGTCCGGCGTACTTGGCCGGGTCGAGGCGAGCGTCCATGCAGGTGAGGATCGCGAACCGGCGGGCGGGCGGAAGGGCGAGGTCGCCCTTCGGGCCGAAGGACTTGGCGTAGGCGGCGTTGGCGGCAAGGACCTGATCGAGGGTTGCGGACATCGTGCACTCCAGGGTGTCGGGAGGTGACGACCGAAGGGATGTCGGGCGGGCCGGTCGGCCGCCACGCCCGATCGGGGTCTGCGACGACCGTCGCCTGGAGGCAAACGAACGGCCGTGGGTCCTGATGGAACCACGGCCCCTTCCCGCATCGACCCTGAGCTCGACCGGTCGGTCGAGGGATGGGTCAGACGCGCGCCACCCGACGGCGGGGCCGCCCGGGACAACACTCCGCGATGCGGACGATGCGCGCGTCGTATCGGCAGGAGTTCACGTCTTGACCATACCGGTCGCAACCGACGCGTTTCAACCCGCCGCGGGTTTCATTTCGGTTGCCCCATCCCTTCTCACAGAAACCGCGCTCGCCGCCGCGGCGTATCCCGTCATGGGTCAGGATCGTGACCATCGGCCATACTTCCTGAGCGGGGGTTCCGGGGCTGACCGGCGCTTCTCGCGACCACACCCCCGGACTGGAGCTCGGATCGACGTGACCGACCGGCCAGACGACTCCTCGCTGACAGACCCGACGCACGCCGGTCGCGGACGCCGTCGAGCGATCGCGCGCCGCATGGCCTGGTTCGCATCGGGGATCGCGGCCGCGTTCATCGCGCTCCTCGTGTTCCGATCGATCTTCCCCGCGGCACCTCCGCTGACGTCGCGCGATGTCCGCGACTCGATCGCATCGGCACTCGCGTCGCAGACACCCGGACCCGCACTGTCGGAGACCGCCTACAGGGTGATCCAGCCATCGCTGGTCCTCATCCAGACGGACGACGGCACAGGAGCGGCGACGCCGTCGCACCAGCCGGGCGGCAGTCTCGGGACGGGCGTGATCATCGACGATGCAGGCGACATCCTGACCAGCCTCCACGTCGTCTCGGACGCGACCTCGATCAAGCTGACCTTCGCCGATGGGTCCACGTCGGCGGGTTCGATCGCGAGCAGCCACCCGGAGAACGACATCGCCGTCCTCCAGGCGGAGACACTACCCGACCCCCTCATCCCGGCGACGCTCGGCAACCCGGGCTCGGTCCGGGTCGGCAGCGAGGCGTTCGTCGTCGGCAACCCGTTCGGGCTGTATGCCTCGATGACTACCGGCGTGATCTCGGGGCTCGACCGGACGTTCCAGGAATCGCCCGACGGCCCGGTCCTCCATGATCTGATCCAGATCGACGCGGCGGTCAATCCCGGGAACTCAGGCGGTCCCCTGCTCGACCGTGATGGTCGCGTCATCGGCATCGTCGCCGCCCTCATCAACCCGACCCGCCAGGACGTCTTCGTCGGCATCGGCCTCGCCGTGCCGATCGACGTGGCCGGTGGCGCCGCAGGATTGCCCCAGTACTGACGCTCGGACAGGAGGACACGTGGATCAGCAACCGAACCCGTCGACCGGCAGGCCCATGGAGCGCGTGCTGTATGAGGTCAAGAAGATCATCGTCGGCCAGGACGTGCTGCTCGAACGGCTCGCGGTCGCCCTGCTCGCGCGCGGCCACCTCCTCGTCGAGGGCGTCCCAGGCCTGGCCAAGACGATGGCCATCAAGACCCTCGCGGCGTCGATCGGCGGCGAGTTCAAGCGGATCCAGTTCACGCCCGATCTCGTCCCGGCCGACCTCGTCGGAACGCGCATCTATAACCAGAAGACCGGCGAGTTCAGCACCTCGCTCGGACCGGTCTTCACCAACCTCCTGCTCGCCGACGAGATCAACCGGGCACCCGCCAAGGTGCAGTCGGCGCTCCTCGAGGTGATGCAGGAACACCAGGTCACGATCGGCCACGACACGTTCAAGGTCCCCTCGCCGTTCCTCGTCCTCGCGACGCAGAACCCGATCGAGACCGAGGGCACGTACGCCCTCCCCGAGGCGCAGGTCGACCGGTTCATGCTCAAGGTCCTCGTCGGTTATCCGACCCAGACCGAGGAGTACGCGATCGTCGAGCGGATGACCGGACCGCTCGACACCGTCGGGCAGGTCCTCTCGACGGACGAGCTCGTCGAACTCCAGCGAGCGACCGACCGGGTCTACGTCGACCCCTCCCTGTACGAGTACGCCGTCCGGCTCGCGACGGCGACCCGTCACCCCGAATCGTTCGGCATGCCCGACCTGCAGCGGTACATCACGTTCGGTGCCAGCCCGCGTGCGTCGATCAACCTGATCCTGACCGCCCGAGCGCTGGCCTTCATCCGCGGCCGGAGCTATGCCCTCCCCCAGGACGTCGTCGACATGGCGCGCGACGTCATGCGCCACCGTCTCGTGCTGACCTTCGAGGCGCTGTCCGACGACATCAGCGCGGACGACATCCTGACCACGGTCCTGCGCACCGTGCCCGCCCCGGCCGTCCCCACGAAGGAGCTTCCCAACGTCCACGTCCACGCCTGAACGCATCCTCCAGCGACTCGACTGGCAGGTCGTCCGCCGCCTCGACGGATTGCTCCAGGGCGACTACCGGAGCCTGTTCCGCGGCTATGGGGTCGACCTCGCCGACCTGCGCGAGTACCAGCCGGGCGACGACGTCCGCTACATCGATTGGAATGTCACGGCACGGATGGACGAGCCGTACCTGCGCGAGTACACCGAGGACCGGGAGCTCAGCGCCTGGTTCCTGCTCGACCTGAGCCCATCGGTCGACTTCGGCACGGGCGAGGCCGATCGTCAGAAGCGGACGGTCCTCATCGATTTCGTGTCCACGCTCGCCCGCCTCCTGACCCGACGCGGGAACAGGGTGGGTGCCGTGCTGTACGGCGATCGCGTCGAGCGGACGATCCCCGCGGCGGGCGGACGGATCCAGGTCCTCCGGATCATCGACGCCCTGCTCCACCAGCCACGCCACGTCGCCGCGCCGTTCACCGACCTGCGGCCGCTGCTCGATTCGGGCCACAAGTCGATCAAACGCCGGTCGCTCGTGTTCGTCATCTCCGACTTCATCAGCGAGCCGGGCTGGGAGAAGTCGCTGGAGCTCCTCGCGCGGCGACACGAGGTGATCGCCATCCGGCTGGTCGACCCGCGTGAAGCGACCCTGCCCGACGTCGGCCCCGTCATCCTCCAGGATGCCGAGACCGGCGAACAGGTCTATATCGACACCGGTGACAAGAGGTTCCGGCAGAGATTCGCCGACGCCGCCGCCGCGCGCGAGGCGACGATCGCGGACGGCTTCCGGCGGGCCGGCATCGAGGCGGTGACCTTTTCGACCGACGAGGACCTCGTGCGGTCGATCGTCCGCATGGCGACGCTTCGGAAGCGGCGGCGACGGTCGGCATGACGTTCGCCTGGCCGCAGGCCCTCCTCGCGCTCGCGCTCATCCCGCTCGGCTTCCTCGTCCTGCGCGCCGTCGATCGGCGGCGAGGACGGAAGGTCGCGGCGTTCGCAGGCGGACAGGCGTTCGGTGGTCAGGGTGCGTCCCGGACTGCCGGCGGCAGCGGTGGGACGGCCGCCCGACGGGGCGTCCTGGAACGGGCGAAGCGAACGATCCCGGCGGCCCTCATCGTCGCGGGCCTCGTCGTGATGGTCATCGCGCTGGCCCGGCCGCAGGGCACGATCGATGTCCCGCGCCAGGAGGGCACCGTGATCCTCGCCTTCGACATCTCGGCGAGCATGGGCGCCACCGATCTCCAGCCGACGCGGATGGCCGCAGCCGTCTCGGCCGCGACCGACTTCGTCCATGCCCAGCCCGCGAGCGTCATCGTCGGGGTCGTGGCGTTCAGCGATTCCGGGATCTCGGTCCAGCAACCGACCAACGACAAGGATGCGGTCATCGCTGCCCTCGGTCGGCTGCGGCCACAGCGCGGCACGTCACTCGGCCGCGGGATCGATGCGTCGCTGACGGCGATCGCGCGAGCGGCCGCTGGTCCGACCGTCGACTACTACACGAACCGGTCACCGGAACCGACACCGACCCCGACACCCGTGCCGCCCGGGACGCATGCCCCGGCGGTCATCGTCCTGCTGTCCGACGGCGAGAACAACCAGGGTCCGGACCCGTTCGAGTCGGTCCAGGTCGCCTCGGACCGTGGCGTCCGCATCTACACGGTCGGGATCGGTAGTGAGGGCGGCGCGACCCTCGACCTCGATGGGTTCCAGGTCCACACGCAGCTCGATGCGGCGACCCTGCGGACGATCGCGGACCGGACGGGCGGTTCGTACTACGGCGCGACGGACGCGGCCACGCTCGACGCGATCTACGGCCAGATCGACACGGCGTTCGTGGTCCGTCCCGAGCAGATCGAGCTCACCGGCTTGTTCGCCGCAGTCAGCCTCGGCCTGCTGGTCGCGGGCGCCGCATTGTCGTTCGCCTTCTCGGGGAGGCTGCCGTGACCTTCCTGTGGCCGGGCCTGCTCCTCCTTCTCGCGCTCGTGCCGATCATGGCCGGGGCCTACGTCTGGGCCCTGCGCCGACGGCGCCCCTCGGGGGTCCGGTACTCGAGCCTATCGCTCGTCCACGCCGCTCGGCCAGGCGCCGCGCGACGGCGCCGTCACCTGCCGTTCGTCCTCTTCGCGGGCGCTCTCGCGGCGCTCGCCTTCGCCGTGGGCCGGCCGGTCGCGATCGCGGCGGTCCCGGCGAACCAGACGACGATCGTCCTCGTGATGGACGTGTCGGGCAGCATGTGCTCGGACGACATCGAGCCCAACCGCCTCATCGCCGCGGAGAACGCGGCCGCCGCGTTCATCGAGCACCAGGGCCCGAGTACGCAGATCGGCATCGTCGCCTTCAGCGGCTACGCGCAGATCGTCCAGGCGCCGACGAATGACAGGACGGCTCTCATCAGCGCCCTCCGGAGCCTGACGACCGGCCGGCGCACGGCGATCGGCAGCGGCATCCTCGCCGCGATCGACGCGATCGCCGAGGTGGATCCCGCGATCCAGCCGAGCACGGGCGATGACCGCCCCGGTGTCGAGCCACCACCCGTCACCCCGGGGGCCTATGCGCCGGACATCATCGTCGCCCTGACCGATGGGGCGAGCAACTTCGGCCCGGATCCGGCTGACGCCGCACGACAGGCCGCCACTCGGGGCCTTCGGGTCTACACCATCGGTTTCGGGACGCCGGGTGGGGGGGAGCTCGAGCCGACGTGTGCGACGCAGTTCCGTGGGCGCGAACCGAACGGTGGCGGTGGCTTCGGTGGCGGAGGCGGTGGCTTCGGTGGTGGTGGCGGTGGCTTTCGACGCGGCATCGATGACCAGGCGTTGAAGGACGTCGCCGAGCTGACAGGGGCGACCTACTTCCCGGCCGAGAGCGCCGACCAGCTCGAAGGTGTCTTCGGCAGCCTGCCGACCAACCTCATCCTGAAGCACGAGGTCGTCGAGCTCGGCGTCGGCTTCGTCGCGATCGGCCTGCTGCTCGCGAGCGGCGGCCTGCTGCTCGGCCGCGCCTGGCGCCCCCTGCCCTGACCCAGCGAGACGGCCCGCATCGCGGCTCGACGTCGAGGACATCGAGATGGCGTACGGGGGCCCGCGGTCAGGTGGCTAGCAACTCCCGCTCGAGCGCGTCGCCCAGCCACGCCTCGTAGTCATCAGGCGGCCAGCCGCGGTCCTGGACGAACAGGCGATACAGCTCGTCACTCGACAATCCCCAGAAGACATCGATCGCGCGCTCGAGGTCGAGATCGGGCCGCAGGACCCCTGACGGCCATGTCTCGAGGAGCCGGGCGAACAGTCCCCGCCGATCGGACTGACGACGCTGCCACTCATCCGCGATGTCGGCGTCGCCGACGCCCAGCCGAAAGACCGTGGCGAGGCCATCGTTCCGAGCCCAGAACTCGCGCGCGAAATGGGCGATGACACGGACCTGGCTCGACGGATCTCCCTGGGCTGAGGTCCAGGATGTCCTCAGCTCGGTGACGACCTGCGGCGGCGCGACCCGCTCGATGAGCCCGTCGACGATCCCGCGCTTCGAGCCGAATGCCGCGTAGATCGTCTCGGGCACGACGCCAGCCTCTCGTGCCACCGAGGCGATGCTCGTCGCTGCGTAACCCTGCGCGCTGAAGAGCGCAAGCGCCGCATCAAGGATGCGCTGGCGGGTGGCGAGGGCCTGTTCCTGGCGTAGCGGTGAGTGATATGGACGTTTGTCCATGCCAACGCTCATTTCATTACAGTAAGGTTCCAGTCAGTACATCGACACTGTAGTCGATGCAGTCGCATCGTAGCAAAACGGAAGGAATGTCGCCATGACGACCGCCACCCAGCCCCGCACCCGCCGCATCGAGGGCGTCGTCCCGGAACGGACGGTCCTCGGCCCGACCCTCGCCGCGATCGGTGCCATCGTCCTCACCGGTTTCGTCGTCCCCGACGTCGAACGGTTCACGCTCCTCGCCGTCAGTGCCGTCCTCCTCATCGCGTTCGCGGTCAGCCGCGAATACGGTTTCGCGATCCCGGCTGGGATCACAGGTGGCATCGGGACGATGATCTTTCTCGTCACCGCTGGATCGCTCGATCCCAGCCAGACACCGGCCGTCGTCCTCCTGTCGGTCGCGGGCGGTTTCGCCAGCATCTGGCTGCTGGGTCTCGCCGCGCTTCCGCGGACGACGCATCCGTGGCCTCTCGTCCCGGCCCTCGTCCTCGGCTTGCTCGGTTCCGCCTTCGCTTTCCGCCAGCCGGGCGCGATCGACTGGATCCAGGCGGGCATCGCCCTCGCCCTCGTGACTGCCGGGACCGCGATGGTCCTGCGCCGCGACCACCGATAGCTCGACCTTCGACGCAGGAAAGGACCGCACCCATGCACCCGCTCCGAGCTGCGATCGCGCAGCGCCCGATCGCCGCGTATCTCGCCATCGCCTTCGCGTTCTCGTGGACGTTCACCCCCCTCGTCTCGGTCTCGATCATGTTCGGCCTGATCGCGCTTTTCGGGCCAGCCCTCGCCGCTGTCGTGGTCAGTTGGGCCGATGGCACCCTCGGCGAGATCCGGTCTCGGACGACGGCCTGGCGCCAGCCTGCATCGACCTACCTCGCGGCTTTCGGCATCCCGTTCATCGTCGCGGGCATCGGTAGCCTGATCATGGTCCTCGCCGGGGTCATCGACTGGACCGGCCTGGGCACGATCAGCGCCGTCGAGGTCGTCATCTTCATCCTCGTCATCGGCGAGGAGATCGGCTGGCGCGGGTTCCTCCAGCCGCGCCTCCGGGCCCGGATGGGCATCGTCGAAAGCGGCCTCGCCGTCGGAGCGGTCTGGGTCCTGTGGCACCTGCCGATCTATCTCCAGGCGACCTCCCCGCTGGCCGACGTCGCGATCTTCGCCTGGTGGGTCATCCCGCTGGCGGTGGTCATGGGCTTCGTCGCCGAGCGGGCTCGCTATAGCGTGATCGTCGCAACGGTGATGCACGGCGCCGCGAACATCGCCACGCCGATCCTTCTCCCGGACGTCGACGGCCAGGTCGTCCAACTGGTCACGGGCTCGATCTACGTCGCGCTCGCAGCGTTCGTCGCGATCCGCGTGCCGGCCGGGCGCCCGACGACCATGAGCGTCGCGATCCGCCGGCGGATCGGGGCCGCCGTCTGACGGACGGCCGTTCGTGCAGAAGCCCCGGTCGACGACCGGGGCTTCGTCATGCCTCGGAAGTAGTGAGACCTACGGGTACAGGCCGCGCATCTCCATCGCGTCCGCGACGCGCTTGACCGCCAGCAGGTACGCCGCGGTGCGCATGTTGACGCTTTCGTGCATCGACATCGCGAGCGTTTCGGCGAAGGCGTTGACCATGATGTCCTTGAGCTTCGCGTTGACGACGAGCTCACTCCAGTGGTCCCGGTTCAGGTCCTGGACCCACTCGAAGTAGCTGACCGTGACACCGCCGGCGTTGCACAGGATGTCGGGGATGAGGAAGACGCCGTTCTTGAACAGGATCTCGTCGGCGTCCGGGGTGGTCGGCCCGTTGGCCGCCTCCGCGACGAGGCGCGCCTTGATCCGGCCCGCGTTGCGCGAGGTGATCTGGTTCTCGAGCGCGGCCGGGATGAGGATGTCGCAGTCGACTTCGAGGACCTGCGCGTTCGTGACGTCGGTCGCGCCCGGAAAGCCCTGCACGGTCCCGTGCTCGCTCTTCCAGTTGATGACCTTGGCGACGTCGAGCCCGGCCGCGTTGTGGATGCCGCCCGTGGAGTCGGAGACGGCCACGACCGTCGAGCCCTCCTCCTCGATGAGCCGCGCAGCGATCGAGCCCGCGTTGCCGAAGCCCTGAACGGCGACGCGCGCCTTGGCGAGGTCCATCCCGAGGTGCCGCGCGGCCTCGACGATGGTGTAGACGCAGCCGCGTGCGGTGGCCTCGTTCCGGCCTTCCGAGCCACCGAGGCTGATCGGCTTGCCGGTGACGACGCCCGGGACGGTGTAGCCGGCATGCATGGAATAGGTGTCCATCATCCAGGCCATGATCTGGGCGTTCGTGTTGACGTCGGGCGCGGGGATGTCCTT
>JBJMMQ010000206.1:0-10779 GCA_045804705.1 Chloroflexota bacterium
CACCAGGTACCAGCGCTGGCCGGCATTCACCAGCCGGTAGGGCTCCGCCCGCCGGGCTGAGGCCGCCTGCTAGCGGTCCGAGTAGTCGAACCGGACGGTGAACCGCTCGCGGGCGAGGCGGGCGAGCTCGGTGAGGACCGCCGGGTCGACGGTCTGCGCCGGCCGGTAGCGCCGGACCTGCATCGTGACGCTCTGCATCGTCGAGACCTGGCGGCGGAGCCTCGGCGGCAGCACCTGCTCCAACTTAGCCAGTGCCCGCAGCGAGCTCTCCTCGAGCCCTTCGACCGCGCCACCCGTCGCCGTCCGCATCGCGATCGCGACGGCCACCGCCTCGTCGTCCTCGAGGAGCAGCGGCGGCATCGACGTCCCCGCCTCCAGCCGGTAGCCGCCGATCGACCCACGGGTCGCGTGGACCGGGTAGCCGAGGTCGCGCAACCGCTCAATGTCGTTCCGGACGGTCCTCGGGCTGACCTCGAGGCGAGACGCCAGCTCCGTGCCCGTCCAGTCCCGCGGGGTCTGGAGGAGCGAGAGCAGCCGCAGGAGCCGCGACGACGTCGACATCGACCCGAACAATACTCGCCATTAGGCACGTTTCAGACCTAATCGCGCGCGAGGATGCACCATCCAGCAAGGCAGAGCAGTGAGGTGCTCCTCGTGTCCAGCCCAACGACACAGGCCTGGAGCGGCGCGGTGGACAAGCCCCCCGTCGCCCTCCCCCACCCCGTCCGCATGCGCGTCCTCGGCGCGGTCATGGTGGGCGTGTTCCTCGCGGCGCTCGACCAGACCGTGGTCGGAACCGCGCTCCCGAAGATCATCACCGACCTCGGCGGCAACGGCCTCTACACGTGGGCCTTCACGGCCTACCTGCTGACCTCGACGATCAGCGGTCCGCTCTACGGCAAGCTGTCCGACCTCTTCGGCCGCCGGCCGATCTTCCTGTTCGGCATCGGCATCTTCATGGTCGGCTCGCTGCTGGCCGGCTTCTCGCAGGAGATGTGGCAGCTGATCGGCGCTCGAGGCATCCAGGGTCTGGGTGCGGGAGCGCTGTTCCCGATCGCGCTTGCTGTCATCGGCGACCTCTTCGCGCCATCCGAGCGCGGTCGGTACCAGGGCCTGTTCGGCGCCGTCTTCGGCCTGTCCGTGCTCATCGGTCCGGCCATCGGTGGCGTCATCACGGACACGATCGGTTGGCCGTTCGTGTTCTTCCTCAACCTGCCGATCGGGGCCGTGGTCTTCGCGATGGTCCGGCGGAACCTGCCGCTCTATCACCTCGCGACGAACCGGCCGCGCATCGACTACCTGGGCGCGGCCCTCTTCACCGGCGCCCTGGTGCCGATCCTGATCGGCTTGACCAACAAGCAGGCGGCGGACTGGACCGAACCTGCCGTCGGCGGCCTGATCGGGCTCGGGACGCTCCTGCTCATCGCCTTCGTCTTCGTCGAGTCGCGAGCGGCCGAGCCGATCGTCCCGCTCCACCTGTTCCGGAACCGCTCGTTCACGGTGTCTGTCGCGGCCGTCTTCCTCGCGGCGATCGGCTTCTTCGCGACGGTCATCTTCCTGCCGCGATGGTTCCAGGTGGTGGCTGGCTCGTCGGCCACGGTTTCCGGCTACCAGATGCTGCCCCTGCTCGGCGGCCTGATCTTCAGCGCCATCGCATCCGGACAGATCGTCAGCCGGACGGGCCGGTATCGGCTGCTCGTGTTCGGGGCACTGACGCTGATGGCGATCGGCCTGTTCATGCTTACCCACCTCGAGACGGGCACGCCGATCCCGGTCCTGTGGGCCTGGATGTTCGTCACCGGAGTCGGCGTCGGGCCGATGTTCGCGGTCTTCCCGCTCATCGTCCAGAACAACGTCCCGGTCGAGGAGCTCGGGACCGCCACGAGCAACCTCACCTTCTTCCAGTCGGTCGGCGGAACCGTCGGCCTGGCCCTGACCGGGACGGTCTTCGCGACGAGGCTCGCCGAGGAAGTCCCGCGCCAGCTCGCCGCGAGCGGTGTCCCGCCCGAGATCGGCGGTGCGCTGGCAGGTGGCGGTGGGCTCGACCAGGTCACGGGTGTCGGAGATCTCGGCGCGGCGATCCTCGCGGCCACGCCGGAGGCCGCTCGCGGTGCTGTCGAGCCGTTCATCCCGGCGATCGTCGCGGGCATCCATGACGCGGTCTCGATCGCGACGTCCGCGACGTTCACCCTCGGGATCGGCGCCGCGGTCGTCGCGGCCGGGCTGGTCCTGCTCCTCCGCGAGGCACCGGCGCCGGCCGCCCAGCGGCCGGCGGCTCGGGCGCCGGAGAACGGAGTCACGCCAGCCTCGTCCTGAAGATACGGTCGCAGAGCGAAGGACGCCGGGCAGTCGCCCGGCGTCCTTCCATGTCCGTGCCTTGACACCACTACCAGTGCTCCCTCCACCCTCAGAACATGAAGGGGACGGTGCTCGTCACGTCCTGACGGTCGTCGTCGCCAGTGCGACGGCCAGCCGATCGATCCCGTAGTCGAAAGCCTCCTGGACGTCGCCTCCCAGCTGGAAAGCTCCGGCGAGCTCCATCTGGACGAATCCAACGGCCCAGGCAGTGATGGTTCGCGCCGCCGGGAGCGCGTCATCCGGTCCTGCGAGACGCTCGGCCGTGCGAATCACCGGTGAGCTCGCTCTCGCGAGAAGGTCGATGTCGGGAGCCGCGCTGTCGGCCGCGCTCACGAAGAGGAGCCCGAACAGGTTGGGCTGGGCATGCGCGAAGGCGCGGAACTCCGTGGCCAGCGCGCGCAGGTCGCCCGCTGCGTCGCCCGTATGCGCGGCAGCGTCCATGGCGGTGCCGAGCTCACCAAGGGCGTCGTCCACGACGAGCCGAAGGAGGGCCGACCGACCCGGGACCCGTTTGTAGAGCGACGGGGCACGAACCCCGACCTTCTCCGCGACCGCCTGCATGGTCAGCGCGTCGACGCCGCCGGCTGTCACCAGGGCCCGGGCCGCGGCGACGATCGCCTCGACTGACGTCCGGCTCGGTGTCGGCATCCCTTCCTCCAGAATGGGCTATTGACAATAGCCATGATGGCTATTTACCATAGCCATGTCAATCCCGCTGCACCCGAGGAAACCCATGGCGATCGCAAACCTGCTCCTCCGCTTCCTGCTCGAACTGGGCGCCATCGCTGCTGCGAGCTGGAGTGGATACACGCTTACGCCGGGAGCCGGCCCTGTCCGGTGGCTCATTGCGGCTGGTGCCGCTCTGGCGGTGATCCTCGTCTGGGCCGTCGTCGTGGCCCCGACCAGGCGGAACGGGCTGTCCGCCATCCAGAAGGAGCGGATCGGCACAGCGATCATGCTGACCACAGCAGCGTCCCTCGCGCTCAGCGGCGAAGCATCGCTGGCGATCATCTTCGGCGCGCTCATCCTCCTCAACGCCGCGCTGCTCGTCGTCCTCGGACGCGATGCCCTCGACCACCTGAAGGGAGTCCCGGCATGAAGCTCGCCCCCTCGTTGCACAGGATCGGCAACGACATCATCGCTGCCTACCTGGTCGAGGATGCCACTGGCGTGACGGTCGTGGACGCCGGAGTGTCCGGCCATTGGCAGGAGCTGTTGGACGAGCTGCAGGCCATGGGCCGATCGCTGGCCGACGTTCGCGCCCTGCTCCTCACCCACGGCGACACCGACCACATCGGCTTCGCCGAGCGTCTCCGCCGGGAGACCGACATCCCGATCTACGTCCACCAGGCCGATGCCGCCCGGGCGATGGGGAAGGACAAGCCGAAGACGAGCTGGGGCAGCTTCAAGATCCGACCTGTGCTTCGGTTCTTGTCCTACGCGGGTCGCCATGGAGGCCTGCGGACGACGTACCTCACTGACGTCCCCGAGCTGGTCGGTGACGTGACCCTCGACGTCCCCGGCTCGCCGAACGTCGTCCCACTTCCCGGCCACTCGCCCGGCAGTGTCGGATACCACTTCCAATCGCTCGACGCGGTCATGGTCGGCGACGCGCTCACGACCGGCCCACACGTCCTGACCGGTGCGACCGGCCCTCAGCCCGCGCCGTTCACGGATGACCCGTCCCAGGCGCTTGCCTCGCTCGAGCGCATCGAGGCGACCGGCGCCAGATGGGTCCTCGTCGGACACGGTGTCCCATGGGATCGTGGTGCGCAGGAGGTCGTCCGCCTCGCGCGGCTCGCTGCCGCGAAGCCGGTCTAAGCCGCCTCCACGCTCGGTCGATCACGCGACGGGCGCCCGTCAGGCGGCGGCTTTCTCGATCAGCTCGACCATCCGCTTCTCGACGGCTGGCGTCAGCTTCGTCACGGCGAACGCGACCGGCCACATGTCGCCCTCGTCGATCGCCGCGTCCGGCTGGAAGCCGAAGGTGCAGTAGCGCACCTTGAACTTCGATGCCGGTTGGAAGAAGCAGATGGTCTTGCCGCCCTTGGAGTAGGCCGGCATCCCGTAGTAGGTCCGTGGCACGAACGCCGGGGCATGAAGCGCGACCAGCTCGTGGATCCGCTCGGCGATGGTCCGCTCGGCATCGGTCATCTCCGCGATCTTCGCCCTGATGTCCGCTTCGCCCTGGGCTCGCTCCTCCTCGGGACTGAGCTTCGAGGAGGCCTTCCTCTCCCGGGCGCTCTCGGCCATCGCTGCTCGTTCTTCGTCCGTCCACACGTTCGCGGACTTGCCTTTGGCGCTCGTGCGCTTGGTGGTCGTCTTCGCGTCAGCCATCGGTCGGCTCCTTTCGGTCTCTGGTCAGGCAGTCGCCGCGGCGGAGGCTGTCTTGCGCTCGAGGATCCGGATCGCGTTGCCGAACGGGTCGCGGAGGCCCATGTCGGTCCCGTAGAAGTGGTCGGTCGGCTCCTGGGTGAAGTCGGTCACGCCCCGTTCCTTGAGCGTCTCGTAGAGGGCCCGGGCGTCGTCCGTCGTGAAGACGAGGCCGCTCAGAGCGCCCTTCGTGATGAGCTCGCGGATCCGCTCCGTCGTCGCCTCGTCGTGTAGCGGAGCACCGGGCTGTTCGAGAGAGATCTCCGTTCCGCCCTCGCCCGGGACGCGGACCGTGAGCCAGCGGTAGTCGCCCTGCTTGACGTCCGAGCCTTTCTCGAGTCCGAGCTTGTTGACGTAGAAGTCGAGCGCCTCGTCCTTGTCGAGGACGTAGATCGTGGCGACCTGCAACGAGGTGATCATCGATGTGCTCCTTCGTGGGTCCTCTGTAGGGGTGGACTCGATCCTAGGGAGCCACGGCCTCGATGGCTTCTCCGAAACTGCTCGATCGCGATGCGGGGTCGCGCTGGGCGGGGAGGGTGGCCGCCAGACCCGCCGCGTCGCGTGGTCGTGTCGCTGCCATCTGGACGCAGTTCGGGGCGACGATCGGTCCGTGCCCGACCCGGTAGTGGGATGGTGTTTCGCCCACGATGGCGTGGAATGTCCGGCTGAACGTCCCGAGGCTGGAGAAGCCGACATCGAAGCAGATGTCGGTCACGCTTCGGTCCGTCTCGCGCAGCAGGAACATCGAACGCTCGACCCGACGACGTTGGAGGTATCGGTGTGGCGTCTCGCCGAACACCGCGCGGAAGGTGCGGATGAAATGCGCCTCAGACACATAGGCGACGGCGGCGACGGCCGCGACATCGAGGTGTTCCGCGTAGGCCCGGTCCATCGCGTCCCGCGCCCGCAGCATGCGGCGATTCAGATCCTCGACGTCCCGACTCATCGCCCAACCCTAGCGCCATCCGACGCAAGTCGTCGCCGACGGGTCGATGGGCGGTCAGATCGCTGACGACACGATTCCGGTGCGCGAGAGCACCGTTCCTGGACGAGCTCTCCGCCGTCCTACTGGTCCCGAACGGTGCGGAGGCGCACCATAGCGGACACCGCTGGACCGTGGCTCTCGTGGGAGCCACCAATTGGAGGACGCACCGTGAGAATCACGCGCATCGCGTCGCGCCCCATTCGAGTCGCCGTCGCGATCACGGCGCTCGCCATCGCCGTGCCAGGACCCGCATTCGGCGCGGCGGGCTCGGGCCCGGTCGACCCGCATGCCACACGGTGGGTCACGCCGAGCGATCCATTCGTGGCCTCGACCGGGGCGGTCGCTGGCGTCACGTTCACGCCGCTCATCAATTCAGGGGAGGAGGCCTTCGGGACCTTGTTCGAAGGCATCCCCGACGGGATCGGCGTCGTGCCGGCGCAAGGTCCCCATGGGTATGTCGACCTGTACGTCAACCATGAGCAGTCACGCGTGCCGTTCGGCGGCTTTGCCGACTTCAACGACTCGTCCGTGTCGAGGGTCCGCGTCGACACCGCGACGAAGGAGATCCTCGATCTGACCGTCGCCCTGTCGTCGGACGAGGGCTTCATCCGGTTCTGCTCGTCGTTCATGGCTGGTCCGGAGCAGGGCTTTCCCCACTACACGCTCTTGACGAACGAGGAATCGAACGATCCGCTCGCCGTGCCCGCGGGCGCCGTGTACGGACCCGATCCTGCCTACGGCGGGGACAACGTCCGCCAGGCCGGCTACTCGGTCTCTCTCGACACTGCCAACGGCAAGGTCGGGGTTCTCGCGGGCGCCGGTCGCCACAATCACGAGAACCAGGTCGTCGTCCCCGGCGGCTGGGACGACCTGGTGTCCCTCTCCGGTGACGACACGTTCACGTCCCCATCGACCCCGGCGCGACCCAACCTCAGCCAGCTATACGCGTTCAGCAGCAAGAACTGGAAGTCGTTCCAGAAGGACGACGGGAACCTCATGGCCTTCCGGGTGACCGGGACGAACGGCCATGCCGTCGACGCGGCGGATCCGATGAACGGCGCCAACGACTATTTCGACATCGCGCCCGGCGATGACTTCACGGGCGAGTTCATCCCGGTGCCCGCCGACGTCGCCCGCGGCGACACGGCCGATCTGCCGCAGGACGCGCTCGAGGACTGGTCGAATGCCAACAACGTGTTCCAGTTCGTCCGCGTCGAGGACATCGCCTACGACCCGGACAGCCCGAGGACGGTCTACTTCGCCGATACCGGCAACAGCCGGTTGGTCGAAGACCCGGGAACCGGGCGCCTGTACCGAGCCTCGAGCGGCGGGTCCTTCGCCGGTGGCCGCATCTTCAAGATGGTCATGAACGCGCAGGACCCCAACGTCGTCGACTCGTTCAGCGTCCTTCTCGACGCAGCGTCGATCGGCATGCGGACTCCCGACAACGTCGCGGTCTCGCATGACACGCTCATGGTCCAGGAGGACACGTCGAACTTCAGCAAGATCTGGGCGTACTCGCTCGGCGCCGGCACCTGGACCCACTTCGCCACAGCGACGCAGCAGGCAGCTGAGACGAGCGGGATCGTCGACGTTTCCCGCTGGTTCGGTGCCGGCTGGTGGGCGCTGGACGTCCAGTCGCATGTGAACCTGCCCGGCGAGGTGGCCGGCCAGGTCTACAGCGGCCCCGGCCCGAGCAACGGTGTCGTGTACACGGCCCGTCGTGAGCTGGGCCAGCTCCTCCTGATGCACGTGCCGGGCAGCTGATGTTTAGCCATTGCGCGCGGCCGTTGTCCGGACCTAGGCTGGGCTTCGGTCGCGCGGCTTCCCGAGGCCTGGACGCGTCCGTCCGTGGAGGAGACCGATGAAGAAGCTTGCCGCCATCGCCCTCGTGGTCCTGTTCGCCGTGCCGGGCTTGGCCTCCGCGAAGCCGCCGGAGAAGGACACCAAGATCCAGCTGCTGGCCATCAATGACCTCCACGGGCATCTGGCGCCGAATACGCCGGGCACCATCCAGATCGGCTGCTGCAACCCGGTCACGAACTCGAGCGGCGTGCAGACGGGCTGGACGCAAAGGACGGTGCCGGCGGGTGGCATCGCCTACCTGGCGACCCATATCAAGAGCCTGCGTGCATCGAACCCGAACACGATAACGGTCGCCGCTGGCGACCTGATCGGTGCCAGCCCGCTCGTTTCGGCGCTCTTCCACGATGAGCCGACCATCGAAGCGGTGAACTCGATCGGAATGGATGTCACCGGCGTCGGCAACCACGAGTTCGACGAGGGCCTTCCCGAGCTGCAGAGGATGCAGTACGGAGATCAACTGGGCGGCGACGGCTGCCATCCCATCGACGGCTGTCAGGACGGCACGCCATTCGGTGGTTCGGTCTTCCAATACCTGGCAGCGAACGTGTTCTACCAGCACACCAACACTACTGTGCTGCCGCCCTACGAGGTCCGGAAGGTGGATAACGCGAAGGTCGCGTTCATCGGCCTGACGTTCGAGGGCACACCAACGGTCGTGACGCCGTCTGCGGTGGCCGGGCTCGATTTCCGACCCGAAGTGGCGACGGTGAACGCGCTGGTCGACCAGCTGCGCAACGAGCAGGGCGTCAAGGCCTTCGTCGTCCTGCTGCACCAGGGCGGTTTCCAGAATCCGCCCGCGCCCCCGGCATTCCCGGGGCCGACACCCGTCGGCAACGAGTACACCGATGTCAACGGCTGCGTGAACTTCAGCGGCCCCGAGATGACAGAGATCGCGGCAGGGCTGAGCAGCCGGGTGAGCGTGATCGTGAGCGCCCATACGCATGCCCCGTACATCTGCACGATGTCCGGCAAGCTCGTGACGAGCGCCTCCTCGTTCGGCCGAGTCGTGACGGATATCGACCTCACCATCGACCACCAGAGCAAGGAGGTGACGAACGCCACGGCTCACAACGTCATCGTCACCCAGAACGTCACCCCGGATGCCGACGCCCAGGCGATCCTCGACAAGTACAGCGCGCTGTCCGCTCCGCTGGCAAACCGCGTGATCGGCAGCATCACGGCCGATATCCGCTCTGGTCGCGACAACCCATCCGGGACGAATGCCGCCGGCGAGCAACCGATGGGTGACGTCATCGCCGACGCGATGCTGGAGGCGACGACGGCGAGCGACTTCGGCGGCTCGGTCGCCGCGTTCATGAACTCCGGCGGGGTACGCGCCGGCCTCCTATTCAACCAGCTCAGCGGCGGCGAGCAACCCGGGGAGGTCACCTACGGCGAGGCATTCACGGTTCAGCCATTCGGCAACACGCTCGTCGTGAAGACCTGCACGGGCCAGCAGATCTATGACGTCCTCAACCAGCAGTTCAACAACCCTTCCGCGGGGGCCAACCGGATCATGCTGCCCTCTGGCAACGTCCGCTACCAATGGACCTCTACGGGAGGCGCCCACATCGTCGACGGCACGGTGTCCTTCGACGGCGGCTCGACGTTCATCGACAAGACCGCCGACTACAACGTGACGATGAACAACTTCATGGCTGACGGCGGCGACAACTACACCGTTTTCAAGTCCTGCGCCGATCCACTCGGTGGAGAAGTTGACATCGACGCCTTCGCCCGGTATCTGGGTGCGCACTCACCGCTCGGCGCGCCCCCGCTGGTCCGGATCACGAGGGTCCCGTAGCGCGCGAAGGTGGGCTCGAGGACACAGTTGCGTCCTCCGCACGAACGTCGATGATCGCGACGAAAGGCGGTCAGGGCGGCGCCCGGTGACGGCCGCGACGACCACACGGAGAACGCGGAACGGTTTCGTCGCTCCGGACCGTTGATCCTGCCCGAGCTGGTCGGGCGTGCGCGCCGTTCGCGGTCGAGCGTGCCGGTCGTCCGGCCATTCCTGCGGGGGCGTCCGTCGCCCTTGGCGGCCGTCTGAAGGATTTGCCCGCGGCCAACGACATACCGTGTGAGTGCGGCAGGTGATGACCGTACCGCCTAAGAGGATCGGCGTGACGTCCGAACTCGTCGAACGCGCACAGCGGGGTGATCACGAGGCTTTCGATGTCCTCGCGACCGCCGCGTACGGGCGCCTTTACGGGATTGCGAGACGGATCCTTCGCGACAGGTACGCCGCTGAGGATGCCGTGCAGGAGGCGCTCGTCCGGGCATGGCGGAACCTGTGGGGGCTTCGGGATCCGGATGCCTTTGACGCGTGGCTGCATCGACTTCTCGTCCGGTCTTGCGCCGATCATCAGCGGCGAACGTGGAAGACGCGCCTCGACGTCGACGTGGACGCGATCGACTCACCGGCGGCGGCCGAGGAGTTCACCCAATTGATGGACCGCGACGCGCTCGATCGTGCCTTTAGCCGACTCACCTTCGACCAGCGTGCCGTTGTCGTGCTCACGCATTACGCCGGCCTCACCGGTCCCGAAGTGGCCAAGATCCTGGCGATCCCGGTCGGGACGGTGGCTTCGCGACTCCACTATGCACTCCGCACCATGCGCGCGGAGATGGCGCCGTCTCCAGATCTCGCCATCCCCAGCGCGGAGCACGTTCGATGATCCTGCCGCACGACCCCGACATCGCGGCGTGGCTGACCGACAGTGCCGATGAGGGCCCGCCAGAGTCGCTCGCACGTGCTCTGTCGGCGACGCACCAGACCCGGAAGCGCCCACGCTGGGCGTTCCCCGAAAGGTGGATCCCGGTGCAGTTCACGATGGCCCAGACGCGCGGAGTGCGTTCGATGCTCGCTACCGCGACGGTCGCGCTGCTGATCGTGGCGCTGGTCGCGGCGGCCCTTGTCATCGGATCGCACCGGCGAGAGCGGCCGCCATTCGGACCGGGGCGTAACGGCGCCATCGTGTACCAGCAGGACGGTGACCTTTTCATCGCCGATCAGCTAGGCGCCACACCACGGCCGCTCGTCACCGGCTCCGAAACCGACTCGGATCCCGTCTTCTCCCCGCAAGGCGATCGGGTCGCCTTCATCCGAGACGGGGCTCGGATCATGACGGTCAGCCTCGACGGATCCGAGGTCCGGGAGCTGTCGATGCCCGGGACGGTCGTACGCCTCGACTGGT
>JBJMMQ010000207.1:0-6739 GCA_045804705.1 Chloroflexota bacterium
AGACCTCGTCCGCGGGCCCAGGTGGCCGTCCCGATCGATGACAGATAGGTCGCCCCTTCGAACGTCGCGCCGCGAGCGACGGCGGCCGGAACGCCGTCGACGCGTGCGAGGTAATGGGTGAACCACGGATGTCGCAGAGAGGATTCGGTCTCCCCTTCGATCCCTGCGGACCTCGCTGGCTCGACGTCGAATGCGTCGACCAGCACGGTCGCGATCGCGGTCTTCGCGATGTCGACGGTCGCTGCATCGACCGTGCTGAGCCGCTCGAGGGTCACACCGGGGGGCACCGCACGCGCCTCAGCGTCGGTCGACGCCGACGGGTCGGTCAGGAGCATCACATAGTTCGAGCCAAGGTCGCGGAAGCCATTCGCCTCGAGCCTGGCGGCGAGGTCGGGCGGCGAATCGTGGAGCGGCGATCCCCAGATGTGCGGGGTGCGACCGAGCGAGGCGAAGAGCACGAGGATCTCGGTCAGACGCCGGTCGAAGGCAGCCGGATCCGACGGCCACGACAGACCCTCGAGCCGGTTCCAGAAGGGCTCGGCCTCGATCGCGTCGTGGAGCAGGATGGCGTCGCCAAGGTCACGCAGGTCGCGGCCGGGGATGGCATGGATCCGTGCTTCGTGGAGGAGCAGCCAGCGCATCGTCGCGGCGTCGATCATGCGCTTCCTCGCCGTTCGGACGACTCGATGGGTGTCGGCACCACGATAGCCGCGTGGAAACCGACCCGCGATACGGGCCGTACGGTCATGCGCTAGGTTGTGCGCCCAAGGAGGAACGTATGGATCGCCGGATTCTCGCGATGGTCGGAGGGATCGCCCTTGTCATCTCGGCCTGCTCGTCGTCGGGCGGCGGAGGTTCGTCCGCGGCCGCATCCGCCGCCGGCGCGCCCTCGGCAGCCGCATCCGCGGCAGGAGCGCCATGTGCGCAGGCGAGCGGGAGCGGCAGCGTGACCGTGTCGGTCAAGGACTTCTCCTTCGACCCGTCGACCGTCAATGCCAAGGTCGGCGACACGATCACCTTCTCGAACACCGGAGCTGCGCCTCACAACGCCACGCTCGACGCGGGTGGCTGCGCCACGCCTGATATCCAGTCGGGCAAGTCCGATGGCCTTACGTTCACGGCGGCGGGTTCGTACCCGTTCCACTGCTCGATCCACCCGCAGATGAAGGGGACGATCACCGTCGCGGCATGACCCCGACGGCCGTCAGGCGCGCTCGACCACGAACAGCGACGCGCCCGACGGCAGGTCGATGAGGCTCGGCGCGGGGAGGTCGGCGGCCGCAAACCAGGCAAGGAACTGCTCGCGGGTCGCCAACGCGGTCCCCTGGTAGAGCTCGTCGAGCTGCACGCCCGCGATCAGCTCGCCGTGCCGCGTCCGGAACTCCTCGCGCTCGCTCGGCAATGGCCAATCGAGGACGACCAGACGGCCACCGGGGTGGAGCGCTGCCCACGCTGCGCGCAGCACGGCCGGCGCGTCACGGAGCTGGTGCAGGGCGTACTGGAAGTAGGCGAGGTCGTACTCGCCGACCTTCCCGGGCTCGGTCGCACCGGCGTGGCGGATCGTGATGCGATCGGTGAGACCGGCCGCCTCCACGGTGGCCCGGGCACGGGCGACCGAATCCTCCTCGAATTCGACCCCGACGAGCTCGAGGGCCGGGAATCGTCTCGCCATCGCGACCAGCCACCGACCACCGCCGCAGTGGACATCGACGACGCGACCGCCGCGTGACAGGTCGGCGACAAGCTGAGGCAGGGCGGCCAACGCCTCCTGGAAGAAGACCGCGATGTCCTGAGCGGTGAGGCGCTCGATCGCGGCCCGGTAGCGGTCAGGCCGGTCGTTGATCGTCCGTCCCGTCCGGAAGAAGTCGATCATCCCGCCCCAATCGAGTGAGGCGACGGCGGCGTGGATGAACTGCCCGCCGAGGAACTCGGGCCGGTTCGGATCGAGCAGGACGATCGCGACCTCGTCGTCGATCGTCAGGCGGTCGTCCTCGAGCGTCACGAGATCGTGCGCGTCGGCCGCCCACGACCACGCCTCGATCGCGGGAGGCTGGCATTCGGTGCGCGCCGCGAGCTCGTCCGGCGTCAGCCCTGCAGAGCCCGCGTCCCGGATCACCTCGAACAGGCCGAGCTCGATCCCGATATAGATGAGCCACGTGCGGTGGAAGCCGCCGAGGCTCGCGACCAGGTCGTCGAAACGATCGTCAAGGGGCATCGTGGGCGGATTGTCGCATGGCCGAGCGCCGCCGCAGGCGGCGGCCCGGTACCGTTACGGCGACGCGGCGGGGACGATGCAACGGTCCAGTCGGCCGCATGGTTCTGGGGATCGATGGACACCGACAGCCCGCTCCTCGCTGCCCTGGCGCGCGACCTCGACGGAACCTTCGAGCTCCTCGTTCGCGACCATCAGGACAGGCTCTATTCGATCGCGCTCCGGGTCCTGGGCGACCCGCGCGACGCAGAGGAGGCCGCCCAGGACGCGTTCGTCCGCGCCTACCGGGCGCTGGCGCGCTACGACGCGCCACGGATCACCGAGCTCCGGCTCCGGCCGTGGCTGGCGACGATCGTGCTCAACCTGTGCCGCTCGCGCCTCGGTCGGAGAGTGCCGGCCCGGTCGACGCTGTCGCTCGACATGGAGCTTCCTGGCGACCTCGAACCGCGGACCGACGGGCGCCGGGGGCCGGTCGAGACAGCCGTTCGACGTGATTCGGCCGAGGACTGGGCGGGCCTGCTGATGACCTTGCCGGCGGCGTATCGGAGTGCCGTCGTGCTCCGGCACGTTGACGGCTTGAGCTACCCGGAATTGGCGGCGGCTCTCGATCGACCGGAGGGGACCGTGAAGGCCCAGGTCCATCGAGGGCTGGCCCTGCTGCGCACCGCGTACGAGGCGGCCGAGCGGCGTGAGCGAGAGAGGATGACGGCATGACCACCACCGACCAGGACATCGAAGCGGCGATGGCCGCCCTGCGCACGAGCGCTCCCGCATCTCTTCGGCCGGCCGTTCTCGCCGAGGTCGGCCTGGCCGATCTCTACGCGCGTTTCGACTCGCCGATCGGGCCACTCGTCGTCGCCTGGAACGGACGAGGCGTCTCGGCGGTCGAGGCCGCGGACGATGACAGCACCTTCGAAGCGCACCACAGGGCGCGAACTGGGCGAGCGGCGTTTGACGCCGGAACGTTGCCGCCCCGTCTGGCGACGGCGATCGCACGGCGCCTCGAGGGCGATCGGCGAGCACATATCGACCTCGACCTGCGCGGTCACACCGAGTTCGAGCGCGAGGTCTGGCTGAAGGCGCTCGAGATCCCGCGCGGCGAGGTCCGGCCGTACGGCTGGGTCGCCGCCGAGATCGGTCGGCCGCGGGCCGTCCGTGCCGTGGGGTCCGCGCTCGGGCACAACCCGGTCCCGCTCATCGTTCCCTGTCACCGGGTCGTCCGGAGTGACGGGGCCATCGGACAGTACTCGCTCGGCGGGCCTGGCAACAAGCGGACGATCCTCGAGGCGGAGGGCCTGGACCTACCGCGACTCGAGCAGCTGGCCTCGTCGGGGATCCGGTTCATCGGCTCCGACACGACCAGGATCTACTGCCTGCCGACGTGCCGGCACGCGCGCCGGGTGACCGATCGCCACCGGCTCGAGTTCCATTCGGCCGCCGAGGGCGAATCGCGCGGGTATCGGGCGTGCCGTGTCTGCCGGCCGTCCTCGGCGGCGGTTGCCGCCTGAGGGTTCCTCCGCGCGGCTTGACGCGTAACCTCACGCGAACTACAGTCCGGTTACCTTGGACCACTCCCCTATGCCAACGCCGGTCTCGCGACGCAGCTCGTCGGATGCCTCGATCTGGCTCGGGATGCTCGTCCTGTACGTCGTCTGGGGATCCACGTACCTCGCGATCTCGATCGCCGTCGATTCGATCCCGCCATTCCTGATGGCGGCCGCGCGGGTCCTCGTCGCGGGCCTGATCCTCCTTGCATGGTCGGTCGCGCGCGAGGGCGCATCGTTCACCGTCCCGACTCGCCGGCAGGTCCGCGATAGCGCGATCGTCGGCGGCCTGCTGCTCGGAGGCGGGATGGGCTTCGTCGCCTTCGCCGAGCAGACGGTCCCGTCGGGGATCGCGGCACTGCTCATCGCGACGATGCCGATCTGGGTGGCCGTCCTTGGTGGCGTCTTCCTCGGCGAGCGACTGCCGTCGCTGGCGGTCGCCGGCATCGTCGTCGGCTTCCTCGGGGTGGCGGTCCTGGCGGCTCCCTCGATCCTCGGCGGAGCGGGCGCGCTCGAGCCGATCGGCCTGCTTTTCTGCCTCCTGTCGCCCCTGTCCTGGGCGACCGGATCCCTGTTCGCGTCGCACCGCGCAGACCTCCCCGCCAAGCCGCTCGTCGCGACCGGCGTGCAGATGGTGCTCGGCGGGACGGTGCTCGCGATCATGGCGCTCGCGACGGGCGAGGTCGCGAACTTCGACATCGCCGACGTGACCGCCGATTCCGGCCTCGCGTTCCTGTACCTGACGGTGGTCGGCAGCCTGCTCGCCTTTACCGTGTACGGATACATGCTGCGCGTCGCGCCGCTGGCGCTCGTGACGACGTATGCCTACGTCAATCCGATCGTCGCCGTCATCCTTGGCGCGATCGTCCTTGGAGAGGCGATCGACGCCCGGACGGTCGTTGCGGGGACGATCATCGTGGCTGCGGTCGCGCTCATCGTCACGGCGCGCAGTCGGATGGCGGCACCCGGTCGCAACGCAGGGCGTGTCACGGACTCTGGACCGGCGGCGGCCTCGACGACCTAGACGCCGCGCGACTCAGGCCTCGGCGAGGATCGCACGCGCGACGCGCCGGGCGAGCGCCATGACCGTGATCATCGGGTTGACGCCGATGCCCGTCGGGAAGAGGGACCCATCACCGACGTACAGCCCAGGTACCGGCCGGTCGTGGCGGTCGCTGACACGGACGCGACCGGCGAGATCGACGGGATGGGTTCGGGGATCCGCTCCCATCCGCGCGGACCCCATCTGGTGTGCGGAGAAGACACCGCCGCGATTCGGGGAGAAGTCGAAAGCTGCCAGGGATGCTTCGAAGGCGGCGAACCGTCGGCCGTCGGCGTCGGCCGCGGGCGAGGCGCCTGCCCGGAACCACGCCGGCGGTGTCCCGACGGCAACCGTCTCCTCTGCGCCTGCCGCGCGCATCAGCCGTGCCATCGACACGAGGGCGTGGCGCATCGTCGCGATCCCACCGGCGTCGAGGTCGTAGTCGAGCCGGACGCCGCCACTCTTCGTCAGTCGAACTCGACCGTCACCACCGTCGCGGGTCACCGCGATCAGTGGCGAGAGGTGATCCATACGGCCCATCACCTCCGCGTGGGCGGCGGTCCCCTCCCAGGGCAACGCGAGCGCGAGTAGGCCCGGATGCCCGGGTGCTGACTCGATGACGTATCCGTTACGGCCGGGTGCAGGCGGGGAGAACTCGAGGGAGCGGGCCGCCTGCAGCGTGCCCCGCCACATCTCGACGAGCTCCGAGAACCGACCGGCGACGACCGGCACCGGATGGAGTCGCAGATGGCGACCGATGTGAGGATGGTCGAGACCACTCGCCAGCAGGACGGCCGGCGTCCGGAGCGCTCCTGCCGCGACGACGACCGTCCGGGCACGGACGACCAGGTGACGGGGCGTGCTGCCGTGATCGCCGGTGACGATCGCCTCGACACCGGCAGCCCGGCTGCCCTCGAGGACGATCCGTGTCACGCGCGCGTCGGCAACGAGACGGGCGCCCGCCGCGGTGGCGTCGGCGAGGTGGACGCGAATCCCGGATCGCTTCGTGCCGCGCGGGCACCCGAACCCGCAGCTTCCGCAGTCGCCGCATCCGTCCGCATTTCGCCGCGTCGCCGCCGCCTCCCAACCCAGCGCCCGTGCGCCGCGCAGGAGGATGGCGTCCTTCGGTGGGATGTGTGTCGCCTCGGCGACGCCGAGCTCGGCTTCGATCGCGGCAACCTCGTCGCTCCAGGCGTCACCAGTCATCCCGTCGAGGCCGTGGTCGGTCTCCCACTCGGCACGGACGTCCTCGGGGGCGGAGATACACGTCGTCCAGTTGACGAGCGTCCCGCCGCCCACGCCGGTCCCCGCCAGCATCGTCACGGCGCCGTCCCACGTCGTGGTCAGGCCATGGTTCAGGTAGTGGCGGTCGAAGCCCTCGAGCTCGGCCCGCGGCAGCGCGGCCTCATCCGAGAACGAGCCAGCCTCGAGGATCACCACCGAGCGGCCGGCGCTCGCGAGCATGGCTGCGATGACGCCGCCACCCGCCCCGGACCCGACGACGACGGCATCGGCGTCGAGAGTGACCGGATCGTCCGCCGCGCCACCCCCGCCCGTGGTCGCCGGCAGGGCCATGACCCGAACCGGAGACCGCTGGGCAGCGACGGGCGGAGCATCGGTCCGAAAGCCGATCGCCGCCAGCCTTTGCCCGGCCAGGCCGTCGCTGGCGTCGGCCGGGGCGTAGGCGAGGAACGTCAGCAGCTTGCGGTACGCGGCGAACGCCCCGCGACGTTGCGGGATCCGCGAGCCGGCCCAGCCGAGGAGGTAGCGCTCACGGTCCCCCTGTGTCATCGCCGTGAACGGCGTGGGATGGCCCGCGAGCGCCAGGTTCACGGCGCGTGAATCCATCGCTCGGAGCACTAGCCGGAGGAGCCTGACCTGCTCGGGATCGGCGGTCTCCGCGAGCGCCTCCGCGGCCACTGTGGCCCGTCGTTCTGCGTC
>JBJMMQ010000208.1:0-15277 GCA_045804705.1 Chloroflexota bacterium
GCGACCGATGACGTCCCGGTCCCCTCCGACCTTGCCGACCGGCTCGCGAGAGACCACACCGCGGCAGGTGCCGACCTGACCTACGAGCTCCTGGTCCGGGCGCCGGGCCGGATGACCGACGCCGGGCAGCAGCTCTGGGACGAGCTCGCTGCGTTGAGCGTCAGTCGGCCCGACCTGGTCACGTGGCAGGAGGAGACCCTGGCGATCACCGCCCATGGGCGGCTCGACCGTTCAGCCGGCGGACGTCTCATCCGTGTCGCGACGGCCGCCGATCGGCCGGCGACCGAGGCCGCGCTGCTGTCGGCGCTGCGAGCCGGGGGGCCGCGCACCGACCCGTTCGTGGTCGCAGGAACGATCGAGATCACATCGGACGGGAAGTCGTGCGCGATCGCCACGACGTCCACGACGCCCGGCGTCCACCTGCTGTCGCTCTCGAACACGAGCGGGAAACCCGGCGGCGGGCTCTTGGTCGGTGTCGTCGGTCCTCACACGTGGGGCGAGCTCGTGGACCTCCTCGCCGATGTCGACATCGAGCATTTCCAGCAGCCGGACTGGATGATCCAGGGCGGCCAGCTTGCCGACGACACCGGAGCCGGAACGTCGGCGAACACGACCGTCGCCGTCAAAGCTGGCACGTACGGTCCCGTCTGCGCGACAGGGACCTGGCCCGACATCGAGTTCACGCCCGGCGAGCCCGTCCACTTCGAGGACTGAAGCCCGCGCCGCCTACCAGGCGGCGAGTGTCCAGATCCCCGGGTCGGGCTCGGCGGTCGCGGCGACCTCCCCGATCTCGGCAAAGAGCGCGACTGCGCGCTTCAGGTGGTCCATCGCGAGATCGTCTCGGCCGGCATCGTGGAGGAGATCCGCGAGGTGGTTCTCCACTGCCGCCTCCAGATGGCGGTCGCCGATCCTTTGGCACGCTTCGATGGCTTCGACACCAAGCGCCATCGCGTCTTCGAATGCGCCCTCGCGGGCAAGCACGAGCGCGAGTGCCGTCATCGCGGCGATCCCGGCGGTCGGGTCGGGATCATTCGCGGACAGCGCGAGGCTGCGCTCGAGCGCGCCGCGTGCGGCCGCAGTGTCTCCGCGGGAGTCTGCGACGAGTCCGACGATCCGCTCCGCGACCCCGGATAGATGTGCTTCGCCGAGGCGGGTCGCGATGTCCCGTGCATCCGACGCTGAAGCATCGGCGGTCGGCAGGTCCCCTCCGCGGAGCGCGACGAGGCTCCGTTCGACGAGTCCGCGCGCTCGGATCGCGTCTCCGAGACGCGGCGTGGAGAGCGCTGCGTCGAGATGACTCGCGGCGGCCACGAGGTCGCCGCGACGGCGGTGGACGCGCCCGAGCGAGATCTCGATCGCAGGCAGGTCGTCGGGCGCGGCCCGGGCTGCGGACGTCTCGAGGGCGGCGATCGCCGCAGGGTACTGACCGAGTCGAGCATGCAGCTCACCCAACCGCGCGTGGAGGACTGCGTCCGGTCCCCCGCCGAGCCCGATCGCTGCATCGAGATGCCCGATCGCCTCCCGGTTCGCGTAGACGGCTTCTGCGCGGTTGGCCGCCTCGATGAACGCCGCTGCGGCTTCAGCGGTTCGGCCGGCCTCGCGTTCGTGGCCCGCGATAAGCGCGAATCGTGTGAGGTCATCGCGGCCGCCCGGCTCCAGCCGGATCGCGTCGGCGGCGCGCCGGTGGAGGAGGCGACGCCGTCCCAGGCTCGTCGCCTCGTAGACGACGTCGCGCATCCGGCCATGAACGAAGTCGTAGGCGACCGGCGCGTCGGAGCTGCTCGTCACATCCCGGACGATCCCACGTCGCGTCGCTTCCTCGAGCGCGTCGACGGTCTCGTCCTCGGTTCGTCCGCTGGCGGCGCGGACGGTGGCGAGGTCGAACGACCGACCGATCACGGCGGCCGCCGCGAGGACCTGTGTCGCGATCTCAGTGACCGATGAGAGCCGTGCCCGGAGGAGGGCCTGCACGTCCCGCGGCATGGCAGATCCCGCTGGCTGGCCGGCAGCGAGCGCGGCCACCACGTAGAGCGGCAATCCCTCCGCTTCGTCCGCGAGGCCTTCGATGAGCGCTGCGTTCGTCTGGCCCCCGGGACGCATCGCACGGATGAGTTCGCCGACTGCCTGTCGCGACAACCGGGCGAGCACGATGGTCGAGGTCGTCGTCATCCCCGACAGGTCATCGATCGTCGTCTCACTCCCGGGCGGGAGATCCTCGCGTCGCAGCGCGAGAACGAGCAGCAGCCGACGGCCACTGAGGCGCCGAGCGAGGTAGGCCAACGCCTCGCGCGTCGCGTCGTCGGCGTGGTGAAAATCGTCGATCCAGATGACGCCCGCGAGAGGCCCGGTGACGAGAGCCGTGAGCCCGTCGGCGACGGCCTCGAGCAAGCGGACGCGCGCCCCAGGAGCGTCCGGCGAGATCGAGGGGACGCCGCTCGCGGGACGCAGCGACGTCGGCAGATCAACGAGGCGACCGAGGTCCGAAAGGGCGGTCTCGTCCAGGGCCGCGAGGCGATCCGGGCCGTCTGGGAGGGAGAGCCCCGCGCGCAAGAGTCCGGCGATCGGGCCATACGCGATCGCGCCCTCCCCCGGGTACGCACGCCCCGCGAGGACCACGCCACCGTCACCGCGAACGCTCCCGACGACCGCCTCCGCCAGTCGTGTCTTCCCGATGCCTGCCTCGCCCTCGATGATCACGAGGTGCCCGTCCGGATCGGAGGCGCCCCAGGCGGCACGCATCGTGTCGAGCTCATGCGACCGCCCGACCAGCGGGAACACGAGCGGGCCTGGGGCGGCAGTCGGGGGGGCGGCCGGATGCGTGGCGAGTGGACGATCGCGCTCGAACCTGTCTTCGCGGATGGCCTCGTAGAGTCGCGTCGTCTCGTCCAGGGGCGCGACCCCGAGCTCTCGGTCGAAGATGGCCACCAGCTCTCGGTATTGCCGGATCGCGCCCGTCCTGTCGCCGGCGAGCGCCAGGAGCTCTATCAGCCGGCGCTGGCCAAGCTCGTCGAGCGGGTCGAGCTCGACACGTCGGCTCGCTGCCTCGATGGCGCCCGTCGGGTCGCCTGCAGTCGAGCGGACTGTCGCCAGCCGATCCAGCAGAGCTGCGACCGATCGCTCGACGCGGGCTGCTCGCTGTGCCTGCCAGTCGTCGAAGGCCGGGCTGTCGCGCAGACCGAAGCCCGCCAGGAACGGCCCACGCGCGAGTGACGCCGCCGCCTCGAGATCCGAGGAATGGGGCGACGCGGAGAGACGATCGAACTCCGACAGGTCCACGGTCGCCACGTCGGGATCGACGGAGACCTGGGTCCGGCCGATCTCGAACCCCGCTTCGCCGATGGCCGTCCGGAGCGCTGACAAGGTTCGGCGCAGCGCGCCGCGCGCGGCCTCATCGTCCGCGTCCGGCCAGAACATCGCCGCCAGTTCGTCCCGTGCGAAGGGACGTTCCTCGGCCGCGACGAGGGCGACGATCGCGAGCGCCTTGCGCGTGTCGACGACCATCGGCCGGCCTGCCACGATGACCTCGAGCGGGCCGAGCAGACGGATCTCCAAAGGCACGCTGCCGCGAGTCACGCCGTAACGGTACTCGACGGGCATCGGACCTCGTAACGTTTCCGAGACGATGACGACGCACGATCCAGAGATGGATGGACCGACACCCCCGGCGCGACGGCGTCATCGGATGATGGTCGCCCTCGTCGCGGTCGCGATCGCCGTTGTCGTGGCGGACGTGTTGGTGTCGGTCGCCGTCGGTGGTGGCTTCGCGGCAGACGACCTGCTCGGCGTCCTCGGCGTCCTCGGATTCATGAGCATCGGCGCCCTGATCCTCGACCGGCGCCCCGGCGAACCGGTCGGCCGGATCTGCATCGCGATCGGGCTGCTGTTCGCCGTCGGCGACAGCCTGCGCCTCGTGGTCATCCTCATGGACGCCGGGCCAGGACCGCTCCCGACTGCCGGCGTGGTGCTGGTCGTGGTCGCGTCGATCCTCGTCAACATGGCGATCCTGCTCGGCGGCCCACTCCTCATCAGCAGATTTCCGTTGCGCTCGATCGGTCGGACGCAGCGACGCGCGGAGGACGTGCTGCTGACTGTGACCGCGATGGCAGTCGTCATCTCCACCGTCCAGCAGCAGGTCCTCGAATTCCAATGGATCGACACGGCGATCAACCCGTTGCACATCGACGGCCTTCCCGTCAGCGACGGCGGCCTCTTCACGCTGTCCTTCCTGACGTATGGGCTGACCTACCTCGTCACGGCGTTCGGGCTCGTGCGACGGTACCGGGATGGTGGGCCCGTCGTCCGTGCTCAGATCCGTTGGTTCGGGGCATCGATCGGTGCGAGCCTCGTGTTCCTCGTTCTGATCGTCATCGAACCGATCTGGCAACCGCTCGGCGAATTCGCCTGGACCCTGTGGATCGCGTCGCTCCTTCTCCCGCCTATCGGCATCGCGATCGCGGTCCTGCGGTATCGCCTGTTCGACATCGATCGGATCATCAGCAACGCGATCGGATACGGCCTCGTGACGATCGTGCTCTTCGGCATCTTCACAGCGGTCAACCTGGTCCTCGTGTCGCAGGTGAGCCCACTCGTGGACAACGAGGGGATCGCGGTCGCGGCCTCGACCCTGCTCGTCGCGGCCCTCTTCAACCCACTTCGCACCAAGGTTCAGCGTTCCGTGGACCGACGGTTCCACCGGGCTCGCTACGACGCGCAACGCCTGGTCAGCGATTTCTCCGGGCGACTCCGGAACGAACTCGATCTGCCGACCCTGAGCGCCGAACTCGCATCGGTCGCGGACCAGGCCGTACAGCCGAGGGAGACGACCCTCTGGCTTCGCGGCGGCGACAGCGCGCGATGAGCGTGAAGGGTTCGTCGCCGGCACGTGCCGTCATCGCGACCCTGATCGCGGGCGCCTCGATCGGCGTCTACGTCGCGATGCCGTTCGTCGCGCCAAAGAACGATCCGACCGGTGTCCTGCTGTTCGGGGCCGCCACGGCGTCGTTCGTTCTGGTCGGGCTGACGCTCATCGTCCGCGCGCCAGCAAACCGGATCGGGGCCGTGCTCATCATATCGGGGGCGCTCCTCGCATTCGCCTACGGCTGCGATGTCTACGGTGAGGCAGGAGCCGCGGCCGATCCTCACTGGCCCGGTTCGGTGGTCGCCTCGGTCATCGGCGGAGCGTTCTTCGTGGTCCCGATCGCGCTAGCCCTGATCGGTATCCCGCTGATCTTCCCTGACGGACACCTCATCTCGCGCCGATGGCGCTTCGTGGTCTTGTTCGTCGTCGTCGCGGTCGCCGCGGGCGTCACCGGGTCACTGATCGGCCCGACGACGGCGACCGAGGGCGTTCCCAACCCATTTGCGGTCCCCGAGCTGGAGGGGATGTCCGAGGTGCTCGGCGCGTTCGCGTCGATGACCTCCGTGATCGGTTTCGCCCTGGGAGCCGCCGCCGTCTGGGTCCGTTATCGCCGCGGTGATGCGATCGAGCGTCAGCAGCTCAAATGGCTCCTGGCTGTCGCCGCGCTGGCCACGATCTTCTTTCCCATCGCCTTCATCTCCCCCGTCCAGGCGATCGGCAATGCCGCGTTCATCCTCGGCTCGCTGACGCTGGTCGCCCTGCCGCTCGCGATCGCGGTCGCCATCCTGCGATATCGCCTCTTGGAGATCGACCGGATCATCAGCCGGACGCTGTCCTACGCCATCGTGACGGGACTGCTCGGCGCCGTCTTCGTCGCCGTCATCCTCGTCCTTCAGACGGCTCTCGCTGGCGCGGTCGGCCGAGGCGGGATCCCGGTCGCGGTCTCGACCCTCGCCGTGTTCGCGCTCTTCCAGCCGGTCCTGCGCCGCGTTCGCCGCACCGTCGACCGGCGATTCGATCGAGCCCGCTATGACGGTGAGCAGACGGCCGCCGAATTCGGCGAGCGATTGCGATGGGAGACGCACATGGAGCGGGTGACCGGCGACCTTCGGGACACGGTCGAGCACGCCGTCGCCCCATCGAGCCTTGTGATCTGGCTGCGCCAGCCGGGTGCGCGATGATCCGCGCTCGTGTTGCCGCGATCGTCGCGGTCGTCGACCTGATCCTGTTCGTCAGCACGATCATCGTCGGTCCGAACCGGGATTACGGAACGATCTTCCTGTACCTCGTCGGGATCAGTGCGTACGTCGGTATCGGGTTGCTCCTCATCGTCCGAGTCCCGTCCAACCCGATCGGGGCACTGATGCTCGCGACCGGGACGGTTGCCGTTGCGGCGGCGACACTCGGGACGTACGCGGACGTCGGCTCCGTGCAGGTTCCCGCGTGGCCGGGGGTCGCCAAGGCTCGGCTCGTGGCGGACGCCATGTTCATCTACCCGATCCTCATCGCCCTGGTGGGCATCCCGCTCGTCTTCCCGGACGGGCGTCTTCCGTCACGGCGGTACCGCGTGGTCGTCATCATCTGGATCGTCGGGATCGTCGGATGGACTGTCAATTCCGTCGTCGGTACACATTTCGACGAGGTCGTCCTTGTCGCGATCCCGGTCGCCTTCGCCGGTGCAGTGACCGCGGTCACGCTTCGCTTCCGTCGCGGCGGACCGGTCGAGCGCGCGCAGATCAAGTGGCTTGCGGCTGTCGTCCTCATCGGCACGTTCGGTGTCCTGTCCGGCCTGGGCCTGGTCGATGAACGACCTGAGGCGGCGAACGCCCTGATCGTCATCGGCATCCTGGCGCTGTTCACGATGCCCTTCGTGATCGCGATCGCGATCCTTCGCTACCACCTCTATGAGATCGACCGGATCATCAGCCGGGGCCTTTCATATCTGTTGATCACGGGCGTGCTGATCGGCGCTTACACGGCCGTGGTCCTCCTCCTGAGCGGTCCGCTTGGCGATGCGACGGGTGGCGACACGCTGTCGATCGCGATCTCGACGCTCGTGGTCGCCGCGCTCTTCCAACCCCTCCGGCGACGGGTCCAGTCGCTAGTGGACCGACGGTTCGATCGAGCGAGGTACGACGGGGAGCGCATGGCCGCAGTCTTCGCGGCCCAGCTCCGAGATCAGATCGACCTGGGCGAGCTCGAAAGCGACGTGCTCACGGCAGTCGGCACAGCGCTGCGCCCGGTGTCCACATCAATCTGGCTGAGGGATCCGTCACGAACTGCCTCCAAGTCCGCGACACCGTAACGATTACCGGACGAATGCCCCCTACGGTGAGGACGACATGACAGAGCTGACCCGCCCGATCCGCCGCCTCCTCGGCCGCCAGCCGGGCGCCCCAGCACGGGTCGACGATGTGGTTCCGATGGAAACGACGGCTCCTGGGGAAGCTCGCTCGGATCCTTCCGTGACCGTCGACATCGCGGAATCGGACCCGCTCCTCGCCTATCTCCAGTCGGCCCCCGGCCCGGTCGACCTCGCCCGCCTCGATCTCGACTCCCCGGCTGTCCGGGCGCTCCGCGAGGCCGGTGTGGCCCTCGTCGTCCCGCTCGTGTCACAGGGCGAGCTGATCGGCACGCTCAATCTCGGGCCACGACTGTCCGAGCAGGATTATTCGACCGACGATCGCCGGCTGCTGACCACACTCGCCGCCCAGGCCGCGCCCGCGATCCGAGTCGCCCAGCTCGTGCGCGAGCAGGCACACGAGGCGGCCGAACGCGAACGCCTCGAGCAGGAGATGCGCGTCGCGACGCTCATCCAGCAGCAGTTCCTGCCGCGCCAGCTGCCGGCTCTGCCGGAGTGGCAGATCGCCGCGTACTACGGTCCAGCGCGTGCGGTCGGGGGCGACTTCTACGACTTCATCGAGATGCCCGGCGGCCGGATCGGGATCGCGGTCGGCGACGTGACGGACAAGGGGGTGCCGGCCGCCCTGGTCATGGCTCGCACGCACTCGATCCTGCGTGCCGAGGCGAGCCGCTCGGAATCGCCGGGCACGATCCTCGCCCGTGCCAACGAGCTGCTCGTCCCGGAGATGCCTGCCCGCATGTTCGTGACCTGCCTGTTCGCCATCCTCGACCCGGTGACGGGGCGGATCGTGCTCGCGAACGCGGGCCACAACCTGCCGTACGTCCGGACCGATTCGGGCGTCACCGAGCTCCGGGCCACGGGGATGCCACTGGGCCTCCTGCCCGGGATCCGCTACGACGAGACCGAGGGAGTCATCGAGCCCGGCAACAACGTCCTCCTCTACTCGGACGGCCTCGTCGAGGCGCACGACCCGGCGCGCGAGATGTACGGCTTCCCGCGGCTGCGCGACGAGATGACCGCGGTCGACGACGCCGGCAGCGAGCTGCTCGACCGACTCCTCGACACGCTTCACCGCTTCACAGGCGCGGAATGGGAGCAGGAGGACGACATCACGCTCGTCACCCTGCGTCGCGCCGCGGGTGTGTCCGAGGGGCAGGGCACGTCGGATGCCTCAGGCATCCTGACTGCGTTCTCGATCCCGGGCGAAGAAGGCAACGAGCGACTGGCGATGGACCGCGTCGCCGCGGCGGTTGACGGCCTCGGTCTCGCGCCTGCGCGTCTCGAGCGCCTCAAGACGGCGGTGAGCGAGGCGGCGATGAACGCCATCGAATACGGCTCACAGGGGCAGGCTGACGTCCCCGTCGACGTCGAGGTCGAGACGACGGCGGAATCGATCGTCGTCCGCATCACGGACCGCGGCCTCTCGGGCACGGTTCCCGACGACGCCGAGGCCCCCGACATCGAGCGGAAGCTCGCTGGCGAGCAAAAGCCACGCGGCTGGGGCCTCTTCCTGATCCGCAACATGGTGGATTCGATGGACGTGACCAGCGACGGGGGCACCCAGACGGTGACCCTGACGATGGCGCGCGAGGAGCACACAGATGGATGACCGAACGTTCGGCGCAGTGATCACCGAGGTACCCGAGGAGGTCCGCGTCCGGCTCAGCGGCGACCTGAATGCCCGAGCCGACGAGACGCTCGCAGACACGTACGCACAGGTCGCGGCGCTCGGTCCACACCTGGTCAGCCTCGACTTCGGGCACGTGGGCTACATCAACAGCACGGGCATCGCGCTCGTCGTCCGCCTGCTGGCAGACGCACGGCGCGACGGGCGGACTGTCCGCGCGCTCGGGCTGACCGAGCACTACCAGGAGATCTTCCGGATCACCCGACTGTCGGACTTCATGGAGATCGTCGAAGGAGACGCCGCATGACCGCCACCGTCATCGAGCTGGACCAGGACGGCCCCGCCTCGATCCTTCGCATCGATGGCGACATCACGTCGTCGAGCGAACCCGATCTGACCGCCGCGTATGGACTCGCGGTCGCGAACGGGGCGAAGGTCGTCGTCCTCGACTTCGCGAAGCTTGAGTACATGAACAGCGGTGGCATCGGTCTGCTCGTGACGCTGCTCGTTCGTGCGCAGCGCGCTGGCGGCCGGCTGGTCGCGATCGGGCTGTCCGACCACTACCGCCAGATCTTCGAGCTGACCCGTCTCGACGAGGCGATCGAGATCCACGACGACGAGGCCGCGGCAGTCGCTGCCGCCGTCGCCTGAGGCCGGCTGACGCCGGGCCCGAGGAGACCCACGATGACTGACACCAAGGTCGATCCCGCGGCCGAGATCGACGGCTCGACCCCCGACGGCAGGCCGACGGAGCCGATCACCCGTGATGCGACCAACTGGGCACGGCCCGTGGACCGTCTGTCTGCCGCCGGGGTCGTCGGTGCGCGGGACGACGCTGTCACCGGGAAGCGTGTCTCCGGGCCGCTCCAGGGCTTCGGTCAGCTGTGGCAGAAGTCGTTCAGCGTTCGCCTTGACGGCGTCGATACGACGCCGCAGGCCGTCGTCTCGACCTGGAAGACGCATTTCGCCGAGTTCTGGCCGAAGGGCCAACGGTTCTATGCGCCGCTGTCGGGGATCCAGCCAGGCGAGGTCGGTCTGCTCGAGATCGAGCCGCTCCCAGGCGCGCCTGTCAGGCTGTCGACGGGCGTCCTCGTGCTCTACGCGGACGACGAGTCGTTCACGTTCATGACTCCCGAGGGCCACACCCTCTCGGCATGGATCACCTTCTCCGCCAGACAGGAGGGCGATGTCGTGGTCGCGTCGGCTCAGGCACTCGAGCGGCCCGCTGACCCGTTCGATGAGATCGCCTACATGCTTGGCGGGAATCGTCAGAACAACAAGTTCTGGGAGGCCACCGTCCGCAACCTCGCCGTCAGGCTCGGTGTCGCGGTCCCGGTCGTGAACGTCGACGTCACGTGCATCGATGGCAACCGACAGTGGCGCCATTGGCGGAACGTCCGCAACAGCGCGACACTGCGCTCCGCGCGGCGAACGATGACCGCACCGATCCGCTGGGTCACTCGACGCGGGTGACGCGAACGAGCCGGTCGGCGGACCGCCAGGGCGTCGACGCGATCGTCGTCGGCGCGGGCCCGAACGGTCTCGCTGCAGCCATCACGCTGGCTCGTGCCGGGCGATCGGTCCGCGTCTACGAGGCTGCGCCGGAGGTCGGTGGCGGGACACGGACCATGGAGCTGACGCTTCCCGGGTTCCGCCACGACATGTGCTCGACGATCCTGCCACTGACCCTCGCATCGCCGTTCTTCAGGAGCATCGACCTCGCGGCTCACGGCGTCGAGATCGTCCATCCCGATGCTCCCGTCGCGCACCCGCTCGATGGCGGACGCGCGGCTGTGCTCGAACGTTCGCTGCGGGCCACCGGCGACGGGCTCGGCGATGCCGACGGACGTGCCTGGCGCCGGCTCTTCGGGCCGCTGGTGCGCGATATCGAGAAGATCGGACCGGAGATCCTGCGGCCGGTGGTGCATGTCCCGCGTCATCCCCTCGCCATGGCACGGTTCGGCCTGCCGGCGCTCAGGTCGGCGCGGGGACTGGCCCGCGGGCGTTTCCATGACGATCCCGCCAAGGCGCTGTTCGGGGGGATCGCGGCCCATGCGATGCTCCCCCTGGATCGCCCGTTGAGTGCCTCGTTCGGACTCGTCCTCGCGACCTACGCGCACGCGGTCGGCTGGCCGATGACACGTGGTGGAGCGTCCGTGGTCGCCCACGCGCTCGCGGCGGAACTCGAGGCGGCGGGCGGCGAGATCGTGACGGGCCACCGGGTCGACGATGTCGCTGATCTCCCACGGGCGCGTTCCGTCCTGCTCGACGTCACGCCACGCCAGCTTGTCGCGATCGGGGGCGACCGGCTCTCGCCGGGCACGCGCAGCCGGGCGCAGCGGTTCCGCTACGGCCCGGGGGTCTTCAAGGTCGACTGGGCGCTCGACGGGCCTGTTCCCTGGACGGCCGACGGCCCGCACCGCGCGGCAACGGTCCACCTCGGAGGCACGCTCGACGAGATCGCCGCGTCCGAGGCCGACGTCGCCGCGGGCCGCCATCCCGAGCGGCCGTTCGTGCTGTTCGTGCAGTACGCGCCCTGGGACACCTCGCGCGCGCCCGAGGGTCGGACGACCGCGTGGGCGTACTGCCACGTGCCCGGCGGGTCCGACGTGGATATGAGGGAGCGGATCGAGGCACAGGTCGAGAGGTTCGCTCCGGGCTTCCGCGACCGGATCCTGGCGCGCTCCGTCCACGGCCCGGCGGCGATGGAAGCGCATGACGCGAACTACGTCGGCGGCGACATCAACGGCGGGATCCAGGACATCCGCCAGCTCATCGCCCGGCCGTGGCCGTCGCTCGATCCGTATCGTGTCGGGGAAGGGCTCTATCTCTGTTCCTCGTCGACGCCGCCCGGGGGCGGGGTCCACGGGATGTCCGGCATGCTCGCGGCACGGTCCGCCCTGCGGCACGAGCTGCGCTAGCCCTCCCCGGTCAGGCCGCCGGCGCCTCCAGCTCGCGCCGGAGCCAGATCCCGAACGCGAGCGCTCCCGCCGCTGGCACCGCCGCCCAGGCGGCCATCAGCACGAGCATGACGACGACCACGAGCTGGACGTCCGCCATCGAGTCCTCGACGACGCCGCTGCGGAGCCGTTCGGCGAGAGCCGCCGTGCTGTCGCCGAGCTGTCCCAGTGACGTTGCGTTCGCTGCCAGCGAGTCGCCGTTCGTGACGAGACCGTCCGCGATCGCGGTCAGACGCGAGTCGAGACCCTTGATCGACCCTGCGATGCCACCGACGGCGTCGGCCGCCGTCCCGAGGGGAGTGACGCCCAGGATGTTCACGGTTCGGAGGACGCTCTCGAGCGTCTCGAGATTGGTTCGCACACCGATGATCGTGTCCGCCGCGGCGGACACGGCTTCCTCGGTCCGCCCGAGCGTGACCGTGAAGCTGTCAGCCGTCGACGAGGCGTCATGGAGGACGTCGGCGGTCCGGTCGATCGTCGTCGCCAGCTCCCCCATCGTCGTCTCCACCCTGTCGCCGGCAGCGTCGAACCGGCTGCTGACGTAGAAGAGGACGGCGAGGCAGATGGCCGCGAGGATGAGACCGATGACGCCGTATGCGATCAGCCCGCGACTGAGGCGGCCGAGTCCGAGACGAAGGTCGGGCACGACGGGCGTCAGTGGCGCCATCGTCGTCTCGGGACCGAGCGTCACGGAATCGCCCGGCAGCAGCGGCGGCTCGAACGGCCGGGTCTGGTCGTCCGGGTCGTCGGGATGCCTTGGCCGACCGGCGTCGCTCATGGGACCCATTCCACCACATCGCCGACCGCCGTCGGGAGCATCCGCACGTCGGGTGCGAGCTCCGAGGCGTACTCGACGAGCGCAGCCGGCGGCTCGACCAGGCGTTCCGGGAACACCCGGCCGAGCGCGTGCGGCCAATACGTGCCCCAGTGGATCGGCACGGCCGCGCGCGGCTTGATCATGCGCAGCGCTCGCGCAGCGCGGAGCGGATCGAGGTGGAGACCGCGGCCGAGGGTCGGACCCCAACCCCAGACGGGGATGAGCGCGACGTCGATCGGCTCGCCGAACTCGGCCATCCCGTCGAACAGGTCGGTGTCTCCGGCGAAGTAGATCGACCGGCTGCCACGGACGATGAACCCGAGCGGCGGCGCCGTCGGCCCGAGCGGCGGTCGGTAACCCGAATGGATCGCGGTGACGGCCCGCACGACGACTCCCCCGATCGAGATCGACTCCCCGACGGTGATCTCACGGACGTGGGAGAAGCCGGCATTCCGCATCCACGCGCCCGACCCTGCCGGGACGAATATCGGGATCTCCCGCCCAAGGTCGCGCAGCGACGGGACGTCGAGGTGGTCCCAGTGGAGATGCGAGATCAGCACTGCGTCCACGTCGCGCAGACGGTCTCGGGCCGGGACGGGCTCGACCCGCCGCAGCGGCCCGACGCGGGCACGCGTGATGGGATCGGTCAGGATGCGGACGCCGTCGAGGTCGATGACGACGGACGAGTGGCCGATGAAGTCGAGACCGAAACGGGATGCTGGAGCGGCGCCGGTGCTCATGCACCGCAAACGGTACCCGGAACGAGTGGCCCGGGAAGCGCCTAGCGCCAGCCGCTCCTGGCGGCATCGGGGTAGAGCCGGACCCGTCGATACGGCTCCCGACCTCGGGACCGCGAGACGAGGTTCGCGCGCTCCGCCATCTGGTGCTGGAGCCGGCGGATGTAGGCGTTCTGCGGCGAGAGCTCGACGGCCTCGGACGACGACAGGACGGATTCGATGGCGTCCTCGGTCTCGCGCATCGCCGCCTCACGAGGGTCGATCTCGAGCGAGAAGATCGAGGTAAGGCTCGACTGCATCTGCGGGATCGTGTTGCTCTTGAGCACGTAGATCGGAACGGCGCGCTCCTCGGCATCGCGGAGCATCGGCGTCTTCTGCTTGTACTCGTTCCGAAGGGTCATGACGACGTCGGCTTCGTCCACGTCGCGGGCGATGACCACGGGGAGCTGGAGGTCGCGGACAGCCTGCTCGAGCCGCTTCCGGCTGATGCCCTGGGGCAGGACGCGCAGCGTCGGCAGCGGCGAACCGCCCGGCACGAGAACGGTCCCGCCATCGGGGCCTTCCTCGGCACCGAGCGGCAGTCGGTCGAGGTCGTCGTCTTCGAGGTCGTCCGCGTTGACGGGACCCGTCCCGTCCTCGGCCTTCAGCGCGTTCAGGGCGCGGCTGGCCTGATCGCTCCATGCCTTCTGGCGCTGGAGCTCACGCGCCTCTCGGGCCCGCGTCTCCGCTGCGGTCGCGAGCCCACCGCGCTCGAGCGGCCCGCGATCGGCGAGGTCGCCGGCCACGAACGGTTCTGCGGGAGCGGACCCCGCCGGACTGCGGCCGCCGCCCGGCGGGGTCGCGAATCGTTCACCCGGGATCGTGCTTGCGTAGCCACCCTCCGAAACGGGACCGCGAGTCGCCGGTTCGCGACCGGACCCGCCACGGGACGAGCGCCAGCCACCGGTCGCGCCGGCGCGATAGCCGGGCCGCACGCCCGAGCCGCGCTCGGCCTCGCGGTAGCCGCCGTTCCGGTAGCCGCCGTCGCCTCGCCAGCCAGGCTCCATCCGCCACGGCGACCCGGCACCGACGAGCCCCGCGAACCGTTCGGCACCGAGCTGCTCCCGCGGCGATGGTCGCGGTCGGCCCTGGCTGCGATGGACGCCCTCCTCGTCACGCCAGCGGAGCTCGGGCGAGACCTGGTCGCCACGGAGCATCGCGTCGATGGTCTCCGCGACGTCGGCGTGAACGGCCACCCGCTCGCGGTCGACGATCTCGACGATGACATCGAAGGTCGGCGGCGCCTTGCGCTCGAGGACGCTCTTCTGGCTGCGCCGGCGGCGGGCCTCCTCGTCGCCCAGGGTGACGCTCTGGATGCCGCCGATGAGGTCGGACAGCGTCGGGTTGAGCATCAGGTTGTCGAGGTTGTTGCCGTGCGCCGTGCCGATGAGCTGGACGCCACGTTCGGCGATAGTCCGTGCGGCGGCCGCCTCGAGCTCCGTGCCGATCTCGTCGATGACGATGACCTGGGGCATGTGGTTCTCGACCGCCTCGATCATGACCTCGTGCTGCATCGACGGAGTGCGGACCTGCATCCGGCGTGCCTTGCCGATGGCCGGGTGCGGGATGTCTCCGTCGCCGGCGATCTCGTTCGAGGTGTCGACCACGACGACGCGCTTGCCCATGTCGTCGGCCAGCACGCGCGCGGCCTCGCGCAGCATCGTCGTCTTGCCGATGCCGGGGCGGCCCATGATCAGGATCGACTTCCCGGTCTCGACGAAGTCATTGATGATCTCGATCGTGCCGTAGACCGCGCGCCCGATGCGGCAGGTCAGCCCGACGATCTTGCCGTTCCGGTTGCGGATCGCGCTGATCCGGTGGAGCGTCCGCTCGATGCCGGCACGGTTGTCGTCGCCGAAGCTTCCGATGTGCTC
>JBJMMQ010000209.1:0-20392 GCA_045804705.1 Chloroflexota bacterium
CGATCCGTCGTTGACGATCATCTTCCAGCCGAGGTCTCGGACCTCAGGGACGTGGGTGTGCCCGCAGACGATGACCCGTGCGTCGGTCCGTGATGCACGTTCGAGGACGACGTTCGGGTCGAGCTCCTTGTCGAAGCCCGCCGTCTGCGATCCGGGCGACGCGTGGCACACGAGCAGCATGGTCCCGTCCTCGGCGTGGAGCCGGCGCTCGGACGGCAGCCGTCGGAGCCAGGCGATCCGCTCCTCGCCGAGCGCGTCATGTGCCCATTCAGCAGCAGCTCGGAATGTGTCAGGGACGCCATCGGTCGCCCACGGGAAGGCAGCCAGGTAGTCGAAGTCCGCGACCGCGATGTCGGTGTTGCCGCTGACGATGGCCGCGCCCTCGGCCTCCATCTCGCGCAGGAGATCGACCGCCGCAGCCGGATCGGGACCGTTGAGCACGAGGTCGCCGGCGACCCCGACGAGGTCTGGCTTCTCTGCCCGGATGGCCTTGCGGACCGCGGCGAGCGCGACCGCGTTGCCATGGACGTCGGACAGGACGATGGCCCGGGTCATCGCAGCACACCTTCGCTCGGGATGATGAATGACAGCGTGGCTTCGCAGGCAGTCTCGCCGTCGACGGACGCCACGCCGCGGCCGCGCCCGAACCTGCCGCCGAGCTTGTCCATCGTGACCTCCAGGCGGAGGGTGTCGCCGGGAACGACGACGCGCTTGAAGCGGCAGTCGTCGATCCCCGCGAACAGACCGATACGCTCGCCGAAACCCGGCTGCTTGGCGACGTAGACGCCCATCGTCTGAGCCAGTGCCTCGACCTGGATGACGCCGGGAACGACCGGCAGGCCCGGGAAGTGGCCCTGGAAGAACCACTCGCTCGCGGTGACGCCCTTGATGCCGACGATCCGTTTCGCCTCAGCGTCGTATTCGACGATCCGGTCGACCAACAGGAAGGGCCAGCGGTGCGGGATCAGGGCCTCGATCTCGCGTGTCGTGTGGATGGTTTCGGTCACGGGCAGCTCCAGGGCAGGTCGGGGTCAGTGTGGCTTGTCGGTCTGGCGGCACACGTCGCGGTCTGTGCAGGTATGCACGGCCACCTCGTGCCCGCCCGGCTCACGAACGGGCAGCCGCAGCCAGGAAGGCTTCGCTGCCGACGCGGTCGAGCATGTTCGTCGTCATCCGGCCGGCAAGGAACGCCTCGTTCTCGAGCATCGCCTGGTGGATGGCCACGTTCGTGACCAGGCCCTCGATGACGAGCTCGTCGAGGGCGACCCGTGAGCGGGCGATGGCCGCCGGGCGGTCCGGCCCCCAGACGATGAGCTTGCCCAGCAGCGAGTCGTAGTAGGGCGGCACGTCGTAGCCGCTGAAGAGGTGCGAATCGACCCGGACACCAGGCCCGCCCGGCGCGTGATAGCGCTCGATGAGACCGGCGCCCGGCCGGAAGTCGTGCGCGGGATCCTCCGCGTTGATCCGGAACTCGATGGCATGCCCGCGCAGGACGATGTCCGGCTGCGCGAAGCCGAGCGGCTCGCCGGCCGCGATCCGGATCTGCATCGTCACCATGTCCACGCCCGTCAGCGCCTCGGTCACCGGGTGCTCGACCTGGATCCGGCAGTTGATCTCGATGAAGTAGAAGTCGCCGGCGCTGTCGACGAGGAACTCGAGCGTCCCGAGATTCTCGTAGCCGGCCGCGACTGCGGCACGGATCGCGCGATCGGCGAGATCGCCTCGTGCAGCGTCGGAGAGGGCGGGCGTCGGCGCCTCCTCGATGATCTTCTGGTGGCGCCGCTGGACCGAGCAGTCACGCTCGCCGAGGTGGACGCCCTGTCCATAGCGATCGATCGCCACCTGGATCTCGACATGGCGGTTCTCGTCGAGCCACTTCTCGAGGTACAGCGAGTCGTCACCGAACGCGGCCTTCGCCTCCGACCGGCAGACCCGAAGGACCGATTCGAGCTCGCGCCCGGTGCGGACCATCCGCATGCCCTTGCCGCCCCCGCCGGCCGACGGCTTGATGAGGACCGGGTAGCCGATCCGCTCGGCCTCGCTGAGGGCGTGCATCTCGTCCCGGAGCATCCCGTCCGAGCCCGGGATCGTCGGCAGGCCATGTGCAGCGAACAGCTGGCGCGTGCCGGCCTTGCTCGCGAAACGCTCGAGGACCGCCGCCGGCGGCCCGATGAATGTCAGGCCGTGCGCCGCGACGACCTCCGCGAAGCCCTCGTCCTCGGACAGGAAGCCGTAGCCCGGGTGGATCGCGTCGCAGCCGGTGACGATGGCGGCCGAGATGACCGCGGGCGCCGAGAGATACGAGCGCCGTGCGTCGGCGGGACCGATGCAGATCGCCTCGTCGGCGAGCTGGACGGGCAGTGAATCGCGGTCTGCCTCGCTATACGCGACGACGGCGTCGACACCGAGCTCGCGGCAGGCACGCAGGATGCGGAGGGCGATCTCGCCACGGTTCGCGATGAGGATCTTGCGGAACACCGGCTACGCCTCCGACGGCCCGGGGCCGGCGGCGGCCGAGGCTGTGGCGAATTCGATGACGATGAGATCCTGGCCGTACTCGACCGCATCACCGGGCTCGACGAGGCTGGCCCCGACGACGCCGTCCGTGGGCGAGACGACCTCCTGCGGGATGCCCAGCATGTCGACGGATCCGAGCCGGTCGCCGGCGCGCACCTTGGTTCCGGCGCGAGCGTCGGCGCGGGGCTGGAAGATGCCGACGGCCGGCGACGTCGCGACGGTCGGCCCATCCGGGTGCATGTCGCGTCCGTTGCTCGAACCGTCACGGCCGTCACGGCCTGGACCGACCGGCGTCAGGCCGAGGCCTGGCGCTCCTGCCCCAGCCGAGCGTGCTGCGCGCTCGCGGTCTCGTTCTGTCGACCGTCGATCCCTCGCACTACCGGCCGCGGAGGCGGGTGTCCCGGGACGGCGCAGCCGCACGCGCCACCGGCCTTCGCGGACCTCCAGCTCGCCGAGTCCGGTCGCCCCGAGCTTCGCGATGAGCGCAGGGAGCAGCTCGGCCGAGAGGCGGTCGATGGCGGCGTGATCGGCCATCCGATCTGCATCGGTGCGTTCTGTCACTGCGTCGGCGGGCTGGGTCGATTCGGGCACTCGCTAGACCTCCTCGCGCGCCGGCGGTTCGTCGCGGGACCAGGCCGGAACCGCCGCACCGACCGCCCGGCGCCCCGGATCGATCAGCTCGCGCAGGCGATCCCCGAGCCCGCGGGCGGCGGGCTGCGCGAGTTCCGGGACCTCGGTCTCAGTGTAGGCCCCGAGGACCCGGTAGCGCCTGTAGCGCGAGTCGAGGAGCTCGTCGACGGTCAGCGCGTCGAGTGCCGCCAGCCGGTCGAGGAGGATCGGCCTGAGTCGCCGGGCGGCCTCGCCAGCGTCGGTATGCGCGCCCTCGCCGGGCTCGGGGACGACGATGTCGACGACGCCGAGCGCCTTCTGGTCGGCCGCCGTCATCTTCATGGCGAGCGCCGCGGCCGGCGCCTCGTCGGCCGTCCGCCACAGGATCGAGGCGCAGCCCTCGGGCGAGATGACGGAGTAGACGGCGTTCTCGAGAGCGATGACGACGTCGGCCATTGCGATGGCGATCGCGCCACCCGACCCGCCTTCGCCCGTGATGACCGTGACGATCGGCGTTCGCAGCCTGCTCATCAGCCCGATCGAGCGAGCGATCGCCTCGGCGATGCCGCGTTCCTCGGATTCTGGGCCGGGATGCGCCCCCGGCACGTCGACGAACGTGACGATCGGCAGACCGAACCGCTCCGCGAGCTCCATGGTCCGCATCGCCTTGCGGTAGCCCTCCGGGTGCGGCATCCCGAAGTTGCGCCGGATGTTCTCGTCGGTATCGGCGCCCTTCTGCTGGCCGATGACCACGATCCGCCGGCCGTCGAGCCGGGCGAGCCCCGTGACCATCGCCTCGTCGTCGCCGAAGAAGCGGTCGCCGTGGAGCTCGATGAAGTCGTCCATCATCTCGTGGACGAACTCGAGCGTCCTCGGTCGCCGCAGGTTGCGCGCCAGCTGGACGCGTGCCCAGACGGCGTCACGCGGGTCGCTTTCGGGGAGCGTCTCGGGTTCGTCGGACGTCTCCTCGGGTGTCGTGACGAGCTCCCCGACCCTCTCGGCGATGGAGCTCAGGAACGACAGCGGCCGGAAGCCCGGCGTGTCGACGTCGACACCGAGCCGTGGTGCCGACTCGAGGGCGCGTGGTGGGATCGCCCGAAGGAGCGCGATCAGCTCGGCACGCATCTCGGTGCGCTCGACGACCCTGTCGATGAAGCCATGTGTGAACAGGAACTCCGATCGCTGGAAGCCGTCGGGGAGCTCCTGGGCGATCGTGCCGGCGGACACTCGCGAACCCGCGAAGCCGATCAGTGCGTTCGGCTCGGCCACGTTGACGTCGCCGACGGCGGCGAACGAGGCGAACACACCGCCCGTCGTCGGGTCCGACAGGACCGAGATGTACGGGACGCCCGCCACGCGGAGGCGCTCGAGGGCGGCCATCGTCTTGGCCAGCTGCATCAGAGCCAGCGTGCCTTCCTGCATCCGCGCGCCACCCGAGGCGCTCACGATGATCAGCGGGATCCGCCCCTCGAGGGCGTACTCGGCGGCCCGCGTGACCTTCTCGCCGACGACCGCGCCCATCGAGCCGCCCATGAACCCGAAGTCCATCACGCACAGCGCCGCCGCGGTGCCCCCGAGCGCGCCCGTACCCCACACGGCGGCGTCACGCATGCCCGTTGCGGTCTGCGCGGCGAGCAGCCGGTCCGGGTACGTCTTCTGGTCGACGAACCCGAGGCGGTCGACCGATTGGAGGCCGGCGTCACGCTCGACCCACGTCCCGGGATCGAGGAGCAGGTCGAGGCGCGCCTGGGCCGACAGCCGGAAGTGGTGGCCACACGTCGGGCAGATCCGGTGCGCCTTGTCGAGCTGCTTGTTGAAGAGCATCGTTTCGCACGAGGGGCACTTCGTCCACAGGTCAGCCGGGTAGACATCACGGCGCGCCCGGAAGGACGGCAGCTTGATCGGCATCAGACGAGCCTCGTCCGTGAGACCGCGCGGGCGGCCCGGGCCATCGGGCTGGGGGGCCGGTTGAGCCGCCATGCGACGTACGCGGCGCCGGCGATCGACAGGGCAGCGGACGTGAGGGCACCGCCGATGATCAGCGGACGGCCGACGACCGACCGAAGATCGGTGAGGCCCGCTGCCGCATCGGGCTCGGCGGGATCCGGGCCTGGCACGACGACGCTCGAAGGATCGCCCGTCGGTACGGATCGCATCCGCCAGGCGACCTCGGCCAGGCGGCCGGCGAGCGCCTCCTCGAAGCGGAACGATGGGTGGAGCCGCGGCAGGTCACGTGCCAGGCGGTCGGCGGTGGCGCGGATCGTGTCCTGCGGGATCGACGCAGTCGGCGCGCGATCGGCGCCGCGACCGTGTGCGGCGAGGAGCGTCTCGAGATAGCGGTCGGTGACGAGCGCGTCGATCTCGCTCGAATCCCGGCCGGCGAAGGCGCCGGTCACCGCCGGGGATCGTCCAGGTCGCGCGCGACGGTCCGCAGGGCTCGATGGATCAGGACCCGGACGGCTCCCTCCGACCGGCCGAGGACGCCGGCGATCTCCGCCGTGGACATCTCGTCGACGAAACGCAGCACGATCGCGCGCCGGCGGTCGTCGGGCAGCCGGGCCACGGCCCGCCAGGCGGCGGCGGCGTCATCGTTGCGTGCGACATCGCCTTCGATGTCGATGGCTGCGGGCACATTCGCCGCGGCCTCGAGGACGGTCTCCGGATGCCGCCGTGACCGCCGACGCCGCTCGGCGACGGCGTTCCTCGCGATCTGGAAGAGCCAGACACGGAAGGTCGATGCGCCCTCGCCGTCCGACGGCCGGGCGCGCTCCTCGAACCGCGCGAGGTTCGTCAGCGCGGCGAGGAACGTGCGCTCGGTGACGTCCTCGGCCTCGTGGTGGTCGTGCAGCTCGTAGAACGCGAAGTTGTACACCTGGGCGAGGTACTTCCGATAGAGGGCCTCGAACCGGGCCGGGTCCGCCTGGGCCGCCTCGACGAGTGCGCGATCGCGGTCGAGATGGACGAGGCGAGGACCGCCTTCCTCCGGGTGGTCCACCTTCCAGAATGCCGGTCGAGGCATGGTGTTACACCAACTCCCCGACGGGATCCGCCAGGCGGACGTGAGTGATCTCGCCCACGAGGACCGCGCGATCGCCGATGAGGAGCGCCCCTGTCGCGGGATCGACGCCGGTGGCACGCACGGTTTCGGAGCCCTCGCCACGCTCGAGGCGGATCAGCCGGCCGGTCGTGACCTGTCGAGCTGACCACGCGGAGCCATCGAAGCGCCGAGCGCGAAGGTCGGTGGTTCGCGCCTCCAGGCCACGCACGAACCTCTCGAGCAGGACCTCGTCGTCGAGGGATCGGCCGGTCACGGCGCGAAGCGATGTCATCGACGCGGCGATCGCCTGGGGGAACGCGGCGGCGTCCCAATCCGTGTTGATGCCGATGCCGACGACGGCGCGCGGGTCGGGAGTCCCGAGGCCATCGGTCTCGCCGAGGACGCCGGCGATCTTGCGAACCCCGTCCGGCGCCTCGACCACGAGATCGTTCGGCCACTTCAGGCGGACGGTGCCGTCGGGAAGCCCGGCGACGACCTCGGCCGCCTCGGCCATCGCGAGTGACGCGATGGCAGCAAGACGCCAGACCGAGTCAGGTGTCAGCCAGGAAGGACGAAACCCCAGCGACAGGAGGAGCGCTGACCCAGGTGGCGCGACCCATGTCCGGCCCGCGCGTCCGCGTCCCGCTGTCTGCTCCGATGTGACCGCGAGACAGACCTCGGGCGTCCCCTCCGCGAGCCACGTGCGGACGACGTCGTTGGTCGAGCCGACGACGGGGAATCGCTCGCGGCGGGCGAGGAACGTCACCCGGCTGCCGCGCCGGCGACGTCGACCGCCTCGGGTCGTTCGAGCTCGAAGGCGTCGTGCAGCGCCCGGAGAGCGGTCTCGAGGTCGGCCTCGGCGATCATGCAGGTGATCCGCACCTCGGATGTCGAGATCATCTCGATATTGACCCCGGCGTCGGCAAGAGTGCCGAACATCCGTGCCGCGTAGCCCGGCGCGTTGTGCAGCCCCGCTCCGACGATCGACACCTTGGCCACTGACGCGTCGGTGGTCAGCTCGCGCGCCTCGAGCTCCCGAACGAGCGGTTCGAGCGTCTTCTTGGCGGCCGCCAGCTCGACTCGCGGGACCGTGAAGGACAGGTCGGTCTCGCCGCCGTGCCCGACGTTCTGGACGATCATGTCCACGTTGATCCCGGCATCCGCCAGCGGGTCGAAGATGGATCGCGCGACGCCCGGTCGGTCGGGCACGGCGACGACCGTCACCTTCGCCACGTTCCGGTCGTGGGCGAGCCCACGGACCTTGTTGCGCTGCTCCACGAACGGATCCTCCCTGATGAGCGTGCCAGGCGCGTCCTCGAACGAACTCAGCACCTCGATGACGACGGCGTTGACCCAGCCGAGCTCGACGGCGCGGACCTGCATGACCTGCGCCCCCTGGTGGGCGAGCTCGAGCATCTCCTCGTAGCCGATGACCGGGAGCTGACGCGCCCGGGCGACGAGACGCGGGTCAGCCGTGTAGATGCCCTTGACGTCGGTGAAGATCTGGCAGCGACCGGCGCCAAGACTGGCCGCCAGCGCGACGGCCGTGGTGTCGCTGCCGCCCCGCCCCAGCGTGGTGATCTCATCATCGGCTGCCGCGCTCGCGCTCTGGCCCTGGAACCCGGCGACGATGACGACCTTCCCGGCGGCGAGCTCGGCGTGGACGCGACGGGGTTCGATGCCGGCGATCCGGGCGCGGCCGTAGCGACCGTCGGTCGTGATCCCGGCCTGCGGGCCGGTCAGGCTGATCGCGGCGACGCCCAGTCCGTGGAGCGCCATCGACAGGAGCGTCGCGCTCTGGTGCTCGCCGGTCGCGAGCAGGACGTCGAGCTCGCGCGGGTCGGGCTCGTCGGTGATCGCCGCGGCGAGGCCGAGCAGCTCGTCCGTCGTGTCGCCCATCGCCGACACGACCACGACGAGGTCGCTCCCGGCGGCGCGCTCACGTGCGATCCGACGCGCCACCCGCTTGATGCGGTCGGCGTCGGCCACGGACGAGCCGCCATATTTCTGGACGACGATCGGGCTGGTCTGTTGGGACATCGAACGGGCATTCTACCGTGCGGTCCCGGCCGATCCGGCGGACGCGGGCCCGCGGTGGCACCATGGCAGCATGTGCTTCGACCTCGACAGCCGGCCGCCGATCGTGCCGATCGCCGGGGGAGCGCTCGACGGCACGTCCCTGGTCCTGACCGGAGCCGACGGCAACCGGTTCCTCGCGTTCCGGGCACGCGCGACGGAGCCGACTGGCGCCGGGATCGTGATCCTTCCCGACGTCCGCGGTCTCCACCCCTATTACGAGGAGCTCGCGCTGCGGTTCGCGGAGGCGGGGATCGACGCGCTCGCGTTCGACTACTTCGGGCGGACGGCCGGGATCGACACGCCACGCGACGACACGTTCGAGTACCAGCCGCACGTCGCCGAGACGACCTGGACGGGCATCACCAGCGATCTCCACGCCGCCGTCGACGAGATCCGCGCGGATGGCGACCGCGTCGGGACCCTCTTCACGATCGGGTTCTGCATGGGTGGACGGGCTGCCTTCGTGACGCCGACGCTCGGGCTCGGGCTGGCGGGCGCGATCGGCTTCTACGGGTCGCCGACAGCTCCTCGCGCCAACATCCCGCCCATCCCGGCCGAGGTCGTCGGGGAGATGGAGGGAGGCGTCCTTGGCCTGTTCGGGGGTGCCGATACGGGGATCCCGCCGGATGCGATCGCGACGTTCGAGGCCGCCCTGACCGAGGCCGGCGTGGACCACCGCCTCATCAGCTACGACGGTGCGCCCCACAGCTTCTTCGACCGGAAGGCGGCCGAGTTCGCGGAGGCGAGCGCGGCCGCCTGGGACGAGGTCCTCGCGTTCATCAAGGCGCGGACGCCCTAGGTCCTCTGCGGGCCTCAGGTCCGGGCGACGACCCGGCCGCCGGCGTTGCGCGGCTCGACGACGCGCACTGACCCCGTCAGATCCGAATCGGCCGCGGCGGCGATGAACGCCGCCTCGATCCGGGTGATGCCGGACATCGAATCGGTGAAGGCGAGGATGGTCGATCCGGCCCCGGACAGGAACGCCCCGATGGCCCCCGCTTCGCGGGCCGCGCTGACCATGCGCGGCAGCTGCGGATAGGCACTCGCGCGATACCGCTCGTGGAGGCGGTCGACCGTCAGGCGCGAGAGCAGCTCGTACCGGCCGATGGCCAGCCCGGCGACGCCGATCGCGACGGCGCTCAGGTTGGCGACGGCATCCTTGAGCGGCACCGAGGCCGGGAGGGCGGCGCGCATGTCGTGGGTCGACAGCCGCAGCTCCGGGACGAACACCACGGCCCGGAGGTCACGAGGGGCATCGAACCGGATGGCGTCGACCACGCCACTGCCGTCGTCCGCGGCCGACACCACGAACCCGCCCAGAAGGGCCGCAGCGGCATTGTCCGGGTGGCCCTCGATGGCGCAGGCGAGCCCGAGCAGCTCGGCCATCGAGAGCGCCTCCCCGACGAGGGCGTTGCCCGCAAGGAGGCCGCCGACGGTCGCAGCCGCGGACGACCCGAGCCCGCGTGCAAGCGGGATGTCGTTGTGCATCGAGATGCGCCAGCCGACCTCGTCGGGCAGCTCCCCGCGGGCCGCCCGCAGGCTGGACTCGAGACCCCGGACGAACCGGTTGTCGTGGTCCTCGGTCAGCTCATTGCGGCCTTCTCCCTCGACGGTGAGCTCGATCTCGCCGCGACCCCACGCGCGGACCTCGAGCTCGATCCGGTTGGTGATGGCCAGGGCGACGCCGAGGCAGTCGTAGCCGGCGCCCAGGTTGGCCGACGATGCCGGCACCTCGACTGTGACCCTGCTCCCGTCGAGCTCGGCGAGCCAGCTGGCCATCGTCTCCCTACCAGCCGAGCGCGACGGCGACGGCGCCGACGGTCGGTTCGGCCTCGAGGAATGGCGGGACCTGGCGTTCCGCCGTCGTCGGGTCCTTCAGGCCGTGGCCGGTGAGCACGCACACGACGGTCGCGTCCGTGTCGAGCTCGCCTGCGGCCGCCGCCTTGGTGATGCCCGCGACGCTGGCGGCCGAGGCGGGCTCGCAGAAGATCCCCTCGTACCGAGCGAGGGCGCGGTACGCCGCGAGGATCTCGTCGTCCGTCACGGCGGTGATGCGGCCGCCCGAGGCGTCGCGTGCGGTGACGGCGAGCGTCCACGATGCCGGGTCGCCGATGCGGATCGCCGTGGCGACGGTCTCCGGGTGCTCGATGCGATGGCCGACGACCAGCGGCGCCGCCCCGGCCGCCTGGAACCCGAGCATCCGCGGACGCGTGGCGGTGATCCCCGCGTCCGCGTAGTCGCAGAAACCCGCCCAGTACGCGCTGATGTTGCCGGCGTTGCCGACCGGGATGGCGAGGACGTCCGGTGCACCGCCGAGGTCGTCGCAGATCTCGAACGCGGCGGTCTTCTGGCCCTCGAGGCGGAACGGGTTGATCGAGTTCACCACCGTCACGGGATGGTCGTCCTGCTCCGCGAGAGACCGGACGATCCCGAGCGCCTGGTCGAAGTTGCCGTCGATGGCGACGACGCGGGCACCGGCGATGAGCGCCTGGAGGAGCTTGCCGACCGCGATCTGGCCCTTCGGCAGGATGACGATGACGTCCATCCCGGCCGCCGCGCCGTAGGCCGCGGCGGAGGCCGATGTGTTGCCGGTCGACGCACAGACGATCGCCCGGGCGCCGTCCTCCGCGGCCTTGGCGACGGCGACGACCATCCCGCGATCCTTGAAGGAGCCGGTCGGGTTCTGGCCCTCGACCTTGAGGTAGAGGTTCTCGAGGCCGAGCGCAGATCCGAGCCGGCGGGCGTGGACGAGCGGCGTGAAGCCTTCCCCGAGGGTCAGTGGCGGCGTCGCGTCCGTCACCGGCAGGAAGCGTCGGTAGCGGTCGACCAGCCGGGGTCGGCCGGCCGAGACGGCGGGCTCAGTCATCGACCGGATACCGGATCCCGGATGCCGTCTCGAGGAAGTCCGCCATCGGTCGCGCGACGTCGCGCTGTTCCGAGCCCCCGGCGGGGCGCCTGGGTCCCCACGTCGAGCCTGCCTCGCGGGCAACGGCGACGAGGTCGCCGAGGACGGCCGACGAGGTCGCGGCTCCACCCGCGCCCGGACCGTCGAAGCCGATCCGTCCGACGGGCGTCGCGTCGACCTCGATCCGGTTGCCGACGCCGGCCGTCCGTCCGAGCGCCGAGTCGAGGCGGAGCGCGGTCGGCAGCACCGCAGCCGCGAGGTCGCCGTCGTCGTGGATCGTCGCGCTGGCCAGCAGCCGGATGGTCCGGCCGGCACGTCGTGCATCGGCCTGGTCCGCGAGGCTGACGCTGGTGATCCCGGGTCCGGCCGGGCCGTCCACGCCATCCGGTCGCGTCGCGATCGCCGCCGGGTCGAGCCACCGGTCGAAGGCGAGCCGGGCGAGGATGACGAGCTTGTTGGCGGCGTCGTGACCCTCGACGTCGCCCGATGGATCCGCCTCGGCGTAGCCCCGTCGCTGGGCCTCGGCGAGCGCCGCCTCGTAGTCGAGCGGTGTCGTCTCGTCGGTCATCGCGGTCAGGATGAAGTTCGTCGTCCCGTTGACGATGCCGCGCACGCGCTCGACGCGGTTGCCGGCGAGATCGGAGGCGAGCGGTCCGAGGACGGGGATCCCGCCGCCAACGGCCGCCTCGAAGCGCAGCGTCGCGCCCGTCCGCCGGGCGATCGTCTCGAGCTCCGCCCCGTGGTGGGCGATGACGTGCTTGTTGGCGGTGACCACGCTCTTGCCCATCGACAGCGCCGCCGCGATCAGCGTGTGCGCGGGCTCGTCGCCGCCCATCAGCTCCACGACCACATCGATCCGCTCATCCGCGACGAGGTGGGCCGGTGCGTCGGACAGGAGCTCCGCCGGGATGCCGGCCGCGACTGAACGCGCCTGGTCGCGCACGGCCACCGCGACGAGATCGAGCGCGGCGCCGTCGGCGGGACGGAGCTCGTCCGGTCGGTCGAGCAGGGCCCTGACGACCTCGCCACCCACGGTGCCTGCCCCGAGGACAGCGACGCGCAGGCGAGCACCGCTCATGACGGCCGGAGGGCGGGCGGTGACATCGGCGGAATGGTAGCGGACAGCCCGCAGCGACCGCCGGGTGAGCGTGGTCCGCTACACTCGCGAGCCATGACGACCGAGGTCGCCCCTGCTCCTGCGCCGGTCGACGCATCGGCGGCCCGGCCGCGCATCTTCTCGGGCATCCAGCCGTCGGGGATCGTCCATCTCGGGAACGATCTGGGCGCCGTCCGCAACTACGTCCGGCTGCAGGCTGAGTACGAGGCGATCTACTGCATCGTCGACTACCACGCGCTGACGAGCACCCACGATGGCGACGTCCTCCGCACGCGGACACGCGAGATGGCGGCGTCACTGCTGGCGCTCGGGCTCGATCCCGAGGTCTGCACGCTGTTCGTCCAGAGCCACAGGCCGGAGGTGACCGAGCTCGCCTGGCTGCTCGCGACCGTCACCCCCGTGAGCTGGCTCGAGCGCACGCCCTCCTACAAGGAGAAGCGCGAGCAGCAGGAGCACGACATCAACCACGGCCTGCTCACCTACCCCGTGCTGCAGGCTGCCGACATCGTCATCTACAAGGCCTCGCTCGTGCCGGTCGGCAAGGACCAGGCGGCGCACCTCGAGCTGTCGCGCGAGATCGTCCGTGCCTTCAACGCCCGCTACGGCGAGACCTTCCCCGAACCGCGGGCGGTCTTCACCGAGGCGCCGACGGTGCTCGGGACCGACGGCGTCCGGAAGATGTCGAAGTCGGTCGGCAACACCATCGACGTGCTGGCGGCACCCGAGCTCATCCGCAAGCAGGTCATGTCGATGGTGACCGACACGAAGCGGATCCTGCGAACGGATCCTGGCCGACCGGAGGTGTGCAACGTCTGCCAGCTCCAGCGTTCCTTCGGCGACGACTACGAGTCCCTGTGGGAGGGCGAGCGCACCGCGCGGACGGGCTGCGTCGACATGAAGAAGGTGCTCGCCGAGCGGATCGTCGCCCGCTATGCCGGCGCCCGCGAGCGATTCCTCGAGCTGATGGCCGAACCGCAACGGGTCGACGACATCCTCGCCGCAGGAGCGGAGCGGATCCGCCCGATCGCCGAGGCCACCATGGCCGAAGTCCGGGAGAAGATGGGCTTGCGCTGATGCCATGCTGACCGCACACCCCGGTCCGCGCGACCGTCGCCTCCTGAGCATCCTGCTCGTCCTTGGCGTCGTGGCGGTGTTGATGTACATCGTCACCCAGCTCACCACGCTGTTCTTCTACTTCGGCGACATCCTCCTCACGTTCTTCCTCGCGTGGCTCCTCGCCTTCATCATCAGCCCGATCGTCAGCGCGATCGTCAACGTCATCCCGCGGTTGCCGCGGGCGGTCGCGACGATCCTCGTCTACTCGGGCGTCGTGATCGTCCTGATCGTCCTCGTCGTGATCGCCGCGGGCGCCCTCGCGACCTCGATCTCGCAGTTCGCCGACCAGCTCCCGGACATCCGGGCCAACCTGCCCACGATCCTGGCTCCCTGGCAGGCCTGGCTGAACTCGATCGGCCTGTCCCAGGTCGACCTCGTCGCGCAGGCCGAGGCCGCGCTCGGCAACCTCGACGCGATCGCAGGCGCCCTGGTCGAACCGCTCCAGCAGATCGCGGTCGCCAGCCTGAGCGTCGTCGGGACGATGCTCATCGTCTTCTTCCTGTCGATCTACATGGTCGTCGACCGGGACGCGGTCCTCGCGTTCCTGTTCCGGATCGTCCCGCCGTCCTACTCGGAGGAGGCGCGCCTGCTCGAGACGTCGGTCTCCCGCTCGTTCGGTGGCTTCCTTCGCGGCCAGGCGCTGATGGGCTTCATCTACTTCCTCGTGGCGGTCACCACGAACGGGATCCTCGGCCTGCCGCTCGCCGCGCTGACATCGGTCGCCGCCGGGCTGCTCCAGATGATCCCGTTCTTCGGACCGTTCGTGTCCTGGACGCCGCCCGTCATCGTCGCGCTCGTCCTCGCGCCCGAAGCCGTGATCCCGGCGATCATCCTGATGGGCGCCGGCTGGATCATCGTGATGAACGTCCTCCAGCCACGGATCATGCAGGGGGCCGTCGGCATCCACCCGATCGTCGTCCTGGGCTCGGTGCTGATCGGTGGCCGGATCGCGGGCATCCCAGGCGCGATCTTCGGCATCCCCATCGCGGCGGTCGTGTCGGCCCTCGTCCTGGAGTTCATCCACCGCGCCTCGGGTGACCGGACGGTCGCCGGACGGGCCGCGCGCCGGCTCGAGGAACGCGAGGGCAAGCCCGTCCGCATCCCCCGCGAGCCGACGCCCGGCAGCGCCGCCGACATCGACGAACCCGGCGAACCGCCCGTGTCCTCCGAGTCGTCCACCCAGCCGACATGAGTGACGAGGCCGACGCCCCGGACATGACCCGGGAGCGCGCCCGGACCGAGCGGCGCGACCTCGACAAGGAACGTGGCGAGCCGGTCGCCGGAGGTGCCGCGCGCGGTGGCCCCCGGGCGCTGCGCAAGACGGCCGCCCCGCTCGGCGAATGGGCCACGCGGCCGCGGATCCTCGTGAGCAACGACGACGGTGTCGAATCGCGCGGGCTGCTTGCGCTCAAGCAGGCGCTCGAAGGGATGGGCGACGTGACGGTCGTCGCGCCCGACACGAACCAGAGCGCGGTCGGACACCAGAAGACGCTCATGCGTCCGTTGCGTGTGCGTGAGCGGACCCTCGGCGACGGGTCGCTCGCCTACTCGGTCGACGGGTCACCGACGGACGCCGTCAGCCTCGCCTTCCTCGGCTACTTCGGACACGGCTTCGACCTGGTCGCCGCCGGCATCAACTACGGCGCGAACCTCGGCGACGACATCACGTATTCGGGGACCGTCAGCGCGGCCATGGAGGCGGTCATCAACAACTGCCCGGCCTTCGCCATCTCGCAGGAGTACTACGAGCATCCCGACTTCGAGCTGGCCGGCCGCGCGGCGACCGCGGTCGCACGGAACATCCTCGAGCACGGCCTCTCGCCCGGCGAGCTCATCAACGTCAACGTGCCCGCGGTCGATCCGGCGCTGTTCGAGGGCTTCGAGGTGACCCGCCTCGGCAAGCGCGTCTACCAGGACCAGCTCATCGAGCGCCAGGACCCGCGGGGCATCCCCTACTTCTGGATCGGAGGGCCGCCGCCATCGGGTCTGTCGGTCCCGGGCACGGACTTCCACGCCGTCGTCCACCGCCGGATCTCGGTCACGCCCATCCACCTCGACCTGACCGGGCGCCGGCTGCTGAAGCGGCTCCGGACGTGGGACTGGGCGCTGCCCGACGCGCCCGAGATGCCCGCGCCGACGCCGGCGACGACGGAGCCGACCCCGGACTGACGCCACGCCCGGCCGCGAGGCGATTCCCCGACTCGTCACATGTCCATGCGGCCACGCGACCGCGGTGGGCATCGATGAGGTCGACCCTGCGACCATCCTTCGGCAATGGACACGCCACTCGCCACAGCCCGGATCGTCCGGTTCCTCGAGCAGGAGCCCGTGGTCTGGCTGTCGACGGTCCGCCCCGACGGTCAGCCACATCTCGTGCCGACCTGGTTCTGGTGGGACGGCGAGGCACTCCTCGTCTTCTCCAGGCCCGACGCCCGGAAGGTCCGCAACCTGCGGACCAACCCGTCCGTCATGCTCGCGCTCGGCGATGCCGAAAAGGACTTCGACATCGGGCTCGTGGAGGCTCGCGCGGAGCTCATCGATCGCCCGACCGCGAAGGTGCTGCCCGCAGCCCACCTCGACAAATACGCCGACCAGCTGCGCTCGATCGGGCTGACGCCGGCTGAATACGCCGCCACCTATTCGCAGGTCATCCGGATCGTGCCCCGGGGCTTCCTCGGCTGGCATGGCCGCACGACGCCGCGCAGTGTGCGTGTCGCAGGCGCTCCGTCGGCGTCGCTGGCCGAGCCGCGACGCGAGTCGTTCGATGCCGGCGATGGCGAGCCGGTCGCGGCTGGCCGGCGGATGATGCCAGTGCCGCGGATCGTGCCACCCGCCCGACTCCGTCCGTCGGTCCTGCGACGCGTCGGCGCGCCGATCGGTCGCGGGCTTCGAGAGCTGACCGACGGGTTCGGCCGTCCACAGGCCTTGCCCGCCGGGTCACTCTAGGGGACTCGCTCGGTCACACCTGTTCGAGCTCGAGGGTCTGTATCGTGACCCGACCACGACAGGAACGTGCCGATGAATGATCAGGACTGGCTTGCCGAACGCTTCGAGGCGAACCGGCCCCACCTGCGCGGTGTCGCCTATCGGATGCTCGGCTCGATGGCCGAGGCGGACGATGCCGTCCAGGAGGCGTGGATCCGTCTGAGCCGGACAGACACGAGCGACGTGGAGAACCTGCGGGCGTGGTTGACCACGGTCGTCGGTCGGGTCTGCCTGAACATGCTCCGAGCACGCAGCACGCGACGCGAAGGGTCCCTCGAGACCCACCTCCCCGATCCGATCGTGAGCGCCGAGGGCGGGCTCGATCCCGAGCAGGAAGCAGTCCTCGGCGACACGATCGGCCTCGCGCTGCTCGTGGTCCTCGACTCCCTGACACCGGCCGAACGGGTCTCGTTCGTCCTGCACGACGTCTTCGCCCTGCCGTTCGACGAGATCGGCCCGATCGTCGGCCGGACCCCGGCGGCCGCACGGCAGCTCGCCAGCCGTGCCCGTCGGCGCGTCCAGGGTGCGCCCGTGCCTGACGTCGACCTCGACGGACAGTGGGCCGTCGTCGACGCCTTCCTCGCTGCTGCCCGAGAGGGCGACTTCGAGCGGCTGCTCGCCGTCCTCGATCCGGACGTCGTCGCGCGCTCGGACGCTGGGGCGTCGCGCCCGGCGATCGCTTCGCTGGTCCGTGGCGCGGAGGCAGTCGCCGGACAGGCCATGAGCTTCCGGCGGTTCGCCGAGACCGCGACGAGGGTCCTCGTGAACGGCGTCCCGGGCGGCGTCGCGTGGGCTCCCGACGGGAGTCCCTTCGCAGTGCTGGCGTTCACCGTGCGGGGCGGCAGGATCGTGGCGATCGACGTGCTCGCCGACGCCGAGAGGCTCGCGCGGCTGGATCTCACGGACGTCGCGGGCTGAGCGAGCCGCCCTGGGCATCGCGGCCGCGGCAGCCTTGTCACGTCGGACGCGTCGGGCGGGTCATGAGTGTATGGATCCCATACGCCAAGGAGGCGCTCCCATGACCGCTCGAATGCAGCTCGCCGCTCGTGCTCCCCGATGGGTCACGATCTTCGGCCCGATCGCCAGGTTCCTCCTCGAAGCCAAGGTCCCGCTTGGCTTCAACGGACTCATCACCATCCCTGGCCGGAAGACCGGCGTGCCCCGGACGACACCCGTCGCGATCATCGTGGATGGTTCCGGGAGGCGGTGGGTCTGGGCGCCATGGGGCGACGTCCAGTGGGTCCGAAACCTGCGCGCGGCCGGTCGGGCGACGATCACGGTCCGCGGCCGGACCGAAGAAGTGACCGCGGTCGAACAAGACCGCGCCCAGAGAGTCACGTTCTTCCGCGACATCATGACGCCGATCGCGCGACGGATGCCGCTCGGGATGACCTTCATCCGCGTCGTCGACGGGACGGACCTCGCGGACCCAGTGGCGGCCGCCGACGGCCGTCCGGTCTTCGAGCTCAGGACGCGCTAGCGACCCAGGCGCCGCCGCTTCAGGTCGCCGACGATCTCGCGCGCGGCGTTCTGGCCGTTCTGGCCGGTGACACCGCCGCCCGGATGCGACCCCGCGCCCGCGAGGTACAGCCCGTCGAGTCCGAGGCGGTAGCGGGCATGGCCGAGGAGTGGCCGCCACAGGAAGAACTGGTCGAGCCCGTGCTCGCCATGCATCGGGTGCCCGCCCGTCAGACCGTAGTCCCGTTCGAGGTCGACCGGAGTGATGACCTGGCGCGCGGTCACTGACTCCGCGAGCCCCGGGGCATATCGGTCCAGCGTCCGGACGACGAGATCGCCGAGCGCATCTCGCTGGTCATCCCAGGTCGTGCCGCGCAGCGCGTATGGCGTCGGCTGGACGATGACGCTCATGACGTGCGTCCCGGCCGGCGCGCCGTCGACGAGCGAGGGGTCGGCGAGGGACGGGATCGTCGCCTCGAGCATGGGCTCGTCGGGCAGACGGCCGAACTTGGCCGCGTCGTGTGCCCGCTCCATCGCATCGATCCCTGTCGCGATGACGATCCGGCCGCGAAGGACGCGAGCGTCGTCGCCGGCCGATGTGAACCGCGGCAGCGCGGAGAGGACGAGGTTGACCTTCGCGACCGTGCCTGGCGTGCGGATGTTCTCGGCACGCCAGAGCAGGCTGGGGCCGACCGCGACCGGGTCCGCGAGAGCCGCGAGCGCCCGCTTCGGGTCGACGCCGGCAACGACGGCCCGTGCCGTCAGCTCCTCGCCGCCGACGAGGACGACGCCGGTCGCGCGGCCATCGCGTGAGGTGATCCCCGCGACGTCGACGCCGGTCCGGATCTCGACACCGGCGGCGGTCGCGGCCGCGGCAAGGGCATCGGCGAGCGCGCCAGGTCCACCCCGAACGAACACGGTCTGACCGGCGGCGCCGCCGTCGTTTCCCGCGGCATCGGTGAGCAGCACCGCGGTCGTGCCGGCCGACCACGGCCCCATCGCCGTGTACGCCACCCCGCGCCAGGCGATCGCGGCCTGGAGCGCGTCCGTCTCGAACGATTCGGCAACGAAGTCCGCGACGGCCATCGGCAGCACCCGGGTGATCGTCCGGCCGTCGTGCTTGCCAAGGCCGCGGAAGGTCCGACCGAGGCGAAGGCCGGACAGCGCGTCGCCGAGGCCGGGCGATTCGATGTCAGGCGGCGTCTGTCCGGCGATGTCGCCGAGGAACCCTGAGAGCGAGCGGACGAGTCGGTCGAAGGAGCTGTAGCGTTCCGCGTCGGCTGACGAGCGGGTGCGCAGTCCCTCAGCGGTCTTCGCCGCGTCGCCCCACAGGACGATCGCGTCGCCGTCGGGTCCGGGTGCGAAGGCCCGGACGTCAGGGCCGACGAGGGACAGGCCGTGGGCCTTGAGCTCGAGGTCGCGGACGACCGACGGCCGGAGCCGCCCGACCGTGTGGGCGAGCGTGGGCACGCGCGCGCCGGGCGCGAGCTCGGTCGTGCCGACCGCGCCACCGACCGTCTCGCGTCGCTCGAGGACGACCGTCTTCAGGCCTGACTTGCCGAGATACGCCGCGGCGACGAGCGCGTTGTGTCCGCCACCGACGACGATCGCGTCGTACGAGTTCGCGTTGGCGCCATCCGTGACGGCCATCTAGGCGGCCTTCCGGCCGCGGGCCCGCAGGACCTCGAGCGCGGCGATCCGCCCGTTCGCGCCCATGATCCCGCCGCCCGGGTGGGTCGACGAGCCGCACAGCCAGAGGTCACGGACCGGCGTCTTGAATCGGGCGTAGCCGGGCACCGGCCGGTTGAAGAACAGCTGCTCGAGCGAGAGCTCGCCCTGGAAGATGTTGCCCTCGGTCAGCCCGGTCGTTCGCTCGATGTCGAGCGGGGTCTGCACGTTCCGGTGGAGGATGATCTCGCGGATGTTCGGCGCGAACTCCGCGATCCGGTCGATGACGGCATCGCCGAAGGCCTCGCGCTGGTCGTCCCACGTCCCGAGCTCGGGCGCCAGTTTGTACGGCGCGTACTGGACGAAGCAGCTGATGACGTGCTTGCCGGGTGGGGCCATCGACGGGTCGACGAGGGTCGGGATGATCATGTCGATGTACGGCTTCCGACTGAAGTGCCCGTATTTCGCGTCGTCGTAGGCGGTCTCCATGTCGTCGATCGACGGACTGAAGCTGATCGCGCCACGAAGGTGCTCGCCGGTGCCGGGCAGGCTCGTGAAGTCCGGAAGCCTGTCGACCGCGAGGTTGACCTTCCCCGACGACCCGCGGAACTTGAACCGCCGGACCTCCTCCTCGAACGACGGATCGAGGGTCCCGGACTCGAGGAGCCCGAGGAAGGTCCGGCGCGAATCGAGCGAGGACAGGATCGAATCGGCGTGGATCTCCTCGCCCGATTCAAGTGCGACGCCGACCGCGCGACCACCCTTGACGATGACGTTGGCGACCGGCGCGTTCATCCGGATCTCCGCCCCGAGTGCGCGCGCCGCGCTGCCGATCGCGTTGCTGATCCCGCCCGTCCCGCCCTTCGGGATGCCCCACGCGCGGAAGGCGCCGTCGATCTCG
>JBJMMQ010000210.1:0-16035 GCA_045804705.1 Chloroflexota bacterium
CTCGAGGGTCAGGATGGCCTTGGGCGGCCGGTCGGAGCTCAGCACGATCTGCTTGCCGTCCTCATGGATGGCATTGAACGTGTGAAAGAACTCTTCCTGGGTCCGCTCCTTGTCCGCGATGAACTGGATGTCGTCGATGAGCAGGAGGTCGATCCGGCGGTAGCGGGCGCGGAACTCGTCGATCTTGCCCTGCTGGATCGAGGCGATGAACTCGTTGGTGAACTTCTCGCTGGTCGCGTACACGACGCGCTTGCGCGGGAACTTCGCGATGACCTGGTTGCCGATCGCGTGCATCAGGTGGGTCTTGCCGAGTCCCACGCCGCCGTACAGGAAGAGCGGGTTGTAGGCGTGGCCCGGTCGTTCGGCGACCGAGAGGCTGGCCGCGTGTGCGAGACGGTTGGCCGAACCGACGATGAAGTTCGAGAAGGTGTACCGCGGATTGATGAAGGTCGTGCCGCCCTCGCCTCCGACCCGGGTGGGCTCGAGGCGCACCTGCTGGCGCTCACCGCTCGATCTGGCCCCCGCCGCCGTGGCGCTCGCACCGACCGGCATCGCCGAGTCGACCTCGCCGGAGACCTCGCCCGAGGAGCTGATGACGAACTCGACCTGGACGCTGTAGCCGACGATGCGGGCCAGCGTCTGGCTGATCAAAGAGCGGTAGCGGGACTCCAGCCAGTCCTTGGCGAAGCCGTTCGGGACGGCGATCCGGAAGCGCTGCTCATCGACGTCCACCAATTGGGTGTCACGCAGCCACGTCTCGAAATTCGCCGGCGAGAGCGAGACCTGGAGTTCTCCCAGGGCAGCCCGCCAGACTTGCTTAGCGTCCATTCGTCGATGGGATCCTGTGGTGTGACGTGTCGGTTGATGGGTAGCGTCGGCCACGGAAGGACCTGCGCTGGGTCGCCAGTGCTGGGGTGCGTGCCGGTCGCCGGCACCGTCTGAGCGATGGTTCCCGAGGATCCGTTTCGGCGCTGTCGGGGAGCTCCCGTACGTCTCCGGCGCCGAGGGCCCGGAGAGGATAGCACCGGCCGAAGAGGCGCCGCAAGGCGATTCTGTCATACTCCCTGGGAGTATCAACGCTCCCCGCCCCGCGGCGCTGCACCTGACGCGCGCGAGTCTGTTTGACACTCTTCTCGGGTGGGGCCTATCATCCGCCGGACGACGACGCGCCGTGCGCTTTCGGGCGCCAGGCGCGTTTGCGTGCCTTCAGGGGGTAGTGACAGACCGTCCCCGAGGCCGGATGGAGAGGATCCCGGACAGTCCTGATGAAGCAGACCTATCAGCCCAAGAAGCGCCACCGCGCCAAGGAGCACGGCTTTCGTGCCCGGATGAGGTCGGCCGGCGGCCGGCGCATCCTGGCGGCCCGTCGCGCTCGCGGTCGAAAGCGGCTGACAGCCTGACCGTCGGGCGCGGCTCGAACATGCCGCGGCTCGTGATGCTCACCCGACCGCAGGACTTCGCGGCGTTCCAGGGAGACGGGACCACTCGGTCCCATCCACTCCTCAGCGCCCGGTTCCGGCGGACCGATCTCGAGACGACCCGCTTCGGGCTGTCGACCGGCCGAGCGCTCGGCGGGGCGGTGGTCCGCAATCGCGTCCGTCGCCGGCTCCGCGAGGCGCTCAGGGTGATGGCGCCCTCGTTCCAGCCCGGCTGGGACGTCCTCATCATCGCCCGGCCCGCGATCGTCGACGCCGACCAGGACTCGCTGGTCGGGGCTTTGCGCCGAACCCTCCTCAAGGGCGGCGCACTCGGAGGGTCCACGCGGTGAAGCGGATCGGGATCGGGTTCATCAAGCTGTATCGCGTCGTCTTCGCATGGATGCCGTCGAGCTGCCGCTATGAACCGACCTGCTCGCACTACACGGAGCAGGCCATCGACAAGTACGGCCTCCTGAAGGGGAGCTGGATGGGTGCCCGCCGGATCGCTCGCTGCCATCCATGGGGTGGGAGCGGCTATGACCCGGTCCGCTAGCGCGATGCGACGCCTGTGACGCTCCGTCGGCTCCCATGGGACCGGATCGCGCTCATCGCGCTGGTCGTGCTCGTCGTCCTCGTCGTGGCCGCCTGTGCCTCGCCGAGCACCGTCACCCCGAACGGGTCGGGCAGTCCTGCCCCGACGCCGACGCACGCGCCGCCACTCGTCCCGGCCGAGCCCGGCGCGGACCCGATCAGCCTGCTTGCCTGGCTCTTCACGCCGATCTTCAAGGCGATGATGATCGTCCTCGTCGGCGTCTACGACTTCCTCGGCGCCCTCGGCGTGCCTGCCGCGATCGGCTGGGCGATCGTCGTGTTGACGTTGCTCGTGCGGATCATCGTCATCCCGCTCTATCGACGTCAGCTGACGTCCCAGCGCCGGATGCAGCTCCTCCAGCCTGAGATCAAGGAGATCCAGCGGCGCTACAAGGGCGACTCGGTCAAGGCTCGCGTCGCCCAGCAGGAGCTGTTCAAGGAACGCGGCATCAGTCCCTTGGCCGGCTGCCTCCCGCTGCTGCTCCAGATGCCGCTCCTGTTCATCATGTATTCGGTCATCCAGAACGGACTCACCAACGTCGATCCGTCAGCAATGCTGAACGTCTTCGGGGTTCAGGTGGTGCCGCTCGCGTGCAACAACATCAACCCGGCAACGGGCGTGCCCGATGCCTCGCTCGGTCCATGCATCAACACGATCATCCCGTTCCTCGGCACCTCGATCAACGTGGGGCTGCCGTCGACGATCTTCTCGGTGGCGCTCGGCGGGTTCGTGCTCGGGATCAGCATCCTGGCGATCATCTCGGCCGGATTGCAGCTCGTGCAGTCGCGGATGATGCTGCCGCAGACCCGGCCCGAGGACGACGACCCGAACACGAAGATCCAGCGCCAGACCATGCTGTTCCTGCCGCTCATCTCGGTCGTGTACGGCGGGTTCCTGCCGGCGGGGTTGTTCATCTACTGGATCACGGCGACGATCTTCTCGATCGCCCAGCAATATCTCATCGTCGGTTGGGGCGGGATGTTCCCGTTGTTCGGGTGGACGCCGCGATTCGCGGCCGACCACACGCCGCGGTTCCCCGTGTCCATGCCCCCACCGCCCGAGCCAGGCAAACGCGCGGCGATCCTGACCGACGCCGACAAGAAGACCACGGCCGCATCGACGATCCGCCCCAAGGAGAGGGGCCGTCAGGGCCGACGAGGGAGACGACGCTGATATGAGCGAATACCAGGAGTTCACCGGCAAGTCGGTCGAAGAGGCCCTCAAGCTTGCCCGCGAGGCGTTCGGCGCGGAGCTCAACGATCTCGACTTCGAGATCCTGACCCCGGGAAGCCGTGGCGTCCTCGGCATGGGTGCCGAACCCGCCCGGATCGTGGCGGCGCCGCGGGCCGCTCTCGGTGGGGCGGCGCCGAAGCGCGACGCCGCTGCCGCCCAGCCGTTGCCGCCGCCACCCGCTCGGCCAGCGGAGGACCGTCCTCGCGAGGATCGTGGTCCCCGCCGAGACGACAGACCGCGTAGCGATCGACCCCGGGACGACCGCGGCCCGCGGCGCGACGACCGACCGCGCGACGACCGACCGCGCGGCGACCGGCCCCCCCGCCGCGATGACCGCCCGCCCCGCCGCGATGACCGCGAGCGTGCCCCGAGCCGGGGTGGCTCGGCCGACCTGTCGGCCTCCGAAGCCGCCGAGGTCGCCGCAGCGCGAGGCTCACTGGCCGCAGAGCGGGCCGACCTCGAGGCCTCGGAGGCATCGCCCGAAGCCCTTGCCGCCGGTAAGGCGATCCTCGAGCGGCTGATGGGCCATCTCGGGTTCGACGTTCGCGTCGAGGTCGAGACCGGCGAGACCAGCCGGCTCAACGTCGTCGCCGACGGCGACGAGAAGGAGGCGCTCGGCGCCCTGATCGGCCGGAAGGGAGAGCGGCTGTCGGCGCTCCAGCACCTCGTCAACCTGATGTTGTCGAAGGAGATGGGCAGCTGGACGCGCGTCCTCGTCGATGTCGAGGACTATCGCGGCCGGCGCGAGCGCCAGCTCCGCGAGCTCGCAGATCGCGCCGCGGCGCGTGTGGTCGAGACCGGGAAGATGCTCCAGCTCGAGCCGATGTCGGCCCTGGAGCGGCGCTGGATCCACCTCTCGCTGCGGGACAACCCGAGCGTCGCGACGCAGTCGATCGGCGAGGAGCCGAACCGGCGGGTCGTCCTCGTGCCACGCGTTCCAGGCTGACCTGCCTGTCGCACGGTCACACGCGGCGCCAGCGCGACCGACAACGTCAGGAGCCGTCGGCCTCCGCGTGGATGCCGCGCCAGATGCGCGGCGCGGTCATCGGCAGGCTTCGGAACCGCACACCTGTCGCGGCCGCGATCGCGTTGGCCACGGCCGCTGCCGCGCCGCAGACAGGCCCCTCGCCGATCCCGCGTGCACCGTACGGGCCGTCGGCTGACGGTACCTCGACGATGATGGTCTCGAAGACCGGGACGTCGGGCGCGACCGGGAGTGCGTAGTCGAGGAACGTGCCTGTCAGCAGCTGCCCTGCCTCGTCGTAGACCATCGCCTCGCGGAGCGCCCAGCCGAGACCCTGCGTCGCTCCGCCATGGAGCTGGCCTTCGATCATCGCCGGGTTGATCGCCCGGCCGACGTCCTGGGCGATGACATAGCCGAGAACGGCGACCTCGCCGGTCTCCTTGTCCACACGGACGTGGACGAGATGCGCCGACGTCAGCGGCGCGAGGTTCGGTGGCACGGACCCCGCGTGTCCTTCCAGGGGCTCGAATTCCGCGCTGAACCCATCGACCTTCCGTCCGATCTCGGCCAGCGTGAGCCCCCGTTCGGGGGTCCCGCGGGGTCGGACGGTACCGTCGACGAGTTCGAGGTCGTCGACAGCGATCTCCAGCCTCTGAGCCGCATACGCCAGGATCTTCTCGCGGAGCACGGCCGTCGCGCGGACGACGGCGCCCCCGGCCGAATACGTGATCACGCTCCCACCACTCAACGGTGAACGTGGCGCCGTCGCCGTGTCAGCGGACTGGACCGAGACGTCGTCCGCCGCGAGGCCCAGGCCCTCGGCAACGAGCGTCGCGAAGCCGGTCGTCGTGCCCGAGATGTCGGTGACGCCGGTGACGAGGGTGATCCGGCCGTCGGCCTCGAGCCGGCAGATGGCCGAGGCAGGCTGTCGACTGCCGGGCCAGGCGCCGACAGCGAGCCCGACGCCCTCGCCCGGCGGCAAGGACGCACGTTTCTGCCACGTCGGATGGGCCGCGATGCGGGCCAGGCACTCGTCGACGCCGATGCCGCCCCAGGCGGTCCCGTCCGCCATCGTGTCATCGGCCGCGACGGTGTTGCGGCGCCGGAGCTCGATCGGATCGATCTCGAGGCGCTGAGCCAGCTCGTCGATGACCTGTTCGAGGGCGAACGTGGCCTGGGGCGCGCCCGGCGCTCGATAGGCACCGGTGCCAACCCGATTGGTTTCGACACCGAACGCGACGACCTCGTGCGCGTCCCAGCGATACGGGCCGACGGCCAGGATCGCCGCGATGCCCTCGATGCTGCCCTCCGAGAACGCGCCGGTCTCGAAGCGCAGACGCGCCCTCAGGCCCACCAGGCGTCCGTCGCGGGTCGCACCGGCCGCGAGCTCGAGGACGCCCGCCGGGGCCGGGTTGCTCATCCGGAAGTCCTCGAGGCGGGTCAGCTCGACACGGACCGGCCGCCGGAGGACGAGCACCGCCGCGGCCGCGAGTGGGTCCGCGATCAGGAGCTTGCCGCCGAAGCCGCCGCCGAGCGTCGCCGCGGTGACGCGAATAGCCGCGATCGGCAGCCCGAACAGGCGCGAGAGCTCCGAACGCGTCCAGAACGTGCCCTGCGTCGCTGTCGTCAGGTGCAGGACGCCATCGCGGTCGAGCTCGGCGAGCGCGACTTGCGTCTCGATATATCCCTGGTGGATCCAGCTCGTCGTGAAGCAGCCGTCGACGATGACATCGCTGGCCGCGAGCGCAGCGTCGATGTCGCCCCGTCGGAAGCCGGTCCGGGCGACGACATTCGCCGACAGCGCCTCGCTCGGAGTGAACTCCTCGGAGCCGCCACCGACCCCGGCATGTTGCGACTCGCCGGTCGCCTCGGCCTCATCGACGACCCAGTCGAGCCTGGCCAATGGCGCGTCCGTGCTCATCGCGACGTCGAGGTCGACGACTGGTTCGAGTGGCGTCGACTCGACGACGACAAGGGCCGCAGCATCGGCCGCAGCTTCCGGAGTCTCCGCGATGACAAGGGCCACGGGTTGGCCGGCCCACAGGATCTCCGATCGGGCGAGCGGCTCGTGGAGGCGGTCTCGACCTTCTGTCGCGATCGGCAGGTCGGCGGCTGTCAGCACGGCCACGACGCCCGGCACGGCGAGTGCCTCCTCGGTGTCGATCCGCTCGATCCGCGCGTGGGCGGGGAGGGCGAGGACGGGCCGGCCGTGGAGGAGACCTCGGACGTCATGGTCGGCGGCGAAGCGCGCGCGACCGGTGACCTTGACTTCGCCGTCGATCCGGGGGACCGGGCGACCGAGCGCCGTGCTCAGTCCCACGCGGCGCCCGGCGCTGTCCCGAGGTGTCCGATCCGATGGCGGGTTGGCATGATCCCATTCTAGGTGGGGACGCTTGCTATCCTGACCCGGCCGGCGTCGTGTCGACGTCTCGCGGACGTATCGAACCGAGAGACGAGGAGCTCCGTGCAGGTCACCAACGTTCGGACCACCGTCGTCGGGACGCCCTGGCGGGACCTCGTCTTCGTCGAGCTCGAGACGGATGCCGGCCTCGTCGGCGTGGGCGAGGTGAGGCCGGTCAACAAGACCGATTCGTTCGTGGCGGTCGTCCAGGAGCTTGCCGGACGGTACGTCCTCGGCGCCGACCCGTTCGACACCGAACGGCTCGCCTGGGCCATCGAACGGCTCGAGTACGGCCGCCCGAGCGAGCACAGTCAGTCAGCCCTCGCGGCTTTCGATATCGCGTCGTGGGATCTCATCGGCCAGGAGCTCGGTGTCCCGATCTGGAAGCTGCTCGGCGGCCGGTTCCGCGACCGCGTGCCGGCCTACGCGAACGGCTGGTACAAGGCAGACCTCGAGCCCGAGGCCATCGCGACGCTCGCCCTCGGCGTAGTCGCGCGCGGCTATCGAGCCATGAAGCTCGACCCGTTCGGCGCGGCGAGCGTCCGCCTGACGGCGGCGGCCCGGCGACGCGCGCTCGGGATCGTCGCGGCGGTGCGGGAAGCCGTCGGTCCCGACATCGACCTGATGATCGAGATGCACGGCCGGTTCTCGCCGGACACGGCCGCCCAGATCGCCGTCGCGCTGGAGCCATTCGCCCCGCGCTGGATCGAGGAGCCCGTTCCGCCCGAGAACGCCGCCGCCCTCGGGCAGGTCCGAAGCGCGACGACGATCTCGATCGCGACCGGCGAGCGGATCCATTCGATCTGGGACGCGACGCCGTTCATCGAGGACGGGAACGTCGACATCGTCCAGGCGGACCTGACCCATTTCGGCGGATTCACCGGGATGCGGCGTCTCGCCGGCTGGACGGAGGCGCACTACCTGTCGCTCGCCCCGCACAACGTCGGTGGCCCGGTCGCGACCGCCGCGAACGTCCATTTCGCGGCGGCGACACGGAACGTGGACATCCTCGAACACTTCAACGACTTCGCCGATCCCTGGGTGAGCGAGCTCGTTGACGAGGTCCCCCGGGTCGATCCCGTGGACGGCTGCTTCGCGCTGTCCGAGCGACCGGGTCTCGGGCTGCGGCTGGACCACGACGCGTGTGCCCGATACCCGCGGACCGGTGCCCGGCTGCAGCTCTTCGTCGAGGGCTGGCAGAAGCGAGAGGGCTGATGCGCGTCGTCGTGACCGGCGCCGCGGGGCAGATCGGGGGGCAGGTGGCGGCGGAGCTGGTCGCACGCGGTCACGAGGTCGTCGCGGTCGACCGGAGCACGCCCCGCGAACCCGACGCGGCGGGCGTGTCTCCGACCTGGCATGTCGGCGACGTCCGGGACGCGGCGTTCATGGGAGCCCTGATGGCGCGGACCCGGCCCGACGCGATCGCCCACCTGGCGGCGATCCCGCGTCCATCGCTCGGGACGCCGCTCGAGGTCTTCGCCGCGAACACCGAGGCGACCTTCGTCGCGCTCGAGTCGGCCGGCGACGTCGGCGTCCGGCGCGTCGTGATCGCCTCGAGCACGTCGGCCCTCGGCACCGTCTTCCCGGTCGCGGCGGCTGCCCCCGTGTCGCCGACGTACGCCCCCGTCGACGAGGATCACCCGTTCCTCGGCTCCGACCCGTACGCGCTCTCGAAGCAGGTCGACGAAGCGACCGCCGCGATGATGCACCGCCGCCACGGTTACCAGGTCGTGGCGCTCCGCATCCCGAACACCGGTCCGATGGACGCGCAGATCGCGCGCGCGGCGAGAGTCGCGTCCGACCCGTCGATCCTCGCGAACGAGTTGTGGGCGTATCTCGACATCCGTGATGCGGCTCGGGCCTTCGCTCTCGTCCTCGAGCGCGATGTCCCGGGGAGCCACGTGATCAATCTCATGGCACCTGAGACGAACTCGCCAGAGGCGACGGCCGACCTGCTGGCCCGTTTCCACCCGACCACGCGCCTCCGCAGACCGCTTGATGGACGCCAGGTCCCGTTCGATCTCACGCGGGCGCGCGACCTGCTCGGCTTCGAGGCCGAGCACCTGCTTCCCGGGTCCGGGGCTGACTCGACGGACCGAACGGAGTAGGCTGACAGGTCCGGGGCGGTCGTCGGCCCGACCGAGAAGGAGGACGCCATGTTCACGCGGATCTTGCGGGTTGTCGTCATCGGCTGGATCGTCAGCATGGTCGCGGGGGCGGTCGCTGCACTGCAGGCACGCCGTCGGATCGGCCCTGATTCGCCTGAGACCGCCGACGACATCGTCGCCAGCGCGATCTTCGGGCCGCTCGACTATCACAGCACCGCGACGAACCTGCGAACCGGCGCCCTGGAGCTCTGGTACGGCGGCGGCGTCCTCGACCTGCGCGACGCCACCCTGGCGCCGGAAGGCGCGACGCTCAACGTCAAGGTCGTCTTCGGTGGCGGACAGGTCCTCGTGCCCGCGACGTGGCGTGTCGTCACGGCCGTCAGCGGTCTCGGTGGCGTCCAGGACGTCCGTGCGGTGAAGGATCTTCCGCCCGATGCGCCGACGCTGACGATCGCCGGGACGCTGATCGGCGGCGGGTTCGCCGTCCAGTCCGAGCCCGACGAGGCCATGAACGCCGTTCGCGGCAAGATCGACGAGGCGACCGAGACCGCACGCGTGAAGATCGACGAGGCGACCGAGACAGCCCGCGGGAAGATCGACGAGACGGCGGGCGGAGAGCACGACGCGATCTCAAAGGCGAACGACAGAGGTCGAGCGGCTCCGGACGAGGCGGCGACCGAGAGCCTCGAGATCGGGAGCGACTCGGAGATGACACCCGCCACCTGATCCGTCGCGTGGCACGGATCTTCCTTGCCGGCGCCAACGGTGCCATCGGCCGTCGGCTGACCCCCATGCTCGTGGCGGCCGGCCACGAGGTGACTGGGACCAGCCGGACGGCGGGGGGAGCGGACGCCATCGCAGCAGCGGGCGCCAACCCGGCGTTGGTGGACGTCTTCGACAAGGCGGCCGTCGGCGACGCGATGCGACGGGGGCGACCTGAGGTCGTCATCTACCAGGTGACCGACCTGAGCATGCCGCCCGGGCAGGACCTCACCGACGAGAAGCTCGAGGCGAACGCACGTCTCCGGGAGATCGGGATCCGGAACGTCGCTGCCGCCACCGCCGAGGTCGGTGCCCGTCGGCTCATCGCCCAGAGCATCGCCTGGCTGTTCCTGCCAGGTCCCGAGCCGCACACCGAGGAAGACTCGATCGTGCCACCGCCGCCGGCCGTCATCCCGCGCACGCGACAGGCCGTCATCGACCTGGAGCGGGTGACGACCACGGATCCCGCCTTCGAGGGCGTCGTCCTCCGCTACGGCAGGCTGTACGGTCCCGGCACCTGGACGCTGGATCCGGATGAGCCGCCCACGGTCCACGTGGACGCAGCTGCGCGGGCCGCGTTGCTTGCCGTCGACCGCGGGGAGCCCGGGATCTACAACGTCGTGAACGATGGCGGTCCGGTCTCGAACGCCAAGGCCAGGCGCCTCCTCGGATGGTCGCCGTCCTGACCGCCTGACGGCCCGGCGCGTCTCGAGGGACGCTTCCTGATCGGTCCGGTGCGGTCCGGTGCGGTCCGGTGCGGCTATGGGACCTTTGGGTGGTTGGCCGGCCCGCCTTCCAGGTCGAAGGTTCGTCTCCCATGTTCGACCGCACCCCGCGCCAGCCGATCCGTGTCCGTCGGCACATCCGCCGTTCCTCCCTCGTGGTGACCGCCTTGGCGGCCCTCCTCGGAGCGTTGTCCGTCGGCGTGCCCACGGCGACCGCAACCACGGCGGCCTCCACGCTCCTCCCGGCTTGCAGTGGCATCAACATCCGCGCCGGGACCTCCACGACCTCGTCGGTGAGGGCGACGCTGTCCGCGAACGCGACCCTGACGGTGGCCGGCACCGTCTCCGGCGGGAGCTGGAAGACGACGTGCCCGACCGCGAAGTCTGGGTCCACCTGGTACCGGATCGCGGCCATCGATGGCAAGACGGTCCTCGCGACGTACGGCAAGACCTATCTGTACGCCGCGACGGGTGTCCTGTCGGCCCTCCCGAGCCCAGCTTCCTCGTCGAGCGATCCGTTCGGGGCCGACCTCATGCGTCTCATCAACCTGGACCGAAAGGCGCTCGGCAAGGCGCCGTACATGATCGACGGACGTCTCGCGGAGATCGCTCGGAACGCCCGGTTCACCTGTCCGACGAACGCGTCCAAGGCCTTCAACGGCCGGGCGCGCGACATGGCCGACCGTGGCTACTTCTCGCACACGGTCCCCGGCTGCTACTCATCGGGGACCATCCCGTTCCGCTCCATCGAGATCGTCCGTCGCGCCTTCGGCTACGCAGGCGCCCGGAGCGAGATCCTCCACTGGAACGGATACCCGAGCACGGCCAAGACCACGTATCGTCTCGGCTGTGACATCACTGGTAAGAACTGTAAAGCTGCAACGACGACCGCTCCGTACACGGTGACGCTCGCACAGCGGAACTTCATGAGCTCGGCCCCGCACCGGGCGGCTGAGCTGAACAGCTATCAGCGGTTCGGATGCGGGACGGCGAGGGCCGCCGGATCGTCCAGGACCTACTTCGCGTGCCTCTTCGCAGATGGCGGGTCCAGCATCCCGGCGACGTCCCCGGTGCCCTTGCCCGCCACGACGACGATGGCTCCAGCGTGCGCGAACGTGAACCTTCGAACGGGCACCTCGACGTCCACCTCAGTCAGGGTCCGTCTGGGGACATCGGCTCGCGTCACGGTCGTCGCGACCGTCAGCGGCTCTCGCTGGGCCGCCTCGTGCCCGACGTCGAAGTCAGGCAGCGGCTGGTATCGGATCTCGGCGGTGAATGGGAAGTCGGTCAAGAGCCTCTACGGCTTGAGCTGGCTGTACGCCGCGACTGGAGTCCTGCGAAAGCCATAAGACGTCCGTGGAAGACACCACGGGTCTTTTCATAACGGCCATTACTGTTACACTCTCGGGATGGAACAGGAACCCACCACCGACCCCGTCGAGGCGATCGCCGCGCTCGCCGAGCCGACCCGCCGGGCCCTCTATGACCTCGTCTCCGGATCAGACGAGCCCGTCGGTCGCGATGACGCCGTCACGGCGCTCGGGATCAGTCGCGAGCTCGCCGCGTTCCACCTCGACCGACTCGTCGCGGCTGGACTGCTCAAGCCCGAGTACCGGCGGCGAAGCGGACGCACGGGCCCGGGCGCCGGCCGCCCCGCCAAGCTCTACCGGCGAACTGACGAAGCGCTCGAGATCTCTCTGCCGCCCCGTCACTACGATCGTGCCGCTGACCTCATGGCCATCGCGCTTCGGCGGGTGGCGGATGGGGCGGGCCTCGAGGCGCTGGCATGGACCGCCCGCGAGGCCGGTGCTGCGCTCGGCGCCGCGGCGCGTGGCCGTATCGTCGACGACTCGGGCGGGGTGCCGGCGCCACGTCTCGTCGAGGTCCTTGATGACGCCGGCTACGAGCCTCTCGTCGAACCGGACGGGACCGTGTGTCTGCGCAATTGCCCGTATGGCGCCGTCGCCGCCGATCATCGAGACGTCACCTGTGGCATGAACCTCGCCTGGGCGGAAGGCGTGGTCGACGGTATCGGCATCGCCGATGTCGAGGTGGAGCTCGCACCCGAACCCGGCCGATGTTGCGTCGTCTTCCATGGCGAGATGGAGCGACTCCCAGACGCCGGATGAACGGCTTGACTCCAGCGCGGCGGTTCCGATCCCGGCCACGCGCACCCGAGCGTCAGATCCGGCTGGAGACCAGCGCGACGACGATCAGCACGCTGATGACGTTGAGCGCGCAGTGGACGACCATCCCCAGGTAGACGTTTCGCTTCCAGCGGACCGCGTAGACGGTCGGGCCGAGTCCGACGATGCGAGCCATCACCTGCCAGGGTGACCAGAAGTGATACAGGGAGAACAGGGTGACGTTGACGAGCGGCGCCCAGCGGCCCATGCGCTCCATCCGGGGTAGGAGGTAGCCGCGGAAGTAGAGCTCCTCGACGATCGGTCCGAGGACACCATTGATGGCGAGGTATGCGGTGAGGGTGATGATCCATGCCGTGCGGCTGTAGTCGGCGATCCGATCGACCTGGATCGGTGTGACGTACCAGCCGGGCAGCCAGCCGAAGAATCGGTCGATGAGCGCCGGCTCGACCATCTGAAGGAGCCCGAAGCCGAGAAACGCCAGGACGATGAGACCGGGCACCAGGACAGCCCACTCACGCCCCGGGAGGCCACGGCGGTAGGGGATGAGGTCGCCGACGCCCGCGCCCTCGCTGTGAGCCGCCCACCACAGCACGCCGAGCTCCGTCGGGACGAGCACCAGCACGATCGCGCTCAGCAGCGCCGCGATCGGTGGGAAACCCAGGGCATCGATGATCGGCGCGAACAGTATGAAACCCGCCGTCATGAGGGCTCCGGGGCCAAGGCCGAGCGCCACGGTCGCGGGTGTCGAGAGCTGGGTCGTGTCGGCCGGCACGGCCGTTGGTGGCGTCGCGGCCAAGGTGGTCGTCGTCATGGGATCTGACCCTCGCTCCGGCCCGGCAGACCCCGGACCTCTACGCGCCATCCTCGGAGGGAACGGGTGGCGCGGCATCAGGGCCAGCGGCCGAAGCCGGACAGGGTCTCCCCGGATGAACCGCCGTGGCGCGGAGGAAGTCAGGCCGGTGCTGCCATGGCAGCGGGTGCCGGGATCCTCGCGAGCAGCCGCGTGCCGCCGCCGATCGGGCTGACGACCTCGAGCGAGCCGTCGATCGATGCGAGCCGATCCGCCAGGCCGCGAAGTCCGGTTCCAGAAGCAGGGTCGGCGCCGCCGATGCCATCATCGGCGATCTCGAGGATGAGCTGATCGCCAGCCCAGGCGACCCGAACGAGGGCCGAGTTCGCCTCGGCGTACTTTGCGATGTTGGTCAGTGCTTCCGAGACCGTGAAATAGACCGCGCCCTCGATGACGGGCGAAAAGCGCATGGCGCCGATCTCGACCCGAACGTCGACAGGGGACCTCGCCGCGAGTGAGTCGATCGCGGGGCCGAGGCCGGCGTGAGTCAGGATCTGCGGGTGGATCCCGCGGGCCAGCTCTCGCAGCTCGGAGAGGGCCGCTTTCGCATCGGCCGACGCCTGGTCAAGGCTGAGCTTCGCGGATGGGTGCAGATCATCGCCGAGGCTCACTCGTGCGAGGCGAAGGGCGAGAGTCAGGGACACGAGACGCTGTTGCGCGCCGTCGTGGAGGTCCCGTTCGACCCGTTTTCGCTCGGCGTCGCCGGCGGCGATGATCCGTGTCCGCGACGCTTTGACCTCGTGGAGCTGGGCCTCGATCTCGGCTTGGAGTCGGGCGTTGTCGGCGGCGAGCGACTCAAGACGCTCAGCGATCCGAGGGTCCTCGACAGGACCCGGGCCGAGTCCGAAGACGAACCGACGCAGGTCGCGGATCGCACGGTCCAGGCCTTCGACCGCGGCCTGCAGGCTCACCCGGACCGACGAGTCGGGGACGTTCGACCCGAGGGCCTGAAGGGCGAGCGCGACGCCGAAGAGGAGCTGGATGACCCGCTCCTGCAGGTCACGACCGATCCGGTCCCGCTCCGCAGAGATCGCGCTCGAGCGAAGGCCTCTTCGAACGCGCTCGAACTCGAGCGCGATCGCCGCCTGGACGCCGTAGGCCTCGATCAGCCGGACCTGAGACTCAGTGAAGGGAGCGGCGCCGACCGGCCGACCGATCGCCATGACCCCGAAACGCCGATCGCGGATGACGAGCGGTACCGAGACCATCGGCCCGATCAGCTTCTTGACCGCGGCCGGAAGAGAGCTGGTGATGGTCGATTCCGCGATCGAACTGACGACGACCGGCCGACCCAGCGCGATCGCCTCGCCGGCGGCCGTGTCGCCGATCGGGATGGTGTCGCCCACGCGACGACCGGGCAGATCCGCTCCCGCGAGGGTTCGCACGAAGATCCCAAACCCGTCCTCGGACAGCGTTCCAACGAGCCCGTAGCGGGCCTCGGCTCGTTCGACGATCTCGTCGATCAACGTCTGGAGGATCTCGTCTGTGGGCGTGTCGCGTGCGGCCGTTCGCGCGAGCTCGCCGATGACGGCGATCGTCTGGTCACCGGCGCGGCCCGTGACCTCGGGCGCGGGCGTGGGTCGGTTCGGGCGGGAGGGACGCGTCGGCGGATGGATGAGCCTGGCCTGGCCGGCCTCCGCCCGCGGCGCCGCTCGCCGGAGCTCGACGACGTAGCCACCGATCGTCTCGATCGCGTCATCCAGCTGCGCCACGGCCTTGCCGATACCGACGGCCAGCCGGCCGTCGTCGCTGCCGTCGGCGAGACCAAGGACCCCGGCCTGCAGGTCGCGGAGTGCGCTCACGACTCCATCGTGGAGTTCGCCCGCGATCCGCAGCCGTTCGTCGCGGACCTCCACGCCGCGTTCCGCAGACCGGAGTTCGAAGAGCTCGATCGCGCTCGCGGCCTGCGCCGCGAACGTGGACACGAGGCTGATGTCGGCCGGAACGAACGGCGGCGAGTCTGCCGTCCGAGCGACGACGAGCACGCCGCGCGCACTACCGATCTGGGCAAGCGGTGCGGCGATCAGCGGACCGACCCCCGTCGCCGCAGCGAAGGCCCGCCCGGCCAAGGGGATCTCGTCGGCATCGCGGGCGACGATGTTCGCAGCCTTCGTGAGTGCGACTTCCGTCAACGTGTCGCGGACAGGCATCACGTGGCCGACCCTCAGCGGGCCGATATTCAAGCCTGCGACGCCGCGAAAGGTCATCTCGCCGGCGTCCGAGACGGTGACGACGACGCCCGAAACCGCGTCAGCGAGGACGCGCGCTTCACCTGCGATCCGGTCAAGAAGTTGCTCGAGGTCGTCGCCGTCGAGGACGGCCTGGGTCAGTGCGCCGATCGCCTGAACGTCGCGATCGACCCGCCGGAAAGGTCGGACCCGTTTCCGCCCCATGATGTGGCCTCGTACAGGGCCATCAGTGTACGCACGGAGAAAGGGGCTCTTCGGGGCTGGCAGCGCGAAAGCGCTCGCCGGCGGCACCCGATCGCGCCTGCGTCACGGCCAGGCGACTGTCGACGACGGGCGGCCTACTTGAAGGTTGATTGGTGGAGATGGGGGAGAGTCGAACTCCCCGTCCAGAACCCTTCGCCGGAGACCACTACGAGCGTGTCCGATGGTTTGTCGTCGATCGTCCGGACGGACATCGGCATCCTGCCGGACGATCCAGTCACGTGCCCCTAGATCGGGCTTGACGCCGGACTACGTGACGCTTGTCCGGATCGCAGCCTCGCTGCATGACGCTTCCACTGCCCGCGAGGCGGAGGCAGCTTCCACGCTCACCTTACTGCCTAAGCAGCGAGGGCGAGAGTCGACTGGCGGTTGCCAGGTACTTCTT
>JBJMMQ010000211.1:0-4467 GCA_045804705.1 Chloroflexota bacterium
GTTGCTTCCGACCTTCCACGACCACGAGACAGCGCCGGTCGAGCTCGCCGTCTTGTCCCCGAGCCCAGCGGCGGTCGATGGGCCCGACTTGTATTCCACGTCGATCGAACACCGCGCCTTCGGTGCCGTCTTGATCGACACCCTCGCAGTGCTGTTTCGCGAAACGGATGCCGTGCGAGAAATCAGCCTGACGGACAGCTTGGTCGACGTCGGTGTCGGCGTCGGGCTGGCCTTGCGCTTCGCCTTCGCCGTGGGTTTCGGAGTCGCCGCCGGTTTCTTCGTCGCTGGCGGTGTGCTCGTCGTCACGGGTGACGGAACGGCTGTTGGTCGAGCCGTCGATGCTCCAACCGCAGTGACGCCGGCACCGAGCAACCCGAGGGCCGCCGGTGGCGCGCTCGGACCCGGCGCGGGCGTGCCGCCGCTGAGTGACGACCCGACGACCGCGGCAACGATCACGACCACGAGAATGATGCCGACCCATGTTCGCCCGCTCAGGCCCGAGTCCGTCGATGGAGTCGGGACCGTTGCGGGTTCGGCGGCAGGCGTCGGCGCACCCGACTTCGGGCTCGAGACAGAGGTGTAGTAAAGCCCTGTCCCAGGGATTCCCACCGTCTTGCGGATGCCGCGCCGACCAAGCGTGACCTTGGCCCCGCGCGGCCCGAGGGACGTGGACAGGCCAGACTTGCTGACGTTGATCGTCACGCCGGGCGCGATCCTGATTCGGCGAAACAGGCGGAAGGACCCCATCGCTCGCAGCATGGTCGTCCTGTCAAGGAAGCGCCATAGGTGTATCGGCGTGACGAACGACCCACGTGGCGAACGATCGCTGCTTCTGTCGATTGAACAAGACCGAGCGAAGTTGGAGATAGTCGGCCGCCCGAATGACTCTTAGCCTGTAGCACGACCAACCAGGTCGCGCAGACCACTGGAGGCCCGATGGACCGGGTACTCGTGGAACGGGCGATGGACGGCGATCACGACGCGTTCAGTGAGTTGGCGCGCGTCTCGGTCGGTCGACTCCTGTCGGTCGCCCGCCTGATCCTCCACGACGATGCCGCGGCCGAGGACGCCACCCAGGAGACGCTCGTCGCCGCCTGGAGCCACATCCATGGACTTCGAGACCCGGATCGTTTCGACCCATGGATCCACCGGATGCTGGTGAACGCGTGCTATCGCGAGGCTCGCCGCCACCACACCAGACGCGCGCGGGAGGTGCATCTCCATGCCCTCGACGTGCCCGAACCTGACTCCACTTCGCGGTTCATGGATCACGACCAGCTCGAACGGGGCTTCCGCCGGCTGGACGTCGACCAACGAACCGTTCTCGTCCTCTACTACTTCGTCGGTCTCAATCCCGACGAGGCGGCCGCCGTGTTGGGGCTGCCACCCGGAACCGTTCGCTCCCGCCTCCATCGAGCGATGCAGGCCATGCGCGCCGCGCTTGACGCAGATGCCCGTGCCGCGATGGGAGCTGAAGGACGGACGACATGAGCGACCGACAGATGAGCCCTCGACCGATGACTGACGACGCTTTTGAAGACCTCATGGCCAGCTGGCTTCACGCCCGTGCCGATGGCACCGGCGAAGAGGTGGTCCTGGATGCCGCGCTTGCGCGCACCGCGCGACGACGGCCCCGGCCCAGCTGGTCCCTACCCGAAAGGTGGATCCCGATGGAACTCACGACCCGACTGCGACCTACACCGCGACCCTATGCATTCCTGGCGATCGTCGCGCTGCTCGTTCTCGCTCTTGCAGTCGCTTTGCTGGTTGCTGGCTCCAGCCGGCGCGTCGCGCCGCCGTTCGGCTTGGCTGCCAATGGCAAGCTGGCCTTCGTTCAGGCCGGTCAGATCTACACGAGCGACTATCCCGGAGCCATTCCGCGGCCCGTGACGACCGGCGCCGCCACCTATGACCGGCCCGTCTTCTCGCGCGACGGTTCGCGGATCGCCTACCAGCACTTCAGCGACATCGAGGCCCAGCGCGGCGATGTCATCGTCGCTGACGCGGACGGCTCGAACTCCATGGTCCTCGACAGCGGCATCTCCCCGATCGGGTCCATCTCGTGGTCGCCTGACAGTCGGTACCTCGCCTACATGGTCGACCAGGACGGGGATGGGCCAGCGAAGATGGGGTTCGTCATACGTGCCGTCGATGGTTCGACGCGCACGGTGATCGATACCCTGCCGGGTGGCGCATGGGGACCGTCGTGGTCACCAGATGGGAAGCGCCTGGCTGTGGGCGTCGACCCAGGTGGCTACACCGACCTGTATGTCGTCGATCGCGATGGCTCGAACGCGCGGAAGTTGAACCATATCCGGACCAAGGAAGGCGGAGACTCGAACGTCGAGTGGAGCCCGGATGGCGCCACGATCGCCTTCGCGGGCGGCGATCCCGAGCGGTCGATGTCGGTCTACCTCGTCGGGCTCGACGGGTCTCCCGAGCGCCTTATCTCGGGAATTGACGACGCGAGCGATCCCGCGTTTTCACCTGACGGCTCGCGTCTTGCCTACGTCCGTCGGGACCCGGCGGGGCGCGGGTCGGAGGTGATGATCGCAGATAGCACCGGCGCGTTCCAGAAGACATTGCCCGGCTATTACGGCAAGTTCGAACCGGCGTGGTCGCCCGACGGAACGAAGATCGCGATCCTCAGCCCGGACGGTGCCGGCGAGGAGACCGAGCCCGCGCTCGTTGTGCTCGATGTCGACGGGACGGCCGACCCCGTCGTGATCCCTGCGAGCAACCCTGACGTGGCGATGCCCGAGTACTCGATGACCTGGCAGAGAGTCGCGAACTGACGGCTCGCGGCGGGGCCGTGAGCGACGGCCCCGCCGAGCCACAACAACCCAAAACATGACAGCCACTGGCAGGGTGTCGGTCTACAACGGAGGTCGACAGAGCATCTGCCGAAGGAGACTCCGATGACGGCACGACCTGCCGGTGGGAACAGGCCCTCTCGGTGGACGACGGCACGACCTGGGAGGTCAACTGGATCATGGAGTCGACTCGGATCGAGTGAGCCAGTAGCGTTGCACCAACGAGGACAGGTGCAGGATGGCTGAGGATCGCTCCTACATCGATGCGAATACGCGCGAACGCGAGCGCATGCGTGCCCTGATCGAACGCCTGGACGACGACGGCCTCATGGCTCCTGTGAACGAGTATTGGACCGTCGCCGGCGTGCTCGGGCACATCGCGTACTGGGACATCCGCGTGCTAGTTCTCGCCGAGAAGATCGAACGCGGCGAGCCGTGGGCGCCGGGCGACGCCGAGCCCGACGGCGACTGGCTCAACGACTCGACGCGCCCCTTCATCCACGCGATCCCGCCGCGGGACGCCGCAGAGTTCGCCCTTCGGATCGCCGAGCAGACCGACGCTGTGGTCGCGGAGCTGCCACTCGACCGAATGTATCCGGACGACCCCGACAGCCCGATCTATGCCGGCAGGTGGGAGCACCGAGCCGAGCACCTGGACGAGATCGAGGCTGCCCTTCAGGCCCGCGGGTGACGTCTTCCGAAACAAAAGGAGACCGAAGGCTTTCGCCTCCGGTCTCTGCTGCTTCGAGTCGCGCCGCGTAGGCGGAGTGGGTTAGCTGCAGCCGCTCGTGCTCCCGCAGTTGAGGCACTTGTAGCAGCTGCCGTTGCGGACCATGATCGAGCCGCAGTCCATGCAGCTGGGGGCGTCGGCCTGGGTCTGGAAGCTGACCTTGGTGGCGCCGAGGTTCAGAGTGATGGTCGGGCTTGCGGTGCTGCCGCCGTTGCCGTTGGCCGCATGACCGTTGCCGTTCGCCGCGTGGCCGTTCGTGACGCTGCCGTTGGTCGCGATGACCGCGAGGGACTCCTTGGCGGCGGGGGCGCCCGAGGATTCTGCGACGGCTGTCGCCTTCGGTGCATCGGGTTCGGTCGTCTTCGCCTCGACGGCCGGAGTCTCTGAAACGACGGGGGCGGGCTCGGCGATGGAGGAGATCGTCGAGCCCGGAGTCCCGCCGCCGACGGTGAACGGGTTTGGTGCCGCTGTTTCCTCGGAGATGCGCTCCTGGAGACCCAGGTTGACCTTGTCCTCGGGCGACAGGAAGCGCGACCCGAGCCAGCGGAAGATGTAGTCCACGATCGACTTGGCGATCGGGATCTCCTGGTTGCCGGTGAAGCCCGACGGCTCGAACCGGACATGGGCGAACTTGTTGACGAGGTCCTTCAGCGGCACGCCGTACTGGAGCGCCACGGAGATCGTCGTCGCGAGCGTGTCCATCAGGCCCGACACGGTCGAACCTTCCTTGGCCATCTTCAGGAAGATCTCGCCGGGCTGGCCATCGGGATAGAGCCCGACCGTGATGTAGCCCTCGTGGCCGGCGATGTCGAACTTGTGGGTGACCGCGGTCCGCTCAACCGGGAGCCGGCGGCGGTGCGGCTTGCCTGCCTCGGCCTGCGCCTGGGCGAGGTCCTTCTTGAGCTTCGCGACGACCTCGGTATC
>JBJMMQ010000212.1:0-4570 GCA_045804705.1 Chloroflexota bacterium
CACCCTGTGGGTGGGTAAGCACTCGGACGCCGGCCCGCATCGGGCCGGCGTTCGTGCGTGTTTCGAGAGGGAGTCCGACATGCGCGACGAGCAGACCGTCGCACTCAACCGAAGAGCCCGCCACGACTTCACGATCGACGAGACGTTCGAGGCCGGCATCGTCCTGACCGGGACGGAGATCAAGTCGCTCCGCGCCGGCAAGGCCAACCTCTCTGACGCCTATGCCCGCATCGAGCACGGTGAGGCGTGGCTCGTCGGCGCGCACATCGCGCCGTTCGAGGGCGGCAACCGCTACAACCACGAGCCGAAGCGGATGCGCAAGCTGCTGCTCCATCGGTCCGAGATCGATCAGCTCCTCGGCCGGGCCAAGGCCAAGGGCCAGACCATCGTGCCGCTTCGCCTGTACATCTCGCAGCGGGGTAGGGCGAAGGTCGAACTGGCGCTGGCACGCGGCAAGCAGCTCCACGATCGACGCCGCGACATCGCCGACCGCGACGCACGGCGTGACGTCGCGCGCGAGCTCGCGGACGCACAGCGCGGCCGCTAGGGACTCGGACTCGGGCGGATGAACGACTCGACGATTCCCGGTCGCCTCAGGGTCGGCCCCGTCATCGATGCAGTGGACGCTCACGCGGCGGGTGAGCCGGGGCGCGTCATCGTCGGAGGGGTCGAGGGCGTCCCCGCTGGTTCGATGTTCGAAGCCATGACCTGGCTCCGGGCCAATCGCGATGACATCCGTCTGCGGATGCTCCGCGAGCCGCGTGGCTATCCGGCCGCGAATTGCAATCTCGTCCTTCCGACGTCGACCCCGGAAGCGGCGGCGGGGTACGTGATCATGGAGCAGGTCGAATATCCCGGGATGTCGGGAACGAACACGATGTGCGTCGTGACGGTCCTGCTCGAGACCGGCCGACTGCCGATGACCGAGCCCGTCACCGAGCTGACCCTCGAGTCGCCCGCCGGGCTCATCCGCGTCACCGCGGAATGCGCCGACGGGAAGGTCCGCAGCGTGACCTTCCGGAACGTGCCCGCGTTCGCGACCCATCTCGACACGCCGATCGAGGTGCCACAGCTCGGGACGGTCCGTGTCGACGTGGCGTACGGCGGGATGTTCTACGTCATCGCCTCGGCGGACACGTTCGGGCTCCGGCTGACTCCGGACGAGGGCGCGGATATCGTCAGGATCACCGAGATGATCAAGGCGGCCGCGAACGAACAGCTGCCGGTCGTCCACCCCGAGCAGCCCGGGTTCTCGGGCATCACGATCGGGCAGCTGAGCGGCGCGGCGCACGATCCGGGCAATGACATGCGGAACGTCGTCACGGTCTCGACGGGGATCCTCGATTGGGCTCGGCCCGCGACCTGGACCGGCGCGATCGATCGTTCACCGTGCGGGACAGGGACGTCCGCCCGCATGGCGACCCTGCACGCCCGGGGATCGCTCGGGGTGGGTGACGCATTCCGCCACGAGGGGATCCTCGGCACGGTCTTCACGGGCCGCGTGGTCGAGGAGACCCACATCGGCGAGTACCCGGCGATCGTCCCGACCATCAGCGGCCAGGCCTGGATCACGGGCTTCGCCTCCTACGTCGTCGACCCGACGGACCCGTTTCCGGACGGCTTCACGATCGGCGACATCTGGGGATGAAGGCCGGGATCGTCATCACTACGGGCGACCCGCGGACGGCGTCCGAGCTCGCGGCCGAGGCCGAGGCGGCGGGTTGGGACGGCGTCTTCTCGTGGGACGGGGTGGCGATCGGGACGATGGACATCTACGACCCATGGGTGGTGATGGCCGCGATGGCCGTCCGGACGGACAGCGTCACGCTCGGGGCGATCGTCAGCCCGCCGTCACGGCGGCGCCCATGGAAGCTCGCCCGCGAGGCCATGACGCTGGACCGTCTGTCGAACGGGCGGCTCGTCCTGCCGGTCGGGCTCGGTGCGCTCGACGACGGCGCGTTCGGCAATGTCGGCGAGCCGACGGACGCCCGGATCCGAGCTGAGATGCTGGATGAGTCATTGGCCATCCTCGAAGGGCTGTGGACCGGCGAGCCGTTCGGGTTCGACGGGCGTCACTACCGCTTCGAGCCGATGACGTTTCGACCGACGCCGGTCCAGCGGCCACGCATCCCGATCTGGGTCGTGGGAGCGTGGGGGAAGGAGCGCTCCGTGGCGCGGGCGCTGCGCTTCGACGGGATCCTGCCGCAGACGAGTGACCCGGCCGACATCCGGGCCGTCGCCGCACGAGCGGCCCGGGAGCGGCCCGGTCATCCGATCGAGATCGTCGTCGAGGGGACGACGCCCGACGACCCTGCAGGCGCCGCGGCGGTCGTGACGCCCCTCGCAGACGCCGGAGCGACGTGGTGGCTCGAGTCGGACTGGACGGGTGCGACCGTCGAGTCGCTCCGCAGCCGGATCGGAGCCGGACCTCCGGTCGTCAGCGGCTGACAGCGCTCCGAAGGGTCCCGACGGCACGACCCACCCGCGACGGGTCGCCGATCGCGTCGGGGGTGATCGCCGAGGTCGAGACGGGGACGAGGCTTGCGCGCGCGTAGAGGACCACACCGACCCCACTCACCGCCGCGCACAGCAGCAGCCCGGACGTGACATCGACGATCCCGACCTGGAGCAGGACGCTCATCGTGAAGGCGGCGACGATCCCGCGGGCACCGGTGATCGCGTTCCAGCCGGCCATCGCCGCGGCCCGCGACTCGATCGTCGTGTGGTCGCTGACCGCGGCCGCGATGCCGACGTCGATCGACGCACTGGCGGCGCCCGCGCCGACGGCCGCGACCCACAGGACGCGCACGTCCGGCGCCAGCGCGTACGCGATGAGCGCGAGCAGGCCGAGCGTGCTCCCGATGCGCATCGCGACCAGCGGCCCGAACCGGTCCGCGACCGCTCCGAAGACGAGGAAGAAGATGGTCGTCGCTCCGGCGGTCATGATCCCGATGATGCCGACGTCCGAGAGAGACAGGTCGAGGCGGTCGACGTTGACGATGGCGTACAGCGGCGCGGCGGCGATGAGGCCACCACCGTAGAAGCCCTGGGCCACGGCGATCCGCGAGAGGACGGGTCGGTCACGAAGCGCACGGATCGAATCGCGTGCCGAGAAGCGGACGAGAGGCGGAGCCGTCGGCGCCCGCAGGCCGGTATACGCGACGGCGCAAACGAGGCCGACGACACCCGCGACGGCGACCGCCGTGAGCCCGCCGAACTCGTCGGCGACGACGCCGCCGGCGAGGGCAGCGAGTGCGGCCGCTAGAGCTCTGACGGAGCCGGCCACGCCGACGAGCCGGCCGCGGATTCGCGCCGGGTACATCGAGCCCCAGAGCCGGAGGTAGAAGGGCCCGGACAGGGCGAGGCTGAGCCAGAAGGCGAACGTCACCGCGATGAGGACGGGCGGCACGGAGAAGACGACGAGCAGGAGGAGGGACGCGGCACCTGCCGCCCGGATGACCGCCAGCTGGCGGGTCGAGCCTGGGCCTACCCGCCCCGCGAACGCTCCGAGCAGGTTGGCGACGAACGGAGCAGCGGCCAGAGCCGCCAGTCCGATCGGCTCGAGTCCGCCGCGGCGAGCGATCGTCGGGAGCAGTGTCGTGACCAGGGCAGCCGTCACGCCGACGCCGACCGCCGCCACCAGGTCGAGCCCGAGATTGCGCCCGACGGCGCGCTGTTGGCGCGTCGAGGACACGAGCGGTAGCCGGGACACAGGGACACCTCGAATCGGCCCGTTCGGCCTGCGAGGTGAGCTGTCGGGCTCGGCGTTGGGTTCGCCGCCGCGTTCGTCGCGATTCGCCCCGGGGATGTGGGTCCCCCGTCCTCCGCTGGGAGGTTCGGCCAGTGGCTACCTTACCAGCGTCGAGCCTGGGCCGCGGATGGGCCGTTCGTCAGGTTCGCGAGGTCCGGTCGTTCCGTTCGTCGTGACAGCCGCTCTCGCCATGGGCGCAGGAGATCGCGCCACTCGGGATCCGGATCGACGTACCGGTCGGCGGTCTCGCCGTGGCGCCGCGCCCACTCGGCGTAGAAGATGACGCGCCGCTGCGAGATGATCCGAGGGTCCTTGCACGGGCAACCCGGGACGAGGCACGCGCTTCGAATCGGTTTGGGATCAACGACGGTCCGGCGGTCCAGGGGGATGTCCACCGTGCTGTTCTCCGTACACCCGGGTCGGCCGTGATCGACCGACGCCGATGCTTCGGACAGTAGGCTTTGGCGCGTTACAGTCGCATCCTCGGCGGGCGAGGTCTTCTAACGGCCGGCGCGAGAAGCAGGCCGAACGAGAATCGGCCGGATTCGGGCGATCGATGGTACGATTCGGTGTCCGAGCCGGTTCTCGGACCTGTGGGGATGTGTGGTTTCGACAGGGCCTAGCTACCGGGGAACGCGAGCCGAGGACGCCACTGGGCCTCGTAAATCACGTGGCAAAAAGAAGTACCTGGCAACCGCCAGTCGACTCTCGCCCTCGCTGCTTAGGCAGTAAGGTGAGCGTGGAAGCTGCCTCCGCCTCGCGGGCAGTGGAAGCGTCATGCAGCGAGGCTGCGATCCGGACAAGCGTCACGTAGTCCGG
>JBJMMQ010000213.1:0-6318 GCA_045804705.1 Chloroflexota bacterium
GCTCATCGACCTGATGGCTGCCCTCGAGGCGTCGGTCAGCGCGGCGAAGTCGGCCCGCGAGTCGAACGCGGGCAAGCCCGTGTCGGTGTCCGAGGCGAAGGAGGCCAAGGAGGCCAAGGCCGCCCGAGCCGCGAAGGCCTCCTCAGGCAAGGCCGCATCCAAGGCAGCAGCCGACGACGAGGCCGAGGGCCGCTCGAAGCCCGCCCGAAAGCGCAAGACCGCCTGAAACCGGGCGCGGCGGCCCTCAGTAGATCCGTGTCGCGAGCATCCCCCCGTCGACGGCCAGATTCTGGCCGCTGATCCACCGCGCGGCCGGTGACGCGAGGAAGAGGCACGCGTCGGCGATGTCCTCGGGCTCGCCCAACCGCCCGAGCGGCACCTTGCCGAGCCACCGTTCCACCCCTTCGGGCCAATCGCGCTCGATGCCCTCCTTGCGGATCAGCCCGGGCGACACGGCGTTCACCCTGATCCCGAACGGCCCGAGCTCCTGCGCGGCCGAGCGCGTGAACGCGAGGACGGCCGCCTTCGCGCTGTTGTAGTGGCTGTGGTCGAGGGCCGGACTCAGTGCAGAGATCGACCCGATGTTCACGATCGCGCCGCGACCACGCGCTCGCATCCTCGCGCCCGCGATCCGGGTGCACAGGAACATCGATTCCATGTTGTCGCGGAACATCGCCTGCCATTCCGGCAGCGAGATCTCGAGGAGCGGATGCAACGGGAAGTTCTGCCCGGCGTTGTTGACCAGGATGTCGACGGGACCGAAGCGATCGAGGGCCGCTTCGAAGAGCGCATCGACCCGCGCCTCGTCCGCGAGATTTGCCCCGACGGCGATCGCCGAACCGCCGTCCCGCGCGATCCCGGCGACCACGTCATTCGCGCCGTCACGTCCGCGTCGGTAATGGACGACCACATGTGCACCCGCAGCCCCGAACCGCGTCGCGATCGCGGCGCCGATACCCTGCGACGCACCAGTCACGACCGCCACCCGGCCGGTGAGATCCAGCAGATCGCGCGGGTGTGGGGCAGCGGCGGCCATACGGCCAGTATGCCCTGACGCGGCGACCGGCCTCTTCGGGCACACTCAGGCCATGCCCCTCGAGGAATACCGGCGCAAGCGCGACTTCGCGAAGACACCCGAACCGGCGCCCGCCAGCACACCGGGAGCGGACGGGCCCGTCCGCACGGGCCGCTTCGTCATCCAGCGCCACCGTGCGACGCGGCTCCACTACGACTTTCGCCTCGAAGTCGCCGGTGTCCTCGTGTCGTGGGCAGTCCCCAAGGGTCTGACCCTCGACCCGGGCGTCCGTCGCATGGCCGTCCACGTCGAAGATCACCCCATCGAATATTTCGACTTCGAAGGCGTCATCCCGGCCAAGCAGTACGGGGCCGGCGACGTGATCGTCTGGGACTGGGGAACGTGGGAGTCCGAGGCGCCCACGATCGACGCCGTGACGGCCATCCGCGACGGCGAGCTCAAGTTCGAGCTCCACGGGCAGAAGCTCAACGGCCGCTGGACGATCGTCCGAACCAGCGGCCGCCGCCACAAGGGTGACGACCCGGCCGCCCGGGCCTTCGAGGACGACGAGAGCGAGCAGTGGCTGCTCATCGCCAAGCGTGGGCCGACGTCCGTGAAGGGCTGGGACGCAGAGGACCACCCACACAGCGTCAAGACCGGCAGGACCAACGACGACGTCAAGGCCGACCGTGACGCGCTGTGGATCGGGCAGGCGCCTGCCGCTGCCGCAGAGATCGACCTCACGGGTGCGGTCGTCGCGCCCATGCCGCCGTCCATCGACCCCATGCTCGCGACGCTGACGAACAAGGCTTTCACCGACCCCGACTGGCTGTTCGAGATCAAGTGGGACGGCTACCGGGTCCAGGCGGTCGTCGATGATGGCAAGGTCCGGTCGCTCACCCGCAATCTCAAGGACGCCGAGACGTACTTCCCGGGCCTCCTCCGACCTCCGACGTGGATCGACGCCCGGCAGGCGATCGTCGACGGAGAGGTCGTCGCGCTCGACGACGCGGGACGCCCCGACTTCAGCCTCCTTCAGGAGCGGACGGGCACGCAGCGCGCGCCGAACCTCGTCTACCAGGCGTTCGACCTGCTCTACCTCGACGGACGCCTCCTGCTCGACGTCGCCCTCGAGGATCGCAAGCGCCTGCTCAAGAGTGTCCTCCGGCCACATCCTCGCGTCCGTTTCGCCGCGCACGTCGAGGGCGAAGGCGAGACGTTCCGCGCCGCCGCCGCCGAACAGGAGCTCGAGGGCATCGTGGCCAAGCTCAAGCGCTCGCGCTACGAGCCGGGCCGGCGCTCGACTGCGTGGCTGAAGATCAAGATCCGGCCAGAACAGGAGCTCGTCGTCGGCGGCTGGACGACGGGCAACGGCAACGCCCGGGATCTGGGGGCGGTCGTGGTCGGGGTCTACGAGGACGGGAAGCTCCGCTTCAGTGGCAAGGTCGGATCCGGGTTCACGGGGTCCAATCGCCGGACGATGCTCGACGCCCTGGCCCCGCTCCACGTCGACGAGCCACCCTTCGACCCACCGCCGCCCAAGGACTATCGCGGTCGTTGGGGCGGCGATCTCGCGGGCGTGACGTGGGTCCGGCCCGAGTTGGTCATCCGCGCCGAGCTCGGCGGCTGGTCACGAGATGGGTTGGTCCGCCAGTCGGCGTTCAAAGGCATCGAAGCGGGCCGCGACCCGAAGACGGTCACCCGTGAACAGGCCGTCGCGGCCGCCACTGCGATCCGCGAAGCTGAGTCGGAAGCCCTGCCAGAAGCCGCGCCATCGGAGGTCGATATGCCTGCGAAGAAGCCGAAACCCGCATTTCCGTGGGGCGCGACCGAGGCGGAGCTTGCGGCTCTCGACGCGCTCGGCAAGGAAGGCGTGTGGGAGGTCGGTGGCAACGACGTCAAGCTGACCAACCTCGACAAGATCATCTTCGAGGCCGACCCGCCGATCACCAAGCGCGAGCTGATCCGCTATTTCGCGCGGATCGGGCCGACGATGATCCCCCACCTCCAGGATCGTCCGCTCAACCTCCATCGCTACCCGAATGGTCAGAGTGGCCAGGGCTTCTGGCAGAAGGACATCCCCGCCACAGCGCCGACGTGGCTGACGCGCTGGCACGAGACGGGTTTCGAGGAGCGCGAGGATCGCAAGGCGAACGACCACCTCATCGCCGATCGCGTCGCGACGCTCGTCTGGCTCGGCAACCAGACGAGCTTCGAGATCCATGCCTGGACCGGTCGTCTGCCCGACCCGTGGCGGCCGACGTTCGCCTACATCGACATCGACCCAGGTGAGGCAACGACCTGGGACGAGACGCTCGTCCTCGCGCGGCTGTACCGGACCGCGCTCGAACACGTCGGCGTTCGTGGCTCTCCCAAGACGACCGGCAAGCGCGGCATCCAGGTCTGGATCCCGATCGTGGCGCGCTACGACTTCGCGGACACGAGCGCGTGGGTGGAGAAGATCTCGCGGGCCGTGGGTTCGACCGTCCCGGACCTCATCTCGTGGGAGTGGTCGAAGGACGCTCGGAAGGGTCGGGCGAGGCTGGACTACACGCAGAACGCGAGCATCAAGACGCTCGTCGCTCCGTACTCCGTCAGGCCGTCGCCGGGAGCTCCCGTGTCCGCGCCGATCACGTGGGACGAGCTGGACGACCCGGAGCTGCGGCCCGACCGCTGGACCATCCGGACCATCGTCGAGCGCGTCGCGGAGGTCGGCGATCTCTTCGCGGCCGCGCAGACCGACGCCCAGGTGCTGCCCGACCTCTGACGTGCGTGCATGGCACGATGGCTCCATGCATGACGACACCATCGAGATCGCCCAGCCGGCGACCGACACCGACTCCCTCCGGGCATGGATCCGACCCGTCTCTGCCGCCTTCGCCGACGACTACACCGACGCGATGTTCGACGTCGACATGCAGCTCTGGGAGAAGGATCGACTGATCGGCGGCAAGGACGGCGACCGCTGGGTGGGCGGTGCGTCAGCGGGTTCGATGCGGCTGACCATCCCGGGTGGGACAGTCCGCGCGGCTGGGATCAGCGATGTCGGCGTTGCGCCGACCCATCGACGTCGAGGGATCCTGACCGGGATGATGCGGTGGCTCCTCGACCAGGCGGCGGATCGGGGAGAGCCCGTGTCGATCCTCCATGCGTCGGAGGGCGCGATCTACCCGCGCTTCGGTTTCGGGCTGGCGACGCTCCAGGGGACGTTCGAGGCGGACGTCAGCGCGTTCGCCTTCCGGGAGCCGGCCGAGCCGTACGGGCGCGTGCGGATCGTCGAGGGCGATGAGGCGATGCGTCTCGTGCCGCCACTGTTCGAAGCCGTCGTCGGCTCCCGCGTCGGCGAGGTGAGCCGCCCGCCCGACAAGTGGCGCCTCCAGCTGTTGGCCGACGATCCATGGCGGAGGAACATCGGCATCAAGTTCACCGCGGTTCTGGAGGTCGCCGGCGAGCCGCGCGGCTACGTGATCTACCGCGTCAAGAGCGACTGGGGCGATCGCGGGCCGAAGAACGTCCTGACCGTCATGGAGGTCACCGGCCTGGATCCCGCCGCTGAACGCGCGTTGTGGGAGTGGCTCGCGAGCGTCGACCTCGTGCGGACGGTCGCGGCCTGGCGGCAGCCCGTGCCGCCACCGTTGTTCCTTCAGCTTCGTGACCCTCGCAGGTTGGGCTTGATGGTCGGGGACGGCCTCTGGGTGCGGCTCGTCGATCTGCCGGCGGCGCTGGCAGCCCGCTCGTACGCGGGGCCGGGGGAGCTGACGTTCGAAGTCACCGACGCGTTCATGCCCGCGAATGCGGGTCTATGGACGATGAGCGTGCCAGGCGACCGCGGCGAGGCCTCTGTCACGCGCGCCGCCGCCGGCGTAGACCCCGATCTCCGCCTCGATACGACCGACCTCGCGGCGGCGTACCTCGGTGCCTTCACCTTCACCGACCTCGTCCGCGCCGGAAGGCTAGGGGAGTGCCGGGCTGGCGCGGTCGCCGCCGCGGACCGTCTCTTCGCCACGACCGGAGTGGTGTGGTCGTCGACGATGTTCTGATGGGCTCATTTGTCGATCGACGATCGAAATCGATCCTGATACGGTCGAGCCATGGGATCAGTCAGTCGCCGGTGGGCACTCAATCTGGTCATCCACGCTTACGGCCCCGAACTGCGCGATGAGGTCGCCCGGGAACTACCCGCCATCGTGAAGCTCGTCCTCGAAACGGTCGAACTTCGTCCTGGTGACTCCGAGCTGCTCGCGGATGCCGTCATCACTGACCTCGACGGGACCGAAGTTCGCCTAGGCGTTGCCTCCTTCACCCTTGACGAGCTCGCGGAGCGCTATCCGAACTTGGGATTAGCCTGGTAGTCGTTCGATTTGAGCCGGCAGAACCGCGTAGGATCGAGAAATGATCGAGCCGCCGCTGCGTCGATTTCGGTTGGGCCATGACTACCGAGACACCGGTTCGGTCACGAATCCCGCCGATCAGTTCCTTGGCTGGATCAATCTCCCGGGCAGCGGCATGCGAAACATGGGCGGAATTCGACCACTTAAGTTCGTGACCTTCGGCGCAGCCGTGCCCGCGGCGATCATTCTCGTAACTGACGAACGGTCAGCAGGAACAGCTTCGAACCCTTGGGACGATCTGGTCGACATCCCCCATGGACGGATTGTCTATTGGGGAGATGCCAAGTTCGACTCGCGCCGAACCGTCGACGACTTCATCGGAAACCGAGCGCTCAAGCAGGCTTTCGACAACGTCCTCGACAGTCGACTCGCCCTCGTGCCGCCAATCCTTCATTTCAGCAAGCAGACGACGGGCGTCCTGCGCTTCAACGGACTGTGCATCCTGGATCGCCTCGAATTGACGTGGTTCGAGGACCACGGTCGGCCAGTTCGAAACTACCGAGCACAGTTGACCATTCTCGACGAGGAATTCGTCGACATCTCATGGCTGCATTCACGAATGTCGGCTACTTCCATCTCCGGTTTGGACGTCGGCCCGCGAGCCTGGAAGCGATACCAGGATGGTGTCATCGACAGGCTGCGCGTCTGGGCTCCGTCCATTCGGACGCTCGCGCAACAGCTCCCGGTCGCTGGCTCGAGCGACGCCAACCTGCTCTTGCAGCTTCAGACGCTCACCCCGACCGAATTCGAGGCGGCAGTGGTCACACTTTTCGGGGAACTCGATGAGGTGCGACACAACATCACTCGCACCCGCCCGACCAGCGACGGGGGATTCGACTTCTACGGGTCCTTCACCTTACCCCCGCCGATCCAGTACGAGATCCCATTCCTCGGCGAAGCGAAGCGATACGC
>JBJMMQ010000214.1:0-17099 GCA_045804705.1 Chloroflexota bacterium
CGGACGAGGGTGCCCTTCGTGTACGGCCGGAGGTCGGTCGACTTGGCCGCCGTCGGGAAGCTGACCTTCCCGTAGTTCGCCGGGTCCTGGAAGATCTCGCGGACGATGATGCGGACGTCCTTGTCGCCGAGCGAGGTGACGCCTGCCGCGTACTTGTTGCCGTCGGCCATGAGCTTGAGCAGCCGGGCCGCGACACGCGGTTCGACGACACCGATGCGGACGCCGTTCGAATGGGCGATGAGCCGGTTGCCTTCCGGCGTCAGTTCGACCGCGTCACCGGGGTTCACCTGGGCGAGCTCACGCGGTGACGCGAGATCGGTCAGGAACGCGAAGCCGGTCTTGCCGGTCTCCTCGACGAAGATCCCGACCGGCGCCTTGCTGCCCGCCTGGGCCGGGACCGTCTTCTCGCCGGCCGCGACAAGGAGCATCTTGAGCCTGTCGATGTTGCGCTCGGCGATCCGGTTCGTCGGGTCGAGTGCGAGTGCCGTCTGATAGTGCTCCCGTGCCGCTCCGAGCTCACCGAGCTCCCAGAGCGACTTCGCGAGCCGGTTCTCGGCCTCGGCGTCGGGGCCGAGCTCGAGCAGCTTGCGGTTCGTCGCCGCGGACTCGGCCCAATCCGCGGCCGTCGCCTGGGCGATCGCGAGGTCCGCCAGCTGCCGCTTCTGGCGGTTCAGGTTGACGGGGCTCTGTGCCGTTGTCTCGACGTCGGGGAAGGTCACGTGGCGGTCGTCCTTTCGGGGCGCGGCGATGTTCGGAGCGGTGTCTGAGGTTCATGGGCGCGCGGTCGCGCGGCGCCCGTCGGGCGGACATGCTTTCTAGCACCCTCCGGGCGGCGCGTCAAACGCGCCAGCCGCGGTCCTCAGGAGCGAAGCAGCAGGTTCCACGCCGTGACGACCGCACCGAGCGCGACGAGCAGCGCGATGCGGCTGATCCAGCGTCGGTCGCGCCTGCGAGACGGCGTCGTGCTGATGAACGCATCCCACAGGTAGAACGCGAGCGTCAGGAGAGCGGGGCCGAGCAGCGACGGGATCGCCATCGCTCGCAGCGCTGCAGCCCCGATGGCGATGGCGGCGGCGTAGGTCAGCGCCGACCAGAAGGCGTCGCGCACATCGTTCACGCGGAGCGAGGCGGCGCGGTAGCCGAGCAGGCCGGCGACAAGCGCGTCACCAGCCGCAAGGACGAGGAGATTGAACTCAGCGAGGTTGCCACCGGACAGGGCCAGCCCGCCGGGGACCATCGCAGCGACGCCGGTGAACGCGAGGAACGCGACCAGCAGCACGGTGACCAGCAGCGACGTCCGGTCGTCAGTGGTGAGCGCCGCGAGACCGCGATTGATCCGGCTCTCGAGCTCGAGCGTCCGTTCGACGATGAACCAGGTGACGCCGAGCGCCGGGACGAGCCACAGCCCGAACGGGACCAGCCGGATGGCGCCGAGGCAGGCGACCGCCGCGACCGACGGCAGGATGACCGACTCGATCGGCACGCCGAACCAGGCGTGGACCGGCGCCGCTTCGTCGTGGAGGACCTGGAGCGTCCCGAGGAGCATCGCGCCGAGAAGCGCCGCTGCGCACAGCCAGATGAGCGGCGGCTCGAGCAGGCGCGAGAGACCGACCAGCGTGACCGCCACGAGCGCGAGGTCGCGCCGGGCGGGTCGGTCGTCCATGCCGGCGATGGTACGCGAGGCGCTCACCGCGGCTTCACACGCGGCCGGGCTTGCCCGCGACCCAGGCAAGCAGGTCGGCGCGGGATCGGGTATTCAGGACGTCCCCCGGGGTGACCCAGGCGCGTCGTGCCTGGCTGATGCCCCAGCGCACGAAGTCCATCTCCCGGATGTCGTGGGCATCTGAGTCGATCGAGACGAGACATCCGAGCCCGATCGCGCGTCGCGCCCGCTCGACCGCCAGATCCAGCCGAGGCGGCGACCCGTTCATCTCGAGGGTGGTGCCTGTTCGGGCGGCCTCCGTGTAGACGAGGTCCCAGTCGAGGTCGAGGTCGTCCCGCTGACCGATCTTCCGACCCGAGGGATGGGCGATGACGTCGACGTGCGGGCTCCGGATCGCGTTGAGGGTCCGTTGGGTGAGCTCCGCGCGGCTCTGGCGCCGGCTGACGTGGACGGACGCGACGACGAGGTCGAAGCGTGCGAGCAGGTCGTCGTCGAAGTCGAGCGTGCCGTCGGCGCGGACCTCGAGCTCGCAGCCGTGGAGGAGACGGAATCCTTCGGCCGGCGTGGCGGAGGGCGCGGTGCCGGCCGCCTCCTCGGCCGCATACCGCTCGTTGAGCGCGGCGATGATCTCGGCCTCCTCGGCGACCCGGTCGGGGGTCAGCCCGCGGGCGATGGCCAGCGATTGCGAGTGGTCGGTCAGGACCTGGTAGGCATAGCCGCGACCCCGGGCGTGCTCGGCCATGACCTCGATAGGGTGGTGGCCGTCGGACCAGTCGGAGTGGCTGTGGAGGTCGCCGCGCAGATCGGCCTGGGTGATGAGGGAGGGCAGGCGGCCGGCGAGGGCGGCCTCGATCTCGCCTGCGTCCTCCCGCAGCTCGGGCTCGATGAACGGCAGGCCGAGGAAGGCGTATGCGTCGGTCTCGGTCGCGAAGGTCCGCAGCTCCGCGTCGTCTCCGGTCAGCGGCTCCCCGTCCTCCCCGATGCGCAGGAAGCCCTTCTCGGACAGGCTCCAGCCAAGATCGCGGGCCATCGCCCGAAGCCGGACGTTGTGCTCCTTCGACCCCGTGAAGTGGATGCGGTAGGTCCCTGCCTCGCCCGGCGGCATCACCATCAGGTCCGCCTGCGGCCCACGCATGATCCGGATGGCCGCCTTGTAGCCACCCTTGTTGATGACCGAGTCGACCATCCCGAATCCGGTGAAGGCGTCGATGAGCGTCGCCGGCTGGTCGGTCTCGGCGAGGATGTCGAGGTCGCCGATCGACTCCTTCCGGCGGCGGAACGAGCCTGCAGGCTCCATCGAGCGCACGCCGGGGGTCGGGGCAAGGCCGTCGATGAGGCCCATCAGGTAGCCCTCGGCCTGGTCGAGCCGCATGCGCTCGAAGCGAACTTCGAGCCGTGCGATGCCCTCGAGGACGAGCGCCTCGGTCTTGGCCGACATGCCGCGGACCGTCCGCAGCCGGCCCTCCTCGGCAGCGCGTCGTAGATCGTCGACGGTCTCGATCCCGAGCTCCGCGTTGAGCTGGCGGACGGTCTTGGGGCCGAGGCCGGGGATCTCGAGGATCTCGACGAGGGTCGGTGGCACCTCGGCCCGGAGCCGGTCGTACATCGCCATGCGGCCGGTCGTCACGATCTCGCGGATCTTGTCGGAGATGGCCTTGCCGACACCCGGGACCGTCGGTGGGTTCCCCTCCCGATAGGCCGAGACGAGGTCGACCGGGCTGCGGCCGATCGCGTCGGCTGCGCGATGGTAGGCGACGGTCTTGAACACGAGCTCGCCCTTGAGCTCGAGCATGTCGCCGATCTCATGGAAGATCCGGGCAAGGTCCCGGTTGGTCAGCTCCGGGGGTGCATCGGGATGGTCGTCGATCACGTTCCCGATGGTAGTCGGTCAGGCCGCGACGACCCGATCGCGGCCGGCCCGCTTCGCGCGATACAACGCGCGATCCGCCTGTTCGATGAGGTCGCCGATCGGCTGGTCCGCCTGGCGTGCGACAGCGACGCCGACGGAGACACTGACTGCCGGGACGCCGAGACGCGCAAGGTCGAGGGCCGCGACGGCCGATCGGACGCGCTCCCCGACGTCGAGCGCGACGTCGGGGCTCGGGTTCCGAAGCAGGACGACGAACTCCTCGCCACCGTATCGCGCCGGGACGTCGTCCTCGCGGACGGCCGAGACGATCGCACCGCCGACCGCACGTAGCACCTCGTCTCCGGTCGTGTGCCCGTGCGTGTCGTTGAGCAGCTTGAACCGGTCGATGTCGATCATCAGGACGCCGACCGCGTCACCCGACCGCCGGCGCCGCGCGAGGAGGCCGCAGAACTCGTCGAAGTACCGGCGGTTCGGCAGACCGGTGAGGGCATCGGTCGATGCCTTGGCCTCCGCGGCGCGGTGCGAATATGCGCGCGACAGCGCAGATGAGGCCTCTCCGGCGGCGCCCGCCAACAGCCGCTGGTTCGTCGCCGACCAGCTGACCGGCGTCCGCTGCGAGAGGACGATCGCGCCGATCACCCGTTCGTCGACCGTGAGTGGCGCGGCGAGCGTGTGGGACAGGCCATAGATCGCGCGAGCCCGCGCGGCGATCCGGTCGGCGACGAGCTGGCGCTCGCGCGGGACGCGGGCCGTGACGCCGAGAGGGCCGAGGCTGCCTGTCACCGGCGTCGCCGCGGCAAGGCGCGCGGTCCATTCGTCGAGACGGCCACGCAGGCCTCCGGCGGCCACGGCCCGGCCGGCACCCGCGACGATCGGGACCGCCACCGGCTCACGATCGCTCTGGGTCCCTCCCCCGACCGGGTCCTCGAGGTCCCCGATCGGCAGGCGCGTCGTGGAGTCGGGAACGCCGGGTCGGGCGCTGACGAGGGTCGCGTCGAGGACCGGGACGTCGGGCCGTCGGCGCGCGACCACGATATGGTCGGCGCCGGTCGCGGCGGCCAGCTCGTCGACGATAGCCCCGAGGATGGCGTCCGGTGCCACGGAACGCGACAGGCTGGAGAGGATCCGGGCGAACGATTCCGCTTCTTCGCGTCGCGACACCTGCTGGGCGGCGACCGCTTCGCGATGGAGGATGGCGGCGGCCCCGACGACGAACACTAGGGCGACGACGGCCCAGTCCATCGGCTTCGCAGCATCGGTGATCACGCGCAGGACGGCGATCAGCCCAAGGATGAAGAACGACCCGGCGAAGATCCACCACGCCCGGCGGATCCGGCGCTCGGGGGTCGGGCTGGGCGAGCCTTGTCGCCGGGTCGAATCGATCACGTCAGCGAGGATGGCGGAGAAGCAGGCCCGCGTCCATCGCGGGCGAGCCGAGCCGGAGATTCAGGCGGCGGCGTCGCCGGCCCCCGCCACATCGTGCCCGCCGCCGTGCTTGACGCGATACAGCGCGGCGTCGGCGCCAGCGATGAGCTCAGTGGCGGTTCGTCCGTCGAGCGGGAACGTCGCAACGCCGATCGACGCGCCGATCGGCACCGGGCCGCGCTGCTCGCCGACGAATGCCTGATCGCGGAACGCGTCGAGGATCCGCTCGGCCGCGCGTCGGGCGTCGACGCCATCGGTGTCGGGCAGGATGATCGCGAACTCGTCGCCGCCGTAGCGCGCCGGGATGTCCGAGCCGCGCAACGTCGAGCGGATGAGCTCGGCGGTCCAGGTGAGCACGCGGTCCCCGAACAGATGCCCGAACGTGTCGTTGACAAGCTTGAAGTCGTCGAGGTCGAGCATCAGGACGCTCAGCGGCCGCCGAGCCCGCTGCGCGCGGACGACCTCCTCGCCCAGACGCTCGTGCAGGAACCGGTGGTTGTAGAAGCCCGTCAGCGGGTCTCGGTCGGCGAGCGCCCGGGCGTCCTCGTACAGACGTGCATTCTCGAGCGCCATCGCAGCCTCATTGGCCATCGTCCGGGCGAGTCCGAGGCGCTCGTCGTCGTAGACGATCGGCTCGTGCGAGATCAGCTCGACGAGGCCGATCGACTGGCCCTTGGCGACGAGCGGCAGCATCGCGAGGACGCGGTTCCCGTCGGCCCGCATCAGCGCGACCTCGGCCTGGTCGGCATTCGGATCGTCGGCATCGACGATGACCGCGACCTGGCCGTCGAGGACATGGACGGTCTCGGGGAAGTTCGCGACCTCGTAGGCGGGCTCGATGTCCTTGAGGCGGTCGGGCGGGTAGTAGCCGAGCGACTCGACCATGCCCGCCGCGCGGTCCCAGTAGCTGATGATGCATTCGTCGACGCCCATCGCCGTCGCGAGGTGACCGGCCATGAGGTCCGCGACCTGGCGCGGGTCGAGGCTGCCCGACAGCTCGGCGCTCATGTCGAGGAGGCGCCGCATCTCCCGGGCGAGCTCCTGCGTGCGGATGAGCAATCGGGCCGACCCGACGGCGGTCGCGGCGCGGTCGGCCAGGATCGTCAGGACCCGCAGGTCGTCCGCGTCGAACCCGGCGAACCCGAGCTTGGACAGGGTGATCACGCCGATGATCGATCCGTCGTAGCGCATCGGCACGACCAGCATCGACTCGTCCACATCGTCCGTCCCCGCGATCGTCTCGCCGCGCGGATCGGCATTCGCGTCGTTGACGAGGAGCGGCTCGCCGTGCTGTGCGACCCACCCCGTGAACCCGACACCGAACTTGCAGGCGAGGACGCGCATATCGACCTGGTCGTAGGCGCCGACGCGGCCCTTGAAGGCGATCGGGACGACGTCGTCGGGCGCCTCTACGACGTACACGCGGGCGTTGTGGTATTCGATGATCCGGGCGGTCTCATCGACGATGATCGTGCCGATGTCCTCGATGGACCGTGCCAGGCTCATCCGTGCCGAGGCCGTCTCGAGGACCTCGAGCTGGGCGGCGCGCTTGACCGTCTGTTCGAGAAGCTCCGCGTTGGTCAGGGCGATGGCGGCGTGGGATGCGAGCGTGCCCATGAAGGCCACTTCGCCGCTCGTCCAGCGCCGGGGTTCGCGGCTGACTGCCGTCAGGACGCCGACGACGTGGTCGCCGTGGAGGAGCGGCGTGACCAGATGTCCGGCATGGTCGAAGGCTTCGGGATAACGCTCGTCCGTCACACGGCGGTCGACATGGATGTCGGGCCAGGCCATGACCCGGCCGGCTCGGATCACCTCGCCGATGAGACCGGCATCGCGGCCGATCGAGGGAACGTCCTCGGCGATGGTCGCGGGCAGCCCGGCGGACGCAGCGAGCTCGAGATGGTCCTCGCGAAGCAGGCGGATGGTGGCCGCGTCCGCGCGCAGCGCGCGCATGGTCTCGTCGACGATCATCCGGACGAGCTCGCGACGATCGTGTGAGGCGGCCAGCCGGCCGATGATCCTGAGGACCGTGTCGAGGGACTCGGCGAGCTCGGCCTCAGGCGGGTCAGCCGAGGGCGGGCTGACCGGGACCGGGACGTCGGAACGCCCTGTCCGTTCGCTGCCGATGAACCGGCGGAGGATCGAGCCCGACGCACTCGTCGTGGTCGGCGACGTGACCGGCGAGCCTTCGGACGATCCGTCCCAGGCAAGCGGCTCCCCCGCGACTCCCACACGCGCTCGCACGGTCCGATGGTCGCATCACTCGCCGCTACCGCCGAGCCGCCATCAGTCCTGGGCGGGGCAGGACCATCGTACTGCCCACCCTCCTCGTTGACCGTCCGGAAGGGGCCGGACTACACTCCGCGAGCGTCGCCGCCCCTTCGTGGGCCGCGGCCGTCAGAACTCCCAACCGAGGCCGATACATCCCCGTGGACGACGGTCCCAGTCCCAACGGCGGCGAACGCGCCGTCTGCACCATGAACCAGGTCCGCCCCGCCTCCTGACGGCCGACCGCGACCCATCGGGTCGCGCCATCCGCGGCGGGACGTCCCGCCAGCGAGGTGGCACCCATGCTCTACCTGAGCCAGGCCATCGGCCGGCCCGTGCTGGACGCCAATGGCGACCCGCTCGGCAAGGTCGACGACCTCATCGTCGCCGTCGGCGACAGCCATCCGCCCGTCACAGGTTTGGTCGTCGCGACCGACCGACGGAGGATCTTCCTGCCCTGGTCGCAGGTCGCCCGATTCGACGCGTCGGGCGCGCGCCTGTCGGGCGCCACGATCGACATCACGCCGTTCGCCCAGCGACCGGACGAGATCCTGCTCCGCACCGACCTGCTCGACAAGCAGATCGTCGACATCGACGGGCGACGGGTCGTCCGGGTCAACGACCTCCGGCTCGATGACGTCGATGGACGTCTGCATCTCGTCGCGGTGGACGTGGGCGCGGCGGGACTCCTGCGCCGGCTCGGGATCGAGGGTGCCTACCGGATCCTCGCCCGGAACCTGCGACTCCCGACGCCCGAGCGTTACATCGACTGGGAGGACGTGGACCCGGTCGAGACGAGCATCGCCTCCATCCGGCTGCGCGTGCCGCACGCCGGGCTGACCGAGCTGCATCCGGCCGATCTGGCGTCCATCATCGACCAGCTTGCCCCGCGCGACCGGGCGGGCGTCCTCGCCGCGCTCGACGACGAGGCGGTTGCCGACGCCATCGAGGAGATGGAGCCCGAGACCCAGGTGGAAGTCCTCGAGGGTCTGTCGCCGGAGCGTGCCGCCGACATCCTCGAGGAGATGTCGCCCGACGACGCGGCAGATCTCGTCGCCGACCTCGCCGATTCGACCCGCGAGGAGCTGCTCGCGCTGATGCAGAAGGACGAGGCTGACGAGCTCGGCGGCTTGCTTGCCTACCCCGAGGACACCGCCGGCGGGATGATGACGACCGAATTCGTCGCCGTGCCCGCCGATCTGACTGCAGCCGGGACCATCGACCGACTGCGTGAGCTCGAGCCCGACGCCGAGACGATCTACTACGTCTACGTCGTCGACGCCGCAGGACGCCTCGTGGGCGTGCTGTCACTGCGCGACCTCATCGTCGCCCAGCCCTCGACCCGGATCGGCGACGTCATGATCGACGACCCGGTCGTCGTCGGCGTGCTGGCCGACCACGACGACGTTGCCGGCATCGTCGCCCGCTACAACCTCCTGGCGGTCCCGGTCGTCGACGACGACCATCGCCTCGTCGGCATCGTCACCGTCGACGACGCGATCGACACGATCCTTCCCGCGAGCTGGCGCCGCCGGGGCGCGACGTCCGGCTCGCGCGGGTAGCCAGTCCCGTGCGTGCAAGCCTCTGGCCCCTTCGTCGCGTCGGCGAGCGGCTCGCCGCCGGTGACGTTCTGCGGTTGCGTGGTCGCTTCCGCGGGCGGACCGGTCTGGTCGCGTTCCTCGCCGTCATGGGGCCGGGGCTGATCGCGGGCATCGCCGGCAACGACGCCGGCGGGATCACGACCTACAGCGTGATGGGCGCCTCGACGGGCCTGACGCTCCTGTGGATCTTCCCGATCACGATCGTGATCCTGGCCATCGTCCAGGAGATGGCCGCACGTCTCGGCGTGGTCACCGGGCAGGGTTTGTCCGACCTCATCCGGGACCGCTTCGGAGTGCGTCCGACGGCTTTCGCGATGGTCGTCCTGCTCATCGCCAATGTCGCCAACACGGTCGCGGAGTTCTCCGGGGCGGCCGCCGCTCTCGAGATCTTCGGCATCTCGCGCTACCTGGTCGTGCCGATCGTCGGCGTCGCGATCTGGGCACTCGTCATCAAGGCCAGCTACCGGACGGTCGAACGAGTCTTCCTGTCGGTCATCCTCGTGTTCGGTGCGTACATCGTGTCGGCGATCCTCGCCGACCCGGATTGGGGACAGGTCGGAAGGGCGCTCGTCACCCCATCGTTCGACCTCGCGCCCGCCGAGCTGCTCCTGCTCGTCGCGGTCATCGGCACCACGATCACGCCGTACATGCAGTTCTACCTCACGAGCGCCGTCGCGGAGAAGGGCATCGGCGTCGACGAGCTTCGGCTCGAGCAGGCAGACGCGGTCGGTGGCTCGATCTGGACGAACGTCATCGCGATCTTCATCGTCGTCGCGGCGGCAGCGACGATCGGCGTCGCGGGCGGGGTCATCACCTCGGCAGCGGACGCGGCTCGTGCGCTGGAGCCGGTGGCGGGACGGCTGGCCGAGGGCCTGTTCGCGGTCGGGCTGTTCGGGGCAAGCGTCCTTGCCGCGACGATCATGCCGCTGTCCACGGCGTTCGTGATCTGCGAGGCGTTCGGCTGGGAATCCGGGGTCGACAAGCGGTTCGCAGACGCTCGATCGTTCTTCTCGATCTACACGTTCGTGCTCGTCGCGGGCGCGCTGTTCGTGCTCATCCCGGGGCTCGACCTGCTGCCGCTCATCATCGCGTCGCAGAACCTGCAGGGCCTGCTGCTGCCGGTCGTGCTCGTCTTCATGGTCCTGCTCGCCAACGACCGCCGGCTGATGGGCGACCACCGCAACGGGCGGATCGGCAACGTCCTGGCCTGGTCGGCGATCGCCGTCGTCATCGCGCTCGACGCGGTGCTCCTCGGCGTGGCGGCGCTCGGTGCCTTCGGTGTGCGGGCGGGCTGATCCCCGGCTAGTGCGCGTGACTCTCGATGGCCGGCATCGAGGCTGGGTCGGTGCCCTCGCCCGGCCCGTATGCGACCGGATAGCCGCGGGCCTCCCAGTCTGGGAGACCGCCACGGACGGCCATGACCCGCTCGAAGCCCCGCGCGCGCAGCAGCGACGCAGCAACGCTCGATCGGTAGCCGCTCGCACAGACCGTGGCGATATCCCGGTCGCGCGGGAGCCCATCCAGCCGGTCCGGCAATTCGCCGGCACCGATGTGGACGGCGCCCGGCACGTGACCCGCATCGAACTCGGACGCCTGTCTGACGTCGATGACGAAGGGCGCGGCTGACCCGGACGCGAGGTCGCGCGCGAGGTCGTCGACGGCGTAGGACCGGCCGACCTCGACTGGCCTGCCCGATCGGCGCCATGCAGCGAGTCCGCCCTCGATGTAGCCGGCCGTCGCCTCGTATCCGATACGGATCGCCTGGCGCGCCAGGTCGTCGAGGTCGTCGGGGCGTTCGACCAGGAGCACGACCGGCCGATCGGCGTCGACCAGCCAGCCGAGCCACGTCCCGAACGAGGACCCGGCCGGCATGGACAGCGAGCCCGGGATCCGCGCCGTGGCGTGCGCATCGGTCGAACGAGCATCGACGATGAGCGCGTCCCGCTCGAGAGCGGCGTCGAGATCGTCGCCGGACAGCGGGGCGATCGAGGGCACGACGCCGCCGAGCAACCGCGGTCCCGCCTGGTTCGTGGGTCGCATCCGGGCGAAGTAGCGCGGGATGGTGGGTTGGCCGGCGAGCAGGGCGCGCGCGAAGGCGTCGGCCTCCATCGGTGCGAGCAGGGGGTCGTGACGGCGTTCGAAGCCGACCGTCGACCATGACGTCGACGAGATGCCCGTCGAGCACAACGAGCCCGCGCCATGGGTCGGGTAGACCATGACGGAGTCCTGGTGCGTGAGCAGGACGTCGTGGAGCGAGCGGTACATGGCGTCGGCGAATGGCCGCGCATTCTCCGCGCCGAGCAGGTCGGTCCGTCCCACTGCACCGACCAGCAGCGATCCGCCGGTCAGAAGGAGGAACGGCTCGTCCGCCCGCGACGTGTCCGCGACCGCGTAGCTGACGTGCTCGGGAGTGTGTCCCGGCGTGTCGCGCGTCGTGAACCGGATGGTGCCGACGTCGAAGGTGTCTCCGTCAGTCGCCGGGGCGTGCCCGTGGGCGAGCCGCGCGCCGGCCCCGATGACGTGCGTCGCGCCGGTCAGGGCAGCGAGCTCGCGCCCCCCGGAGACGTAGTCGTTGTGCAGATGCGTCTCGACCACGTGGGTGATCCGCAGCTCTGCCGCACGCGCGGCCTCGAGGTAGATGTCGACGTCGCGCCGCGGGTCGACGATCGCCGCGACCCCGGACGACTCGTCGGCGACGAGAGTCGACAGGTGACCGAGGCCCTCGATGCGGTATTGGGTCACTCGCATGGCCGCAGCCTACACCGGGCTTCCGTGCTGCTGGTACCCTCCGGCACATGCCTCGCGAACCTCGCAGCCTCACCGTCGTCGGCGCCGGATACGTCGGTCTCGTCAGTGCAGTCGGCCTCGCCGGCCTCGGGCACGACGTGCGTCTTGTCGAGACGGGCGCGACGCGCCTGGCGGCATTGCGCGCCGGCCGGATCCCCATCCATGAGGCCGGACTCCAGGATGCGTTCGACGCAGCCGTCGCCGCGGGCCGGCTCGAGGTCGCCGGGGAGATCGGCGATGAGCCGGCGATCCTGCTCGTCTGCGTCGGCACCCCGATCGACGACCTCGGTCAGAGCGACCTGACCCAGCTCGACAGCGCGCTCGACGCGATCGGCGGCCGGTTCGGGCCGGACGACATCCTCGTCATCCGAAGCACCCTCCCGGTCGGCGGCACGCGACGGTCGATCGAGACGTCCGGACTACCGACCGCGCGGGTCTTCACGAACCCTGAGTTCCTCCGCCAGGGCACGGCCGTCGCTGACTTCGCCCGACCAAGCCGGATCGTGGTCGGACGCTTCCCGGACGCCGATCCCGAGGCGCTCGACGCTGTCATGTCGCTGTACGACACCATCGACGCGCCGCGCCAGGTCGTCGACGTCGAGGCGGCGGAGATCATCAAGAACGGCGCGAACGCCTTCCTGGCGCTGAAGTTGTCGTTCACGAACGAGATCGCATCGCTGTGTGAAGAAGCCGGCGCCGACGTCGACGAGGTGCTCGACGGGATCGGTGCGGACCCGCGGATCGGGCGGACGTACATGCAACCGAGCTACGGTTTCGGCGGCAGCTGCCTGCCCAAGGAGCTGACGACTCTCGCAGTCGCTGGCCGGACGCTCGGCCTGCCGATGCACGTGACCGCCGCAGCCTCTGCCGCCAATCTCTCGGCGCAGGAACGGTTCGCGGATCGGATCGCGTCGGCACTCGGCGGCGCCACCGGACGGACCGTCGGGCTCCTCGGGCTTGCGTTCAAAGCCGGGACCGACGACACCCGCGACTCACCGGCCGTCCGCCTCGCGGAGTGGCTCATCAGCGAAGGTGCGACGGTCCGAGCGTATGACCCGGCGGCCGGACCGCAGGCGGCTGCCCGCGTACCGGACCTCGTCGTCGTCGAGGAACCGTCCCAGGCCGTGCTCGGGTCCGATGTCGTGATCATCGCGACGGAGTGGCCCGAGTTCCGGGACCTCCCGTGGGCCGCGTGGGCGGACTCCGGCGCGCCACACCTGATCTTCGACGGACGGCGGCTGCTGGACCCGTCCGCGCTTCGCGCCTCGGGCTACCGTGTCATCCAGCTCGGCGACGGCCGCCGCGCCCAGTCCGACTCGACGACAACGGTCGCGACCGCAGGGATGGAGCCCGCCGCCGCGCGGAGCGAGCCGTAGGCACCGACGAGCGCGGGGGACCTCCGGGCGGGCGCCGAGGGCCACTGACCGGCCCTCCGTTTCGACCTACATCATCACCAGGCCGCCGTCGACCGCGAGCACCTGTCCCGTGATGAACGCGGCCTCGTCGCTGACGAGGAAGGCGACGGCAGCCGCGATCTCCTCGGTCTCGCCGAACCGGCCCAGCGGCGTTGCGGCGCGGAGCTGCTCCTTGAGAGCTTCGGGCAGATCGCGCGTCAGCTCCGTGTCGACGAACCCGGGCGCAACGGCGTTGCAGGTGATGGTCCGACTCGCCAGCTCACGGGCAGTGGCCTTGGTCAGCCCGATGAGCCCGGCCTTGGCGGACGAGTAGTTGGCCTGACCCATCTGGCCCGCCTGCCCGGAGACCGAGGTGATGTTGACGATCCGGCCACCCTTGGCCTTGAGCATCGGGCGGGTGACGGCCTTGGTCATGAAGAAGGCGCCGGACAGGTTCGTCTCGATGACCTCGCGCCACATCTCCTCGGTCATGCGCATGATGAGGTCGTCGCGCGTGACACCGGCGTTGTTGACGAGGATGTCGATCCGTCCGAACTCCTCGATGACCCGCTTGACGACGCCGTCGGCGGATCCCGGGTCGCGGGCGTCACCCTGGATCGTGAGCGCGCGCCGTCCGAGGGCTTCGACGACGCCACTCGCCGTCGCGGCCGCGGCCGAATTCCCCTTGTAGGTGAACGCGACGTCGGCGCCCTGGGTCGCAAGGCGCTCGATGATCGCCCGCCCGATCCCGCGCGAACCGCCCGTCACGAGGGCGACCTTGCCGGTCAGGTCGATCATGCCCGGACCTCCTCGTGGACCGGGCCCGGCTCGCCCGGGACGACGTCGTCGAGGGGCACGTCGACCGGACCGGGCTGGCGCATCAGCTCGGCGAGCGCGTCGGGGATCGGGTCGACCGAATCCCAGTCGACGGGCAGCCGCACGGCCACGTCGTCGGGCTGGACGGCGGCGTCGCCCGCGATCCCGCGTGCCGGGTCGGCGGTCCACTCGATCGCGACAGCGCCCGAGGTGAAGCCCGCTCCGAAGGCGACGATGACGACCTTGTCGCCGACGTTCACCCGGCCCTCGTTGACGGCCTCGGCGAGAGCGATCGGCACCGACGCGGCCGATGTGTTGCCGTATCTGTCGAGGTTGACGAACATCCGCTCCATCGGGAGGTCGAGGCCCTTCGCCACGGCCTCGATGATCCGGATGTTGGCCTGGTGCGGGATGAACAGGTCGATGTCCGACGGCTCGAGACCGGACCGCTCGATAGCGGTCAGCGCGGTCGTCGCGAGCGTGCGCGTCGCGAACCGGTAGGTCTCGCGGCCTTCCATCCGGACGTAATGCTCGCCGCGTGCGACCGTCTCGGCCGAGGGCGGACTCTTCGCGCCTCCTGCCGGCAGCCAGATCATGTAGGCGCCCTGCGGCTCGGTCGTCATCTCGATGCCGAGGCCACCGCCGGGCTCCTCCGACGCCGACAGGACGACCGCGCCGGCCCCGTCCCCGAACAGGATGCAGGTGTTCCGGTCGGTGTAGTCGAGGAACCGCGTCAGCAGCTCGGCGCCGATGACGAGCACGTGCTTCGCCATCCCGCTCGTGATGTAGGCCTGTGCGGTCGCGAACGCGTACACGAAGCCCGAGCACGCGGCCGCGACGTCCATCGCCGCGGCCTTGGTGTTTCCGATCGCCTCCTTGACCAGGGCGGCGGTGGATGGCATCCAGTAGTCCGGTGTGAGAGTCGCGAGCAGGATGAGGTCGATCTCGTCAGGCTCGATGCCGGCCGTGCGGATCGCACGCATCGACGCCACCGCAGCCATCGACGCGGTCGTCTCGTGGGCAGCCGCGACCCGCCGTTCGCGGATCCCCGTGCGCGACACGATCCATTCGTCGGACGTGTCGACCATCTTCTCGAGATCGGCGTTGGTCAGGACCTTGCTTGGAGCGTAGCGGCCCCACCCGGTGACGTGGGCATGACGAACGGGCGTGTTCACAGTGGCTCCACCTCGATGAGTGGCTGCTTTGCCTTGACGAGTGCTCCGCTCTCGGGGACGACCCGGACGACCCGTCCGGCGAGGTCCGACTTGATCTCGTTGAACAGCTTCATGGCCTCGATCAGCCCGATGACCTGTCCGATCGCCACCTCGCCGCCCGCCTGCACGTACGGGGCGGTCCCGGGTGCCGGCGACGCGTAGAAGATCCCGGTCAGCGGCGCCTTGACTGCGGGGCGGGCGGTGGCGGCAGGATCGCGTCCCGCGGTCGACGGCTCTCCGGAGGTCGACGGTGCGTCAGCTGCGATGGGCTGCGCCGCGGCGGCCCCGACGGCGAGCCCTGCTCCGACGGCGACCGGCTTGCGCAGGATCACCCCCGTCCCCCCCGACTCCACCTCGAGCTCCGATAGGTCGGATCGCTCGAGCAGATCTGCCAGACGGTCGATCAGCCCGAGCAGGTCGACGTCCCCACCGTCACGCGGCTCCGGCGTCGGCACCCCCCGAACGTCGTCGGTCATCGACCGGGCGCCGTGAGGATCAGGGCCGTGTTCTGGCCACCGAAGCCGAACGAGTTGCTGAGAACGGTTCGCACCTGCCGGGACACCGCAGTGTTCGGCGTCAGGTCCATGCCACCCGCTTCCGGGTCCGGCGTGTCGAGGTTGATGGTCGGCGGAACGCACCCGTCGCGGATCGTCAGGATCGAGACGATCGCCTCGATCGCCCCGGCCGCGCCGAGCGTGTGTCCGAGCATCGACTTGTTGGCGGTCACCGAGATCCTGTCAGCGCCGTCGCCCACGATCGTCCGGATCGCCTGGAGCTCGGCCTTGTCGCCCTCCGGCGTCGATGTGGCGTGGGCGTTGACGTGGTCGATCTCGGACGCGTCGATGCCGGCCTTGGTGAGTGCGCGCCGTGCCGCGCGGACCGCTCCGATCCCACCGGGCGCCGGGAGCGTGATGTGGGAGGCGTCGGCCGTCGCGCCGTAGCCGACGAGCTCGCCGAGCACGGTCGCCCCGCGAGCCTCGGCATGCTCGAGCGCCTCGAGGATGACGATCCCGGCACCCTCGCCGATGACGAACCCGTCGCGGTCGGCGTCGAACGGACGCGAGGCCGCCTGGGGGTCGTCGTTGCGCGTGGACAGCGCGCGCATCGCCGCGAACCCGCCCACCGTCGCCTCGTAGACGGCCGCCTCGGCGCCGCCCGCGATCATGACGTCGGCGTCGCCACGGCGGATGATCTCGCTCGATTCGCCCAGCGCGTGACCGCCGGTGGCGCAAGCCGAGACCGTCGTGAAGTTCGGGCCGGTCATCCCGAATTGGATGGCGACCTGCCCCGCGCCGATGTTCGGGATGCCCATCGGGATGAGGAACGGGCTGATCCGGTCGGGGCCGCGCAGGGCGTTCGTCGTGAACCCGTCGATCAGGGTGCCGACCCCGCCGAGCCCGGTACCGAGGATGACCCCCGTCCGCTCCGCGAGCTCGCCCTCGAAGCGTTCCGGCAGCCCGGCCTGGTCGAGTGCCTCGCGCGCCGCCACGAGGCCGAACTGGATGTACCTGTCGGTCCGGCGGAGCTCCTTGCGGTCGAGGATGCCGCTCGCGTCAAGGTCTTGGACCTCGGCGGCGAAGCGCGCGGTCAGCCGCGAGGGATCGAACGACTCGATCATCCGCACGCCGCTCCGGCCGGCGACGAGTCCCTCCCAGGTCGAGGCGACGTCGTTCCCGAGCGACGTCACGAGACCCATCCCGGTCACGACCACGCGCCGACGATCGGTGTTCATCGGACCAGCTTCCCGGTGCGGACGGTGGCCGCCCGATACACGTCGCCGGGGAGGCCGCGCTCCGAGATCGCATTCGCGACGCCGAGGACGTCGTAGTCGGTCCGCATGATCTCGGCCTGGACCTCGCCATCGGCGATGTCGATGCGGGCCCACGAGGCGGTCGGATCGCCGTCGAAGACGTAGCCCGGCGATCCGTCGTTGACGATCATCTTCCAGCCGAGGTCTCGGACCTCAGGGACGTGGGTGTGCCCGCAGACGATGACCCGTGCGTCGGTCCGTGATGCACGTTCGAGGACGACGTTCGGGTCGAGCTCCTTGTCGAAGCCCGC
>JBJMMQ010000215.1:0-5716 GCA_045804705.1 Chloroflexota bacterium
AGCCGTCGCTTTCGGTCGACCGTCCCGACGAGATCGTTCACGTCGACGATGTCGGTCTTGAGCTCGATCACCAGCAGCGCTCGACGCCCCGAATGCCACGCCAGGATGTCGATCACTCCCCGTTCGCCGTAGACCGCGAACGACACCTCCGGCTCCATGATCCAGTCCGGAAGTGCGCCCCTGAAGAACCGTGCGACCTCCTCGTGCAGCGCTGAGTGTTTCGAATCGAGCAGCCGGTCCAGGTCGCCGGCACGCCAGCGAGCGACGAGCTCTGTTCGAACATCCAGTGCCGTCGCTACGGCTCGGATCGTCGCGAGCGAGAAGCTATCGACATGGCCTCGCTCGAGGCGGGAGACGGTCGATGGCGAAACACCAGCCCTCGTGGCCAGGTCCGACTGGCGCCAATGGCGCCTAATCCGGACCGCGCGCACCACGGAGCCGAACCTCTGGTCGTCCATGACGGCAAGTCTCCCCGGGCCCTCTCATCCGAGCCTTATCCGGGTTGTTTTCTCGCCAGCGGCGTCGAATGTGGCGAGACTTGCGCGCAGGGACCGCTATGGCCGAATTCGCCGCGAATTCGTGCTCGAACTCGCCTCTCGACACCTATCTCGAGCACTAGAGGAGGCCAACGTGCCCGGTCATCGGCCCTAACGGTCGGTGGGCGCAACATCTGCCATGAATGGCGTGGACGGCCGCCGCCCGGCACGCGCCTACCAGCGCCCGGCCGCCTCGACGAGCGCATCGATGTCTTCGGTCGTGCGGGCGAGGACGATCGCGCCGTCTGCGCCAGCCGTCTGCCACCGAGCCCACTCGTCGCGGGGTGCGCGGATCCACGGCGAGTCGGCGATCGATTCGTCCCCGAGCCAGTCACCCTGGAACCCGACGATGACCGTCTGGTCCTCGCGTCGCCGACCGGACGCCTCGAGTGACTCGAGATAGAGCGGCAGATTCGTCTCGAAGTTGTCGTCGAACGCGGACCAGCCGTCGCCGATCCGGCCCGCCAGCCGCGCCCCCGCTGCGGTCTCCCCGCCGACCACGATCCGCGGCACGGGCACTGGGACCGGGAACGCCGCGGCGTCCACGAGCGGGTAGAAGTCCGAATCGCGCGTGACCGGCCCGCCTGTCCACAGGGCCCGGATCACGGCGACCGCCTCCTCGAGCCGCGCGACACGCTCCGGGGGATCGGGGAATTCGATGCCGTACGCGGCGTGCTCGCGCGGGTGGCCGCCGATCCCGATCCCGAGCGTCAGCCGGCCACCGGAGGCGATCTGGAGAGTGGATGCCATCCGGGCGACCACAGCAGGGTGGCGATTCATCACGTTCAACACGAACGACCCCACCCCGATCCGCGACGTCGCACCAGCCGCCATCGAGAGCGCCGTCCAGCATTCGACCACGGGCACGGATACATCGCCGCGACCCATGAAGTGGTCCCACGCCCAGACGCCCTGGTAGCCGGCCGCGTCCAGGCGCCGGGCACTCTCGAGCCACCACGCCGGTTCCGCCCGGATCGTCCGCAGGCTGACCCCGATCGGCAGCCGCGAGAGCGGCTCCACCTCAGCCCCGTCCGCCTGGCCCGGCACTACAGCCCGGTCTCGAACAGCCGGATGTCCTCGGTCGCCATGGCGTGCCCATCGCCGCGAGTCGGCCCGAGCGCCTCGCGCGCGCCAAGAGAATCGAGGTCGGCCGGGAACCGCCCGATGAGGTCGAGCACGACCGACTGGATCCGCGCCGCGTTCTGCTGGAAGACCTCGAGGACGCTCATCGCGTCGACCGCCTCGGTCCCCTCGAGCACCCCCGCGTCGTAGTCGGTGATGAGGCTGATGTTGACGACCGCCATCCCGAGCTCCCGGCACAGCCATGCCTCGGGATACTGGGTCATGTTGATGACTTCCCAGCCCGCGCTCGTGAACCAGGTCGATTCGGACTTGGTCGAGAACCGCGGCCCCTGGATGACGACGACCGTCCCCGTCTCGTGGACCTGGATCCCGTGGTCCCGGATCGTCGCGATGGCGAGCTCCCGCAGAACGGGATCGTAGGTTTCGGCCGATGAGAGGTGGCTCACGATCGGGCCGTCGAAGAACGTGTCCTTCCGCCCCGAGGTCCGGTCGACGAACTGGTCGCACACGACGAAATCGCCCGGCTTCACGGCGAGCTGGAGGGAGCCCGCTGCGCACGGCGAGATGACCGCCTTGACCCCAAGCGAGCGCATCGCCCAGACGTTTGCGCGGTAGTCGATGAGGTGCGGCGGGATGGTGTGCCGTCGACCATGACGCGGCAGGAACGCGACCTTGCGGCCGGCGACGTCGGCGAGGAAGACCGAATCAGAGGGCGGGCCGTATGGCGTGTCGACTTTGACCTCGCGCACGTCCTCGAGCAGCGAGTAGAACCCCGAGCCGCCGAAGACACCGATCTCAGCCGTCGTCGAACCCACGCGTCGCCTCCATCCCATGTCGCCATGGGCAGCCCCATGCGGATGCCGGATTCTACGATGCGGCAGACTGGACGACGGAGGTTCGACGATGACCAGCGATCACAGCGAGGATCCGACGGGCCAGGTCCCCATCCAGCCCGCGCCGGAACCGCGGCAATCGACCGAACCGCCGGCCGCGCCACCGAGATCGGCGCCACCGCCATCGACCGCGACGCCGCCGCCACCGCGATCCGCGCCGCGGCCGCCCGATGCCGACCGAGGTCGAAACGCCTCGCTCATCCTCGGCCTCGTGTTCCTCGTCATCGGCGGTTGGTTCTTCGCGACCACGACGCTCGGACTCGACCTGCCCGACCTCGACTGGGGCCAGTTCTGGCCGGTCATCCTCATCGTCCTCGGCCTCGCGATCGTGCTCCGCTCGCTCGACCGTAGGCGCTCGTGAGGAGGACAGGATGACCTCCCCCGAGTGGACGGTCGGCGACCGATCCGCGACCGACCGCGCGTGGCTCGCCGACTGGCGACGACGTGTCGCCACCCTCTATGCCGAGGTCCGAGCGATGGCCGCCAGCGACCCCGGGATCGCTCTCGCCCACTGGCGCGCGGTGCGGGAGACGCTCTACCGCGACCATCCCCAGTCGCCGGTGCCCGCCGACGCGCGCTCCTCCTTCGAGGCGGCTCATTTCGAGCACGATCCGGCCCTCCGGTTCGAGGTCGTCGTCGAGCCTGCACCGCCTCCTGCGCCCGGGGCGCTGGCCCTCGAGCTCCCCAACAGCGGGTCCGACACCCTGTCGTTCACGCGGATGGGGCGCATCGCGCTCCCCTTCCCCACGGGCGAGCGGTCGCTCTCGGTGTTCTGGATGGCCGGCTACGCGGGCGGCATCTTCATCCCGTTCCGCGACGAAACGAACGGCGCGGAGACGTATGCCGCCGGCCGCTACCTGGTCGATGCGGCGAAGAGCGCCGACCTTGGCGGGGATCCGGCGGCGGGCACGCTCATCGTCGACTTCAACTTCGCGTACCAGCCGTCGTGCGCCTTCGACCCGCGCTGGGCTTGCCCGCTGGCGCCGCCCGAGAACCGCCTCGATCTGCCGATCCGCGCCGGCGAACGTCTGGCGAGCTGACCCTCGCAGACCGCCCTGAGCCGGGCTCGCGTACCATCGAGAGCATGAGCGTCCGTTTCCCCGACCACATCCGCGAATTCCTCGACGACGAGCGCTACGCGACGATCGCGACGACCGACCCGGATGGCGGCCCGCGCCAGGCCGCGGTCTGGTACACGCTCGAGGGCGATCAGATCGTCATCAACAGCGCCGTCGGTCGTCGCTGGCCCTCCAACCTGCTCCGAGACCCGCGCATCTCGCTCGCGATCGTCGACGCATCGAACGGCTATCGCTGGATCGGGGTGAGCGGCACGGTCGAGGCGATCACGGACCCGGCGATCGCCCATGAGGACATCGCGGCGATGGCCCGGCGATACCCCGAGGAACATCCCGGCGATCGCGAGCAGGACATCGCCCGCTTCGAAAGCCAGGACCGGATCAGCTTCAGGATCACGCCGACCGCGATCCACGACCACCTCGACGCATGACAGGGTTCGGGCTCCAGCTCTGGGCGCAGCGGACGGACTGGGCGGGCTTCCGCGACGCGGCGCTGGCAGCGGACGATGTCGGCTGGGACAGCGTCTGGACGTGGGATCACCTCGCGGCGATCTTCGGTCCGTGGGAGCAGCCGATCTTCGAGGGCTGGAGCGTCCTCGCCGGCCTCGCTCCCCTCACCCGGCGCGTTCGGCTCGGCCTCATGGTCGGCGCCAACACCTTTCGGAACCCGGGCCATGTCGCCAAGCTCACCACCACGCTCGACCACCTGTCGGAGGGGCGTGCCGTCCTCGGCATCGGGGGCGCCTGGTTCGTTCGCGAGCACGAGGCGTACGGCATCGACTTCCCGCCCATCGGCGAGCGCCTCGACAGGCTCGATGAGTCGGTCATGCTCATCCGCCGCCTCCTCGATGGCGAGCGGTTCAGCCACGAGGGCCGCTTCTACCGGTTCCAGGACGCGCTGTGCGAGCCGCGGCCGGTCCAGGCGCATCTGCCGATCCTCGTCGGTGGGTCCGGTCCGAAGAAGACGCTCCGAACGGTGGCCCTTCGGGCGGACGGCTGGAACACGAGCGGGCCGCTCGAGGACGTCAAGGTGCGCATCGACATCCTCGAGGAGCACTGTGCCGACGTCGGTCGCGACATCAAGGCGATCGAGAAGACCATCAGCTTCCCGATCGTCCTGCGCGACGACCGTGACGCCGCCCACACCGTGTACAGGACGATGATGGCCCACAACGGGGTCGAGTCGATGGAGAGTGAACCGCTCCTCGGGAGCCCGACCGAGGTGGCCGACACGATCCGGGATTACGCCGCGCTCGGCTTCGAGACCGTCATCGTGCGGATGCCCGCTCCGTACGACCGCGAGACCATCGATCGCATGCCACGGGTCGCCGAACTCCTCGACGCGTGACCCGATGAGGGTCGTGACCCTGGCGGGCGGGACCGGCGGCGCGAAGCTGGCCCACGGCCTCCAGACGGCCCTCCCCCCCGGCGACCTGACCGTCATCGCGAACACCGGAGACGACACCGAGCGCCACGGCCTTCTCGTGATGCCCGACCACGACGCCGTCCTCTACATGCTGGCCGACCGGTTCGACCACGACCGGGGTTGGGGCCTCGTGAACGAGACGTGGACCGTCATGGACGGCCTGGCCGAGTACGGCGAGGAGGACTGGTTCCGGCTCGGCGACCGAGACTTCGCGACACACATCGCGCGGACCGCGCGGATCCGCGAGGGTCGGACGCTCACCGCCGCCGTCCGCTCGCTCCAGGACGGGCTGGCGATCCAGACCTCGATCCTGCCGATGGCCGATGAGCCGGTCCGGACCCAGGTCCGTGTCGACGAGGGCTGGCTCGACTTCCAGGAGTACTTCGTCCATCGCCACCAGGCGCCGGAGGTTCGCGAGATCCGCTACGACGGCATCGAGGCCGCACGACCGACGTCAGAGGTCGTCGCCGCGCTCGGAGGCGCCGAGGTCATCGTCATCGGGCCATCGAACCCGCTCGTCTCGATCGGGCCGATCCTCGCCGTCCCCGGGATGGCGGCACTGATCGCTGACGCCCGCGGGCGCGGCGTGCCGGTCGTCGCGGTCAGTGGCATCGTCGGGGGTGTCGCGCTCAAAGGCCCGGCCGACCGGATGCTGACGTCCCTCGGGTTCGAATCGAGCGCCCGCGGAGTGGCCGCCCAGTA
>JBJMMQ010000216.1:0-4734 GCA_045804705.1 Chloroflexota bacterium
CGACGACCACGAGCGTCGCTATCCGCAGGCGGATCGGGGCCGCCGTCTGACAGACGCCGGTTCGTGCAGAAGCCCCGGTCGAAGACCGGGGCTTCGTCATGTCTCGGAGGTAGTGAGACTTACGGGTAGAGGCCGCGCATCTCCATCGCGTCCGCGACGCGCTTGACGGCCAGCAGGTAGGCGGCCGTCCGCATGTTGACGCTCTCGCGGGTCGACATCGCGAGCGTCTCGGCGAAGGCGTTGACCATGATGTCCTTGAGCTTGGCATTGACGACGAGCTCGCTCCAGTGATCCCGGTTCAGGTCCTGGACCCACTCGAAGTAGCTGACCGTGACACCGCCGGCGTTGCACAGGATGTCTGGGATGAGGAAGACGCCGTTCTTGAACAGGATCTCGTCCGCGTCCGGGGTGGTCGGCCCGTTGGCGGCCTCGGCAACGAGCCGAGCCTTGATGCGGCCGGCGTTGCGCGAGGTGATCTGGTTCTCGAGTGCGGCGGGGATGAGGATGTCGCAGTCGACTTCGAGGACCTGCGCATTCGTGATGTCGGTCGCGCCGGGGAAGCCCTGCACCGTACCGTGCTCGCTCTTCCAGTTGATGACCTTGGCGACGTCGAGCCCACGGGCGTTGTGGATCCCGCCCGTGGAGTCGGACACCGCCACCACGGTCGAGCCCTCCTCCTCGATGAGCCGCGCGGCGATCGAGCCGGCGTTGCCGAAGCCCTGCACCGCGACGCGCGCCTTGGCGAGGTCCATCCCGAGGTGTCGGGCTGCCTCGACGATCGTGTAGACGCAGCCGCGTGCGGTCGCCTCGTTCCGGCCCTCGGACCCACCGAGGCTGATCGGCTTGCCGGTGACGACGCCCGGGACGGTGTAGCCGGCATGCATGGAATAGGTGTCCATCATCCAGGCCATGATCTGCGCGTTCGTGTTGACGTCGGGCGCGGGGATGTCCTTCTCGGGCCCCACGAGGATCTCGATCTCCGTGAAGAAGCGGCGGGTCAGGCCCTCGAGCTCCTTCTTGCTGAGCTGCTTCGGGTCGACGATGACGCCGCCCTTGCCACCCCCGTACGGGATGCCGACGACGGCGCACTTCCAGGTCATCCACATCGCGAGGGCCTTGACCTCGTCGAGTGACACGTCCTGGTGGTAACGGATCCCGCCCTTGGCCGGGCCGCGCCCGAGGTTGTGCTGGACGCGGTAGCCGGTGAAGACCTCGACCGACCCGTCGTCCATGTGAACCGGGAAGTGGACCGTGAATTCGCGGCGCGGCTCCCGCAGGACGAGGCGCATCCCCGGATCGAGACCGAGGCGCTCCGCTGCGAGGTCGAACTGTCGTTGCGCGACTTCCCATGCATTGATCTGCGCAGCGACGTGCTCGGTGGTCATGGTGTGGAAGACCTCACGTGTCTGGCGGTCACCCGACCGCCCTGGTTTCGGGCCGTCTCCCGGACGACCCCACGGGGCGCGCCAGCGGATCACGGATGACCGGATCGACCGCCTGCGCGCGACTCATGTTCTGCCCGAGTATAGATGGGCCTCGGCGATTCGCGCCTGCCCGATGGTACCGGTCCACAACGATGCCGCAACCATGTCGCAACGATTCGACGGGTATCCCCCGGTCACGTGTCAGGCGCGATACAGGACCGCCGCCCCGACGCACCCCGGGCCGATATGAGGACCGACAGAAGCTCCAACGAGCTCGATCGTCACGTCAGCGGCGTCGAGTCCGGCACGTGCCGCGACCTCGTCGCGGAACGCCTCGACATCGGGACTGTGCGTGTGCAGGATCGCCAGCCGCTCGATCGGTCTCTCGGTGATCAGCTCGATCATCCGCTCACGCGCCTTGGTCCGCGTCCTGACCTTGTCCGTCGTCTCGATCAGGCCGTCCTCGACGCGGATGATCGGCTTGACGGACAGGAGCGTCCCGATGGCCGCCTGCGCGCCACTGATGCGACCGCCCTTCTTCAGGTATTCGAGCGTCTCGAGCGTGAGGTAGATGCGCATATCCTTGGCCCGCGACTCGAGCGTTTCGGCGATGTCGACCGCTGGCCGACCCGCGTCGGCGAGCTCGACGCCCATCCTCGCGAGGATCCCTTCGGCCATCGACGCCCCCTGGGAATCGACGACGTGGATCTCCCGGTCCGGCAGCATGTCGCGGGCGATCTGAGCGCTCTTGATGGTCCCGGACAGCGTGCCTGCGACGTGGATCGACACGATGGCTTCGGCGCCACGCTCGAAGGCGGCCTCATAGGCGTCCTTGAAGGCGCCCGGCGACGAGGCAGCGGTCTTGGGGAACGGCGCGTCTGGCGCCACCATCCGCTCCCAGAACGCCTCGGTCGAGAGGTCGACGCCGGCCTTGAAGCTCTCCGACCCGAAGGTCACCAGCAGGGGCACGATGGTGATCCCGGCCGCCTCAGCCTCCGCAGGATCGAAGTCGGACGCAGAATCGGTGAAGATCGCCACGCGACTCACGGATCGGCTCCTCTCGCGGCAGTGCCCCGAACGTTGCGGGCATGATACGGGCCGGGTCCATCCCGCCGCCCGGACCGCTAGGATTCCGAGGTGGAACGGTCGCTCCGGTTCGTCCTCCTCGGCACCTTCACCCTGCGCTTCAGCACGGGGTTGACCGGTGCCATGCTCGGGCTCTACCTCGCGGACCTGCCGCAGCACGGCGGCGAGCCGGTCGACGCGACCGTGGTCGGGCTGTTCGCGGCGATCTTCTACCTCTCCGAGCTGGTCCTGTCACCGATCTTCGGGATCCTGTCCGACCGCTTCGGCCACCACCGGATCATGCTCTATGGCCCGATCTTCGGAGGGATCGCGGTCGTGCTCACGGGGTTGACGACGTCGTTGCCGGCACTTGGCGCGACGCGCCTCCTCGAAGGCGCCTCGACAGCGGCGAGCGTCCCGTCCATCCTCGGCTTCATCGCGCTTGCGACGGCCGGCAACGAGCTCCTCCGAGGCAAGGCCGCTGCGCGCTTCGAAGGCGCGACGCTCGCAGGGCTCGGCGTCGGCTTCATCGTCGCGCCAAAGCTGTTCGAGGCGATCGGGCCCACCGCGTTCTTCCTGAACGCGGCGGTCTACGGCGTCTCGTTCCTGATCTACTGGCTCGGCGTCAAGGACCCGGCAGGCGAGGCCGAAGCCGTCGCCTCGCCTCACGTCGGGGTCACGCGCTACGTGGCACTCATCCGATCGTCCCACGTCCTGCTCCTCGCGCCGACCTGGATCGCCCTCAACGCGAGCATCGGCTTGTGGTTCAGCCAGTCCCTCTTCCAGTTCTCGAAACCGAACCCGGAGTTCCCGGACCAGGTCCTGATGCGTGGCTTCGATGCGAACCAGATCACGCTCGCGGCGATCGCCATCGCGGTCGTCTTCGGCGTCGGCCTGCTGTACTGGGGCAATCGCTTCAAATCGATGCGCCGGACGACGATCATCCTGTATGGCATCGTCGGAGGCGCCGTCCTCGTGGCGGGCGGGCTCCTCGCGAACCATTCCGGCGGGCTGCCCGCCGTCATCCTCATCGCGGCCGTCCTGCTCGCGGGCGCCGGTCTGTTCGTGCTGGCGGGCGCGACGCCGGCAGCGCTCGGGCTGCTCGCTGACATCTCTGAGCGCTTCCCGGCCGATCGGGGCGCGATCATGGGCCTCTATTCGGTCTTCCTCGCGATCGGCCAGATCGCGGGAGCACTCATCGGCGGGGTCGCGGCAGATTGGCGCGGCATCGACGGGATGCTCCTGGCCACGTTCGTGCTGCTCGGCATCGCGCTCGTCCCGCTGAGCCGGCTGCGCCGGCAGGAGCACGAGATCGACGCTGCCAACCCCGCTACAGAGACGGGCATGGCGACCGCGTGACGGGACGACAAGGCTGCACCAACGGACCTGCGTAGCGAGGGGCTTCCAACCGTCTCGTGAGGCCTCCGGCGGACGGACCCTGTGCGATACTCGGGCCATGGTCCCGTCGCCCGGCGGGCGCCGAGCGGAGCCCGCGGTGACCTCGAACGTCGGCCAGAACTACCCCTACACCAGCGAGACCGAGAGCGAGCGCGCGGCCGTCCTCGGCAGTCTGCTGACGACTCGCGAGAGCCTCGCCGGAACGCTCGCCGCACAGACCACGCCGCTTGACGCCAACGAGCGGTGGTGGGTCTACAAGTGCCCCACCCCAGGCTGCCCGGGCCTCCTGCACGCGGCCGGCTACGCAGCAGACAAGCACGCGGTCTTCGTGGTCTGCGACGGCACCTGCGCGAAGACGTTCTTGCGCTGAGCGAGGTCGCGGACGCGGGCCGTTCGGATCAGCCGGACGCGCCCGATCTCCAGTCGAGCCGCCGACGGCTGACCAGGGACGGTGCGGGCATCGCGGTGTCCGCCATCGGCTTCGGATTCGTCTACGGCCTCTCGGCGCGCGAGGCAGGGTTCTCGCCGATCGAGGCCATCGCGATGAGCGTGATCGTCTTTGCCGGTGCGGCTCAGTTCGCCGCGGTCGGCTACGTCGCGAGCGGGCTGCCGTGGCCGGGGATCATCCTGCTGACGTTCCTCCTGAACGCGCGCCACCTGCTCTATTCCGCGGCACTCGCTCCCTGGATTCGCGAGCTGCCATTCGCCCGCCGGGCGGTCATGGCACACCTGCTGACAGACGAGGCGTTCGCGCTCACCATCAGCCACTTCCGACGGCTCGGGCGGGCCGATGCATGGGGCTATTGGGTCGCGGCGATCGCGGTGACCTTCATCCCGTGGAACGTCG
>JBJMMQ010000217.1:0-4678 GCA_045804705.1 Chloroflexota bacterium
CCTCAAGGCGGCGCCCGGCGATCGCAAAGACGCGGGTATATGCCGCTTCGACTGTGTCGAGCCTGCCCGTCACGTCCTTGACCTCGAGCACGCCCTCCGACCACTCGGGCTGACGGCCGGCGTCCGAGCAGATGTCCCAGCAGACGTCGAGCGGCGCGTCGATGTGGATCGTGTCGCGAATGTGGGCCATGACTGGTCCTCCTCACCCTGGCTCGAACGGGATGACGCGGAGCGGGTCGCGAGCAAGGGTGGATGCGTCCGACCGAACAGCCCGGCCTGCGCCGATGGCGCGAACCCGAGTCCCCGGGTCGATCCCGATGGCCTGAGTGGACCACGGCAGGTCCCGAATACGGGAGGCCATTCGTTCGGATCTCGGCGGCGGCCCATGTCGTGTCCGGTCCCGCGGGATCGCCGGTTGGCGGGGAGGCACGGCGGGGCCCGCCGTCCCCCGATCGCGTGCCAGGCCCCGGGCCGAGGTTGTCAGGGCGCCGGAGCGTCGCCTGCGGCGATTCGAGCCTACCCGGGTCCGTCTCTTTCCGCACCCCACGACCAGGCGCCTGCCGGCGACTGCACTTCGAGCCACGTCGGATCTCCGAGGACGCCGAGGTTGACCGACAGCGAGTTCGTGGTCCGGTGAGTCGCGGCGGCGATCCCCGGCACGTCGAAGGTGACCGATGCACCCGGCAGCAACGCTGTCACGAGCGACTTTTCGAGCAGCCGAACCGGCGACGGGTTCGTCCGGTCATTCGTCGATGCGGTCACAGTCAGCATCGAACGCACCGACTTCGCATCGGGATCTCGTGACGCGGACGAGTTCCGGTCGGTTCCAGCCGGGATCGTGACGAGACCGGTGTTCGTGACCCGGACGACGACTCCCGTGCCGTCGACGCTCGGTTCGAGTTGGTACGTCACAGCTCGATGGCTCCACACCCGGACCTCGACGTTCGGGATGTCGATCGCCTGGGCGGCCGGGAGCGGACGACCGCCCGAATCGAGCATCTCGATGTCGAGCCCGTATCTCCCCGGCTCACGCGGTGCTGGCACCGCGATCGTGATCGTGTGTGCGTCGGTCCTCACTCGGCGCGCCGCGACGCTCGTCGCGCGTGGCGGTCGCGGGACGATCGCGACTGACGCCTGCGGCGACGGCGTGGCGGAGCCAGCCCGGAGCGCCACGACGTCGAGGATCCCTGGCCCCGAAGGAGCGGGAGGCTCGATCGTGCCCGCGACGGCCTCCGAATCGAGCGCGACCGTTCTCCACGTGGCGGCGAAGCCGATCACCGCCGGGATGGCGCCGCCGGTCCATGTGAGACGGACCGTGGTCTGGGTCTGGCCAGCGAGCGGACCGTCGACCGCGGGAGCGGCGAACCTGATCGACCGACGAGCCAGCGTATGAAGATGGATCCTGGTTGCGATCCGGCTGACGCCCTCCCCCCAGCGGTGTGACGAGGACCAGAACTGCTGCATGCTCCGCAGAGTCGGTCGGCCTCCCCACCAACGACCGCCGGGAGTCAGGTACGACTCCTTGATGAACCTCGCCGTGGCATCGATACCAGCCGCGTATGACGCAAAGGCGCTCGCATAGCGGAACGGGCTGCGGTCATACGCGTTGTAGCCGAAGAGGTTGTGCTTCTTTCGCGAGATGTAGGACGTTCCCGAGGCCGACTCGTGCATCGCGGCCGCGAGGAGGAAGCGGGCGTTGACACCGTATTTCTTCTCCGCCGCGACGAAGGCGATCCCGAGCGCGGGCAGCGATGTCTTCGCCTTCAGGTATTCATCGATCGCCCAGGCTGATGCCCCGCTGGCCGACAGCAGGTTCGTGTCGAGGGTGATCGCGCCGCCGACGTGGTATTTCCTCGCTCGTGGCATGCGGGCATCCGCGGTCGGGACGGCCACGGTCATCACCAGTGCGGCGGCGAGCACGGCCAGCGTGAAGCGGGGGCGACGGATCGAGGTCACGGTCTACCACGTGCGGCTGATGGCGACGCGGACCCACGATCACGAGGTCACCGTCGGCTTGCGGCCGACCACCTGGTGTGGTCAGGACGCGTGGGTTCGGTTGAGCGCCCTGACCTTCCGACGAACGGGCACCGTCAATCAATTGCCCGATTCGCCCATCAGGGGACATCGATAGGACTACGCCATGAGGCGTCCGACGAACGCGCCTCAGCGCCGATGTGACGTTCAGACCGTAGACTCGCGGGGTGATCACCTGCCCGAACTGCGGAGAGCAGAACCCGGAGCGGTTCCGTCTGTGCGGTTTCTGCGGGACGCCGCTCGCTCCCGCCTCGGCCGCAGCCGAGGTTCGGAAGACGGTGACGATCGTCTTCTCCGACCTGAAGGGCTCCACGGCCCTCGGCGAGACCCTCGATTCCGAGGCACTCCGCGAGGTGATGAGCCGCTATTTCGACGCGATGCGCGCTGAGATCGAGCGCCACGGCGGGCTCGTCGAGAAGTACATCGGCGATGCGGTCATGGCGGTCTTCGGGCTCCCGACGCTCCACGAGGACGACGCGCTTCGGGCCGTCCGCGCGGCACACGGGATGCGAGCGGCGCTGGCGCGGTTCAACGACGGCCTCGAGGCGTCGATCGGGATCCGGCTCGCCAACCGGACCGGCGTCCATACCGGGGAGGTGGTGACCGGCGATTCCTCGACGGGTCAACGGCTTGTGACGGGCGATCCCGTGAACACGGCGGCCCGCCTCGAGCAGGCCGCACCCGCGAATGAAGTGCTGATCGGGGAGCTGACGTATCGCCTCGTCCGGGATGCCGTGGAGGTCGAACCTGTCGAACCCCTCGAGCTGAAGGGCAAGGCGGAACGGGTGCCCGCCTACCGTCTCATCGCGGTCCGCGGCGAAGGAGCTCAGGCGCCCCGACAGGACATGCCCCTCGTCGGCCGGCAGGCCGAGCTGACGGAGATCCGCTCGTCCTTCGAGCAGGCGGTGGAAGGCGCGTCGCCGAGGATGCTGACGGTGATCGGGGATGCCGGCGTCGGCAAGTCCCGGCTCATCCGCGAGTTCGTGGAGAGCGTGTCGCCGGGTGCGACCGTGGTGCGCGGCCGATGCCTGTCCTACGGCGAGGGGATCACGTTCTGGCCGCTCGTCGAGATCATCCGCGCCGCGGCCGACATCGGGGAGGATGATCCGCCGCCCGCCGCTCGTCAGAAGCTGCGCGCGCTCGTCGCCGATGCCGATGTCGCGGCCCGGATCGCCTCGATCGCCGGGCTGAATCCCACGCCGTTCCCGCTGCCCGAGTTGCACTGGGGAGCTCGGCGACTGCTGGAGCTCCTCGCGGAGCGACAGCCGCTGGTGGTCGTGCTCGACGATCTCCATTGGGCGGAGCCCGCATTCCTCGACTTCGTCGAGCACGTGCTCGACGACGCCGCGGCGCCGATCCTCCTCCTTGCGACGGCCCGTCACGAATTCCTCGAGACCCGACCCGAGCTTGGCGACCGGGAGACGGCGTCCCATCTCAACCTGGCACCCATGAGCGAAGCGGACAGCACCCAGATCGTGGAGAACGTGCTGGGACAGTCAGACCTGCCGGCGTCCGTTCGGAGCCAGATCGTGGCGGCCGCCGAGGGCAACCCCCTGTTCGTCGAGCAGATGATCTCGATGCTCATCGAGAGCGGTGCCCTGCGGAACGTCGAAGGGCGCTGGGTCCGCCTGGACGAGTCGGGCGACATCACCGTCCCACCCACGATCCAGGCACTGCTGGCAGCGCGCCTCGACCGGCTCGGCCGCGACGAACGAGCGGTCATCGAACCCGCGGCCGTCGTCGGGCTCGAATTCGCGGAACCAGCGGTCGCCGCGCTCACGCCCGATGCCGTCCGATCCGACCTGACCCGACACCTGGGGACGCTCGAGCGTAGACGGCTCGTGCGCGCCGAAGCGTCGTCGTCGACCGGGGAGCATGGATACCGGTTCCAGCACCTTCTGATCCGCGATGCCGCTTACAACGGCATGCTCAAGCGCGCCCGCGCAACCCTGCACGAGACCTTCGTCGCGTGGGCGGACAAGGCCAACGCCGAGGTCGATCGAGGCGTCGAGTTCGAGGAGATCCTCGCCTACCACCTCGAGCAGGCGTATCGCTATTTCGGAGAGCTGGGACCACTCGACGCACACGGCATCGAGGTCGGACGCGATGCGGCCAGGCGTCTCACGAATGCCGGCCGGCGCGCATTCGCGCGCGGCGACATGCATGCAGCGGCCAACCTGTTCGGGCGAGCCGTGAATGTCCTGCCCGCCGATGACGACGGTCGTCTCGCGCTGCTGCCCGATCTTGCGGAGACCCTCATCGAGCGCGGCCGCTTCGCCGAAGCGACCGCTGCCCTGGATGAGGCGGCGGCGGCTGCCGACGAGCGATGGGACGTGCGACTCGGCGCCCATGCGGCCCTGATGGGGATCCTCGTCGATCAATATCGCGGCGGAGGCGGCGACTTCAGCCGACGCGCGCTCCGCGTCGCCGAGGAGGCCTTCGAGGTCTTCGAGCGCGAGGATGACCAGGAAGGCCTTGTCAAGGTGTGGCGCGTCCGGTTCGGCGCACGCATGATGATCGGGAGCTACGTCGACGCTGCCGATGCGGCGGCCCAGATCATCGTGCACGCCCAGGCTGCCGGCGACGCGCGCAACGAGCGACGCGGCGGCCACCTGTACGCGCAGACCGCCCTCACGGGTCCGAC
>JBJMMQ010000218.1:0-6713 GCA_045804705.1 Chloroflexota bacterium
CCGGCGCTTCACGCTGGACAACGGGCTCACGCTGCTCGTGCACGAGGACCACTCGTTGCCCCTGCTCGGCGTGAACCTCTGGTACCGCGTGGGCTCCGCCAACGAGGTGGTCGGCAAGACCGGCTTCGCGCACCTCTTCGAGCACGTGATGTTCCAGGGCTCCCGGCATGTGGCCAAGGCCGAGCACATCGCGCTCGTCCAGGCCGCCGGCGGGACGATGAACGGCTCGACCTGGCTCGACCGGACGAACTACTTCGAGACGCTTCCCGCTCACCAGCTCGAGCTCGCCCTTTGGCTCGAGGCCGACCGGATGGCGACGCTCCTCGACGCGCTCAGCCAGGAGAACCTCGACAACCAGCGCGAGGTCGTCAAGAACGAGAAGCGCTGGTCATACGACAACCGGCCGTACGGCTCCTTCCAGGAGAAGCTCCAGCAACACCTCTTCCCCGAGGACCACCCCTACCACCACTCGACCATCGGCTCGATGGACGATCTCAACGCCGCGTCGGTCGAGGACGTCAGCGACTTCTTCCGGACCTACTACGCACCCAACAACGCGGTGCTCTCGGTCGTCGGCGCCGTCGATACCGCGGACGTCGTTCGCGCCGCTGAGCGCTATTTCGGAGCTATCCCTCCGAACCCGGCTATCCCGAAGCTCGGCGACCTGTCGCTGCCTCCGACGCTCGGCAGCGAGCGCCGCGAGATCGTCTACGACAAGGTCCCGCTGCCCCGCGTTCACATCGGCTATCGGGCTCCGGTCTTCGGCGACACCCGGCTCGACGCGCTCGATCTTGCCGGCCAGATCCTGGCGGGCGGCAAGGGCAGCCGGCTCAACCGCCGCCTGGTCCGCGACGAGCGGATCGCCCAGGACGTCGCGATCTTCACCCTCGGCTTCACCGGTGGCGCCTCGGTGACCACGGGATGGGCCACGGTCCGGCCCGGAGTCGCCGTCGAGCAGGTCGAGACGGCCCTCCACGAGGAGCTCGACCGCCTCGCGACCGAGCTCATCAGCGACGACGAGCTGGCCCGCGCCAAGGCACTGACCGAATCGGACGAGCTCGGCGCCCTCCAGCGCGTCGAGGAGCGAGCCGACCGGCTGTCGATGTACGCGACGCTGTTCGACGACCCGGGGCTCATCAATCGGATGCTGCCGCGCTACCTGTCGGTGACACCCGAGGCGATCCGCGACGTGGCAGCCGCCGTCTTCCGGCCCGACAACCGGATGGTGCTGACCTACCTGCCCGAGGCGGCGGCCGCGGACGAGGAGGCCGTCGCATGAGCACGACCGTCGAACCGCAGCGCGACGGACCAGTCATCGCCGAGCGCCCGCAGCCGGGCAGCCCGCGCCCGTACGATTTCCCGACCGTCACAACGCACGCTCTCCCGAACGGACTGTCGATCGCCGTCGTGGATCTCCCTGGCCGTCCCCTGGTGTCGGCCTCGCTGATCGTCGCGGGTGGTGCCTCCGAAGAGCCGCCGGAGATGGCTGGTGCGACCGTCCTCGCCGGGCGAGCACTGACCGAGGGCACGACGCGCCGCGACGCGATCGAGCTCGTCGAGGCGGGCGAACGACTCGGTGCGTCGCTCCATGCCGACGCCGGCTGGGATGCGGTGTCCGTCAGCGTCGACGTCCCCGCCGCTCGCATCGGGGCGGCACTCGAGCTCATGGCTGAGGTCTTCCTCGAGCCGAGCTTCCCCGAATCCGAGGTCGAGCGTCTCCGCGATGAGCGGCTCAATGACCTGCTCCAGGCACAGGCGGATCCTCGACGACGTGTCGAGGAGGCCTTCATCGACACGATCTACGCCGGCGGATCGCCGTATCACCGGCCGTCGGGGGGCCTGCGCGACACCGTCGAACGCCTGACCGCGGCCGACCTCCGCGCGACGTATGAGCTCGCGCGCCAGCCCGAACGAACCACACTCGTCGTCGGCGGCGACCTTGGCGGCTTCGACGTCGTCCGTGCCGCGGAAGGCCTGTTCGGCTCGTGGAGCTCGTCTGGCGCTGCCCGGCCCGAGCGCTCAGTCGACGACAGCGGTGCGACCGGTGGCCGCGTCGTCCGCGTCATCCATCGGCCGGGTGCCGTCCAGACCGAGATCCGCGTCGGCCATCGCGGCCTGCCGCGCCGGACACCGGACTTCCACTCGGTCTCGGTGATGAGCGCCATCCTCGGCGGCCTGTTCAATTCCCGGCTCAACATGAAGCTGCGCGAGGAGAAGGGCTACACGTACGGGGCGGGCGCGGGGTTCGACATGCGTCGCGGGGCGGGACCGTTCTCCGCCCGCGCGGCCGTCAACACCGAGGTCACCGTCCCAGCCCTCGTCGACATGCTCGCCGAGCTCGAGCGGATGCGCGACACGCAGGTCCAGACGTCCGAGCTCGTCGCCGCGCGGGACTTCCTGATCGGCGTGTTCCCGCTCCGGTTCGAGACCGCTGGCGCCGTCGTCGGGGCGCTCGGAAGCCTCGCCGTCCACGGCCTTGGCGTCGAGGAGCTGGTCGGCTATCGCGCCAACATCGAATCGGTCGACATCGATGCGGTCGCCGCCGCCGCGCGCGATCACCTCCACGTGGATGACGCCGCGATCGTGCTCGTCGGGGATGCTGATGCGTTCGGGGCCGATCTGGAGGCAGCCGGCCTGGGCCGAGTCGTCATCGAGCGAGAGAGCGCATCCGTCGAATCCGCGCCGACCGACGAGTCCGAAGCGCCAGGCCCCGTCGACGACGAAGGAAAGGCGGGCCCGACTGCGGGCGCCGAGGATCCGGACATCGCCGAGGTCGAGGGCGACGCCGACCCGGGCATCGAAACCAGCTGAAACTTTCTGCGCACTCGACGTCTCAAGGGAGTAGAGGCCGGTCGCGGACCGGTATCCACGGGAGACGACCGAGATGCGCACAGATGTCAAGCTGGTTCGCGGGGTCGCCGTCGCGGCGATGACCCTGTTCCTCGTCGGCGGAGCGGCCTTCGCGGCCGACGGGCTGATGGGCTCCGGCAGGGCCGGACGGGACGCGAGCCAGCAGGTCGCAGAGCCGAACCAGACCGCCGAGCCGACGGAGACCGCCGAGCCGTCCGAAACGGCGGAGCCGACCGAGACCACTGAACCGACCGAGACGGCCGAGCCGACGGAGACGGCCGACGACCACGGACTCGATGCCGCCGAGCCGACCGACGACCACGGCGACGACGGACGCGACGGGACCGACGACCACGGCGCGCAGAGCGGGCACGGCGGCGCAGATGACGAGGACGACGTCCCGGGCGCGACCGACGATCACGCCGACGACGGACCGGCGGGGACTGACGACCACAGCGGCCACGACGGGGGGGACAACAGCGGACCCGGCAGTGACGACAGCGGGCATGACCGCAGCGGCCACGATGGCGGCGACGACAGCGGGCATGGCGGCGGCGACGACGACTGACGCCTGCACTCGAGACGCCAGCGCACGTGGCTGGACGGACCGACGACCGATGGATCCGCTCGCCCTCCCGCATCATGGAGACGAGCGGATCCGGCATGCCGGCGTCTGGTCCATCACCTGCGTTACGGAGTCAGGCGATCCTACGACCATCCACGACGGCTGGGCCAGGTCATGACAGCACGGACCGCGCGATCGTCGACGCCGTCCTCGCCGGGGACTCCGAGTCCTTCCGCCATCTGGTCGAGCGTGAATCCGCCTCGGTCGTGCGTGCTGGACACCGGATCCTCGGCGACCTCCACGAGGCCGAGGACGTCGCCCAGGAGGCTTTCGTGACGGCTTATCGGTCGCTTGCGAGCTGGCGTGGCGACGGCCCGTTCGGAGCGTGGCTGACCCGCATCGCGGTTCGGCTGGCACTGCGCCGTCTGGGGCAGCGCAAGTCGGTGACGTGGCTCGACGCGACGGCGCCGACGGCTGAGGGAGTCGAAGGGTCAGAGCTGTCGACCGGTCCTCGATCCGACCCCGCGGCGATCGTCATGCGTGCCGAGCGGGCGACGACCGTCCGGGCCGCAGTCGCGGCACTTCCGGAGCCCTATCGCGAGGTGGTCGCCCTGCGCTTCTTCGGGGAGCTCACGCTCGAGGAGATCGGTCGCCAGACGGATCGGCCGCTCAATACGGTCAAGACCCACCTTCGCCGCGGCCTGTCACGCCTCCGCGACAGCGTCGAACCCGGGAGCGACGAGTGACCGGGCAGCGCTTCGACCCAGCCGAACTGCACATTCCCGGCGAGCCCGACCCGCCGCCGGCCGAGCTGGCGGATGCACTCGCGACCGCCCGTGATCTCGAGGAGCTCGCCTTCGACACCGGGATCCGCCCGACCGACGGGTTCGAGGACCGCGTCATGGCGGCGATCGCCGCGGAGCCCGCCCCGCGCCTGGTGATCGTCCCGTCCTCCGCCGTCCGTGGTGGCGCGGTCGGAGCGTTCCTGCTGACGGTTCGTCGGTCGTGGGCCGTCGCGATGGCCGGTGGGCGGCCGATCGCCGTCAGGGCGCAGGCCCTCGCGTTCGTCCTGCTCGTCCTCCTTGCCGCGGGTGCCCTGACCGGTGTCACGGCGGTGACGGTCGGCGCACTGTTGGCCCCGAATGGCTCGACCATCGGCCCCGACCGCAGTCCCGGCCCAACTACCCCCGCAGCCCCGGAAACGAGCAACAGCCCCATGCCGAGCCGGTCGCCCATGCCCGAGGTGACCGTGTCGCCGACAGAGTCGCCGGAGGCGGCCGAGACAGCGGAACCGACTGAGACCCCGAGGCCACCACGGACCGCGAAGCCCGGTGAGACGCCGCGCGCCACCCGGACCCCGCGTCCGACCGAAACCCCGGAGGGAACGGATGACCACGGCGGAGGCGGTGGGCCAGGCAGCGACGATGGCGGGGGCGGCGGAGGCGGAAAGGGACCCGGCTGAGGCACGAGGCCGGGGCTCACACGCGTCCATACCCGACGCGTACGCTTCAGAGGTGATCGTCGTCATCGGCTCTCCCATCGGCCGCCTCAGCGATGGCGTGATCTCGGCTGCGGGTATGTCCTCGCGCGTTGCGCTTGCGGCAGCGCGGACCGGAGCGGCCGTCCAGGTCGTCGGACGGACCGGCGACGACGAGACCGCGGATGGCGTCGTCCTCGACCTGGCTCGCGGCGGCGTCGGCCACGTCGCGCTCTTGCGCGACGGCTCGCGACCGACCCCGCTCGAACGACCCGATGAACCCGATCTGGCCGAGGAGGACGGGTCCGCAGCGGTCACCGAGGGGCCGGCCATCGACGCGGTCGACGTGGACCTCGGCCTGCGCTACCTCACCGCGTTCGAGGTCGTGGTCGTCGCGGAGCCTGCCCCACCCGATCTGATCGCTGTCGTGGCCGATGCGGCGCGCTGGTCGACGGCGCGCATGGTCCTCGTCGTTGCCGCAGGCTCCGTCGTCCCGGAGCACCTGCCGGCCGACTCCGTCGCCTTCGAGGCCCCCGACGCCGACCCCGACGGCGTCTTCGCCGAGCTCGTCGGCTCCTTCGCCGCAGCCCTGGCTGACGGAGTCGAGCCCGGTGAGGCGTTCCGGGCATCTGTCGAGTCCGATGGTTGGACCGAGGTCGCGGCCGAATGACGGAAGCTTCTGCCGCTCAGCTCGCTTCGAAGAGGACGGCCTGTGGCGGTGGCGCGAGGACGAGCGGCTCGATCAGCTCGGGACCGTCGCGTCGCACGTCGTTGACGAGGCGTTCGACGGGATAGACCTCCAGATCGAGATCCTCGTCAGGCACGAGAAGACCGAGCAGCTCGGAAGGGTCGGGTTGCGCCGGATCGAGCCAACGGTCCCACGCGTCCTCCGCGATCACGACGGGCATCCGGTCGTGAAGGCCGGCGAGTGCCTCGTTCGGCGTCGTCGTGATGATCGTGAATGTGCGCCGGACGGCTTCGGTTTCGGGATCGCGCCAGCCCGCCCAGAGACCCGCGAGCGCGAGCGGCATCCCGTCGCGGCGCACGACCCGGTACGGCTGGCGGACGGTGCCCTCGCGCTTCCACTCGTAGAACGAATCCACGGGCACGAGGCAGCGCTTGCGGACGAACGCGTCGCGGAACGCGGGGCTCGTCGTGATCGTCTCCGACCGCGCGTTGAACATCCGCGAGCCGACCTTCGCGTCAGTCGCCCAATGCGGGATGAGACCCCAGCGATAGGCCGTGATCGCCCGCCGTTCCTCACGCTGGACGACCACCGATGCCTCGTCGGTCGGTGCGACGTTGTAGTGGTCGCCGAGGTCGTCGGCCAATGGTTCGGCACCGAAGATCTCGGCCAGCTCGGAGGCCGGGCGCTGCTGGGTGAACCGTCCGCACATGAGGGCAGTCTAGTATCGTCAGCCCGATGGACGACGCTCCGCCGCCGGCACCACCCCCAGATCGATCGGAGCCGGGCCGGCTGACCCGCGAGCGCGCCCTCGCCCTCCTCCAGCGCGGGACCGACCTCCTCGCGTCGGGTGACTTCGCCGAGGCCGGTCAGGACTTCTCACGCGTCGTCGGGTTCGACGACCCCGCCATCACCGCTTCCGCTCTGCTCGGACTCGGCGAGGCTCACTACCGGCTCAACGATGAGACCGCGGCGCTCGCGAGCTGGGAGGCCATCCTCCAGCTGCCCGAGACGCCATCGACCTACACGGCCTGGCGCAACGTCGCCGCGGCGCGTGTCCGCGATGGCGACCTGAGCGGAGCGATCGCTGCCTACCGCGAGGCGGACCGGCGAGCACCCCTCGAGGACAAGGCCGA
>JBJMMQ010000219.1:0-3592 GCA_045804705.1 Chloroflexota bacterium
CTTCACCTGCACGTCAACACGGTGAAGCGGCTGGGCGACCGCGGCGAGCTCCCGTTCTACCGTGTGTGCAAGCGTGGCGATCGTCGATTCCGACTCGTCGACGTCATGAAGTTCCTCTCCCAGAACCGCTGATCTCTGTCCAGGCGCGCTCGACGCGAGCCCCCGGGGCCCGCAGCTTCCGAAAGCGTTCCTCTCAGGAACGCTTTCGCCATATCCACGCATGATCGCCTCCGAGAATCGACGGATCCTGTCAAAAGTCGCGGTCCGTGACGCTCGAATATCGCGGATGCGGTCCTGTCAGGAGCGTCATCACCAGCCGCGAACTCACCGACTCATTCGTCTGGCAGCGTCGGCATAGTCGCGAAACGGTGCAGACGACCGGCGGCCATCCACACGCGTCGTCCGAAGCCACTCAGTGCGCTTGCTTGATGGGTCGATCATCGCGAGACCTCGGCGCAGGTCCGCCGCTGGATCGCACCCGACAACGGCAGACATGGATCGGCTACGAGCCGGGAAGGCACGCTCGAGTAGATCCTTGTTCTGCTTTATCGCCACGTCGACCTCATCGCTTGCGAGGACGAGGAGCCAGCCGACGGCTCTTCTCGGGTGCCAACCCAGCCGGCGTGCCACTTCGAAAGCAGACCGCTCGTACCAGCCGAGCTGACGCTCGATCGCCCCGACGTCATCAAGACGTGTCTTGATCTCGATGATGATCAACGTCCCTGTCGCGGGATCGAAGGCAAGCAGGTCGATCCAGCCATGTGAATGCGCATGTCTGATCTCGACTTCGCGTCGCGTCAACCAGCCCGCGGTGCGCAGCCGACGGTCGGTGTAGCCAGAGCATCGAGCGTGCACGAGGTCGCGCTGACGAGGATCGCCGATGACCGTCGGGACGCGGCCGACGATGTCCGTCTCGAGATCCAGGGCGATCGCGATGCGCTCGGCGATAGCGAACGTCGGATTCGCTTTCGCACTCTCCACCTTCGCGATGTAGCCGCGCGTGACACCGACCGCCTCGCCGAGCTGCTGTCGGGTCAGGCCGAGTCGCGCCCGAGTCTCACGGCACAGGCGCGCGAATGTGATCCGAAGCGGCATCGCGCGAGTGAAGCAGCGACGCCTTCACTGCCGGTTACCTGGGCATGCCGGCCAGCGTCTCGCCGAAGATCTCGACCGCCTCGGCGATCTCGGCGGCGGTAACGTCGATCGGCGGGATCCAGCGGACGGTCTCGTGCTGGCGCCCGCAGGTGAGCACGAGCAGGCCGGCGTCAGCGCATGCGGCCATGAGCTGGTCGGGGAGCGCCGGGTCCGTGAACTCGACGCCGACCATCAGCCCGAGCCCTCGGATGTCGCCGATCCGGTCGTCCTCGGCCGCGATCGCACCGAGGCCCGCGACGAGCTCCGCGCCCCGTTCCACCGCGTTCCCGACGAGTCCCTCATCGCGCATCGTCTCGAGGACGGCGATCCCGGCCGCGCACGCCACGGGGTTCCCGCCGTAGGTCGAACCGTGCGCACCCCGCCCCCACCGTTCCTGGAGCTCGCGCGAGGAGACGATCGCCGAGAGCGGCAGACCATTGGCGATGGCCTTGGCGACGACGACGACGTCGGGAACGATCCCGGCATGCTCGAAGGCCCACATCTTCCCCGTCCGGCCGTAGCCGCACTGGACCTCGTCGGCGATGAGCAGGATCCCGTGCTCGTCGCACAGCTCGCGAACGCCGCGCAGGAATGCGGCGGGTGCCGGGTTGTACCCGCCCTCGCCCAGAACGGGTTCGATGAGGATCGAGCCGACCATCGACGGCGCGACGACCGTCGTCAGGAGCGAGCCCAGGATCGCCAGGCACGCGTCGGACGCTTCGGCCTCGCTCGAGAACTCGGGATAGACGACCGGGTACGGCGCGAAGTAGACGCCCGGCAGGAACGGTTCGTAGCCAGTCCGGTAATTGATGTTCGATGTCGTCACGCTGGCAGCGCCATACGTCCGCCCGTGGAAGCCGCCACGGAAGGCGATGATCCCCGGCCGACCCGTGACGCGGCGCGCGAGCTTGATCGCCCCGTCGATCACCTCTGACCCCGAATTGAGGAACATGACCGAATCGAGCGGGTCCGGGAACGTGGCCGCGAGCTCGACAGCGAGGCGAGAGATCGGCTCCGCGAAGCCGAGCGCCGATACGGGCCCCATAAGCCTGTCGACCTGCGCGTGGACCGCGGCCGTCACCCTCGGATGCGCGTGCCCGAGTGATGTCACGGCGATACCGTTGGCGAAGTCGAGGTAGGACCGGCCGTCGCTGTCGTACAACCGATGCCCGACACCGTGGCTCCACGACCGCTGGAAATACCGCCCGAGGACGGGCGTCAGGTTGGCCTCCGCGAGGGCGGCGTAGTCGTGGGTGGCTTCGGTCGTCATCGGTCGGTCGGCTCCTGGCTCCGGGGTCGGTCGAGTATACGGGCGGCCCTCGCGCGCAGACGCCCTGCTACGATCGGCCGATGGTCGATTTCACCCTGACCGACGAGAACCGGCTGGTCCAGGAGAGCGTCCGCGCGTTCGCTGATGCCGAGATCGTGCCGTTCATCCGGGAGTGGGATGCGAAGGGCGAGGTCCATCGCGAGCTGTTCGAGAAGATGGGCGAGCTCGGCTTTCTCGGCGCGCCGATCCCGGAGGAATACGGCGGTGGGGGGATGGATTACACGAGCTTCGGGATCCTGTGCGAGGAGCTCGAACGTGCCGACACCTCGTTCCGTGTCGTCCAGAGCGTCCATGTCGGACTGAATTCGCTGGCCCTCCTCCAATGGGGGACCGAGGAGCAACGTCGTCGCTGGCTCGTCCCGCAGGCGCGCGGCGAGAAGCTCGCGACGTTCGGGCTGACCGAGCCCGGTGTGGGCACGGACGCGGGGAACCTGCAGACGACTGCCCGACGCGACGGCGACGCCTACCGGCTCAATGGGCAGAAGATCTGGATCTCGCTGGCGGACATCGCCGACCATTTCCTCGTCTTCGCGTCCGTCGACCGGTCGAAGAAGCACAAGGGCGTCACCGCCTTCATCCTCGAACGCGGGATGAGCGGCCTGACCACCGGAACGCTCCACGGCAAGCTCGGGATCCGCGCCGGGAACACGGGCCTCATCAATCTCGATGACGTGCCGGTCCCCATCGAGAACCGGATCGGCGAGGAGGGCGAGGGCTTCCTCGTGGCGATGAGCGCGATCGACCAGGGCCGGTTCACGGTCGCGGCGGGCGCTGTCGGTCTGGCGCAGGCGTGCCTCGATGCCAGCGTCCGCTACGCCCACGAGCGCCAGACATTCGGTCAGGAGATCGGCGAGCACCAGCTGGTCAAGCAGCTGATCGCGAAGATGGCCGCCGGCACCGAGATGGGTCGCCTCCTGGTCTGGCGCGCCGCATGGCTGAAGAACCAGGGGCTGCGCAACACCCGCGAGACGAGCCTCGCGAAGTGGCACGCGACCGAGCATGCCGTCCAGTCGGCGCTCGACGCGATCCAGGTCCATGGCGCCAACGGCTACTCCAACGAGTTCCCGGTGGAGCGCTACCTGCGCAACTCCAAGGCGGCGGTCATCTACGAGGGCACGAGCCAGCTCC
>JBJMMQ010000220.1:0-8384 GCA_045804705.1 Chloroflexota bacterium
ACCGCGGCCGTGACGCGCTTGCGCATCGCGTCCTCCCTGCGGCCGGACCGTTGGGGGCACGCCGATACCGGACTCCCAGCCGGCTCGTCGCGACCGGGATCCTCGTCCGGTGCGGCCAGGTGGCTCACTGTACCCCGTCGCCCCGGATGACGCCGTTGACCGCGATGCCGCTCACGGAGGCAGGCAGATCCGTATCGGATCGAGAGGGATGGAGCCGACACTCGGACTTGAACCGAGGACCTGCTGTTTACGAAACAGCTGCTCTACCACTGAGCTATGTCGGCGCGCCGCCAAGGATAGCGGATGCCCCGAACGTGGGACGGGGATCGGGCCGTTCGGCTCTGTCTCACCGTAGCCGGCCTGCCCATGCTGACCATGGCGTCCCGAACCGTTGATGCGGAGGTGGTCGCCATGCGCGCCCTTGTGGTCTACGAATCGATGTACGGGAACACGAAGGAGATCGCGACGGCGATCGCCGACGGTCTGTCGACGCGAATGCCCGTCCAGCTCACGGAGGTAGGTGCCGCACCGACGGTCATCGCTGATGACATCGCTCTCCTCGTCGTGGGCGCCCCGACCCACGGTCACGGGATGAGCAAGGACGCATCTCGCAAGTCGGCTGCGGAGCGCACCAGCATCGACGAGCCGCCGGTCATCTCCCGAGGTGTCGGGCTGCGTGAGTGGCTCGAGAACCTCGAGGCGGCACCGGCCCAAGTGCACGTCTCAGCAGCTGTCTTCGACACGCGGATCAAGGGTCCTCGGCTCCTGTGGGGCTCAGCCGCCCATGCCGCCGAACCGCATCTGCGCCGGGCCGGCCAGACCCTCATCGCCCCGCCTGAGAGCTTCCTGATCGGAGGTCCACGCGGGCCGGTCTATGGCGCGCTGCTGGAGGGAGAGGTCGAGCGCGCGCGCGAGTGGGGCGAGGAGCTCGCGAACGCGATCCCGACGGCGATCCCGGCCTGAGCCGGGTCAGGTGGCGGGGCTGGCCCCGGCAGTGACCGCTCCGCCGCCCTGGAACTCCGCCTTGGTCGGCAGCAGCGGCTTGCCGCGGCGCGAGATGCCGAGAAGGACCCACGCGAGCGGGATCGGGTAGAGCCACTGGAAGCCGCGGAACAGCATCACACCGGCGGTGATCGCCGATGAGTCGACGCCCCCTGTGTACGTCGTGAAGAAGCTGACGTAGAGGAGCTCGGGCACACCTGCGCCGCCCGGCGAGATCGGCAGGACGGTGATCACGAAGACTCCGGCGACGCCGGCCATGATGATCGACGCCGGCAGGACCTCGTCGCTGACGCCGAGGACGCGCATCGAGGCGATCATCAGGACGACCCAGCCGAACTTCGATGCCATCGCGACGACGAACGCTGCGACCCCCTGGTTCCTGACGGTGTCGCCGAGCGTGACACGGAACCGGACGAGTGCTCCCTCGATGTCGGGCGTCTTGCGCCCCATCCGGCGCAGGACAGCACCAGCGATGCGCTCCACGAGCTGGCCGAGCTTGCGCGCAAGCGCCTCAGAGCGAACGACGAGGACGAGTCCGACGCCGAGGCCGATGAACAGCACGCCACCGACGATGAGGAAGCCGGCGATGACTGCAGCCTCCACGTTCAGGGGCCGCTTCGTCGCCTCGACGCCGACGAGCACGAGGCCCGAGATGAACATGAGCCCGAAGCGGCTCAATTGGTCGAAGATGCCGTAGAGCAGGATCCCACCTGTGGTCTCCGCGACCGGCCGGCCCCAGCCGCGGATGACGACCCAGAGGACGGCCATGTTCCAGGGCCCCAGGGGGATGCTCGCACCGATGCCGGTCAGGATCAGGTACGACTGGAGGCCCCGCAGCAGGCCCAGCCCCGGGATGAGCGCGGTGAAGATGGCGCCCGTGAGGACCCAGGCGATGAGCCCGAACACCGCGTCGATGAGGAAGTCCTGGAGGGTGAGCCCCTGGAGGGAGGCGATCACATCCCCGTAATCGACGAACCGCGGCATGATGATGCCGAAGACGATCGCGAGGACACCGAAGACGAACAGGACACGGATCACGGCGTCCCGTCTGGTCGGAGCCTTCGTATCCGGCATCGCCGCGGTCGCCACCGCCGCCGGTTCGTAGGTGTCGGCCGTGTCGGTCACGGAGCAGATGGTACGCGCCGACGGATGCCCGTGACACGGTCTCGTCCCACGCGTCGCCTGCTAGAGTCAGCCGCATGACCACTCCCCGCGGGGCTCCGTCGCAGCGTCGTCGTCCCGGCCCGGCCATCCCGCAACCGGATATCGCCCCGCCCGACGAGTACGCCGCGGCGTGGGCCCCACCGCGCCCGGACCCACATGCATGGACGCCGCGCCCCTGGGTGACAGTCGCGGACCGCGCGGCCTACGGCAAGGTCGCACGGCAGGCATCACCCCGCCGAAGCCATGCCGCGTTCGAGCCCGCCGCTAGTCGAGATCCGGTCGCGATCATCCTTGCCCAGGAGGCGGACCGCCTGCCTGAGCTGCTCCCGCTGCGTCATGGACGCATGGCGTCATCGGCCTTCGCGTTCTATCGCGGCGCGCCGGCGGTCATGGCGTTCGACCTGTCGACGACTCCGACGAGTCAGATCACGGTGCAGGCGAGCGGGGATGCCCATCTCTCGAATTTCGGGCTGTTCGCGTCGCCAGAGCGAACGCTCGTCTTCGACTCGAACGACTTCGACGAGACCCTCCCCGGGCCGTGGGAATGGGACGTCAAGCGGCTCGCCGCGAGTGTCGTCATCGCATCCCGGTCGAACGGCTTCACTCCGGCCGCAACGCGCACCTCCGCGCTTGCCACGGTCAGGGCGTACCGCGAGCAGATGGCGCGGTACTCGGAGATGCGGCTGCTGCAGATCTGGTACGACCGCACCACAGCAGAAGACATCACTGCCCAGATGGTCGAGGCCGCCAAGGCGGGCGATCCCGGCTTCACGTCGAAGGAGGCCCAGAGCCGAGTCGCCGGCCTCTTCGCCAAGGCCAGGGGCAAGGACCAGCTGAAGGCGAGCGGCGCGCTGACCGAGACCGTCGACGGGAGATGGCGCATCCGTGACGATCCGCCGGTCGTCCAGCACATCGAGATCCCGGGCGGTATCGCCTCCCTGTCCCAGGCGTTCTCCGACTATCGCGCCTCGCTCGCCGAGAGCCGTCGCGAGCTCGTCGAGCGCTATCGGTTCGTCGATTTCGCGCTCAAGGTCGTCGGTGTCGGCAGCGTCGGGACCCGCTGCTTCGTCGCCCTTCTCGAAGGTCGGGACGAAGCCGACCCTCTGTTCCTCCAGGCCAAGGAGGCGACAGCGTCGGTCCTCGATCCGTACGTCGAGACGAGCCATCACCAGAACCACGGTGAACGTGTGGTCGTCGGGCAGCGCCTGATGCAGGCGACGCCCGATATCTTCCTCGGCTGGAGCCGGGGCCCGGGCGGCCGCGACTTCTACTTCCGGCAGCTATGGGACATGAAGGGGTCGGTCGACACCGCGACCCTCCAGCCGCGGGGGATGGCGTTCTACGGCGGGCTGTGCGCGCGCTCGCTCGCCCGCGCCCACGCCCGGACCGGGGATTCGGTGGCGATCGCGTCCTACCTCGGGACATCAGACACCTTTGACGGCGCCCTCGCCGACTTCGCGGAGTCGTACGCCGACCAGAACGACAAGGACCACGCTGCATTCCTCGCGGCGATCGCGGCCGGCGACATCGCGACCCAGCAGGGCTGACCGTCTCGACGTCCCGGAACCTGGTGACTCACGTCGTCGTCGTCACGCCATGACCGCGTTCCTGAGGCTCGTCGGGGGCATCCTCCACATCACGTTCCTGGTCCTGCTCATGGCGGGCTGTGCCGGCGGCGGCGTCGGAGTATCACCGACACCGTCCGGAGGGATCGGCGGGACGGTCACGGCAGGCCCGATCTGTCCGGTCGAGAAGGTGCCGCCCGATCCGGCCTGCGCTGCGAGGCCCGTCGGCGGCGCCGTACTCATCGTGCGCGAGGGCTCCGATCGGGAGGTCGCTCGTGCCACCACGAGCGCCGACGGGACCTTCTTCATCGCACTGCCGCCAGGGTCATACGTCGTCGCGCCGCAAGACGTCGAGGGCTTCCTGGGCGGGGCCCAGGAACAGAGCGTCGAGGTCGCGGCGGGCGCGCGGTCGGACATCGTCCTTGTCTACGACACGGGGATCCGAGGGCCGGTCAGCGCCCCGTAGGATGGTGGCATGCACCTTCCTGTCGCCCTCGTCCAGCTCGATGCTCGCGACGATGTTCCGGCGAACATCGAGCGTGCGGTTGCGCTCGCCGAGAGTGCGGCGGCGGCCGGTGCCCGCTTCATTCTCCTCCCGGAGTACCTCCAGTTCCGCGGCTCGGACGACGGCTTCCGCGCATCGGCGCGCCCGATCCCCGGGCCGCATACCGAGCCGTTCGCCGATGTGGCCCGGCGCCACGACGTGTGGATCCTCGTTGGCAGCACAGCCGAGACAGGAGCCGACTCTGATCGGCCGTACAACACCTCGGCCCTCATCGCGCCGGACGGGACGCTCGCCGCGACATATCGCAAGGTCCACCTGTTCGACGTGGACGTCGACCAGGGTCCGGCGGACACCGAATCCGCCAGGGTGACGCCCGGCGATCGCCTCGTCTGCGCTGACCTGGACGGCGTTCGCGTCGGCCTTTCGGTCTGTTACGACCTGCGGTTCCCGGAGCTCTATCGCTCGCTCGCCCTGGCCGGAGCCTCGATCCTGACGGTGCCGTCGGCGTTCACGGAACGCACCGGTCGCGACCACTGGGAGGTCCTCCTCCGTGCCCGCGCCATCGAGAACGGCGCGTTCGTCCTCGCCCCGTCACAGATCGGCGGCCCGCCTGGCCAGCCGGCCTACGGTCGGTCGATGGTCATCGATCCGTGGGGAACGGTCATCGCGCAAGCGCCCGATGCCGTGACGGTCATCCATGCGGACCTTGATCTCGACACGGTGGCACGAGTGAGGCGCGGCATCCCGGTACTCGCGAATCGGCGGCCCGAGGTCTACCGGACCGGATGACAAGAAGCCGCGACCTCTGTCGCGGCTTCTCCTTCTTGCCTGGTGATGGGTCTGTCAGTGGACGAGCTCGACTCCGAGCGCTGCGCCCCGAGGCTGAGGGTCGGTGGTGGTCGGGCCCGGCCAGATCACCTGGCGCAGGACCGCCGAGATGTCCTTCCCACCGTTGCAACCAGCGAGCTCCATGCCCGCGAAGCCGACGATGTGATACCACGCGTTGGCACCTTCGTCGCCCGCAACGTCCCAGATCGGCACGGTCACGGTGATGTGCTGCCCGATGTAGGCGCTGCAGTCCGCGCTCACCTTGTTCCCGGGGAGGCTGCCGATCTTGTCGGCGCTGCCCGGTAGCCCGACCGCCGTGCAGCAGCCGTAGCTGTTCTGCGGGGGACCGATCTCGTCCTGCAGGAAGGTCTTGGACGTGGAGCACCCAGCGTTCTGCATCCCGAGTCCGAAGCCCGTGCATTTTCCGGCCGCTCCGAACTTGAGCCAGCCGAACCCGCCCGGCACGTTCAGGCTTCCGGGGGTCAGCTGGACGGTCTGGCAGGCTGTCGAGCTGCCGATGTCGCCCGAGCACAGCGGATACGTGTCGTACGTCGCCTGCGAGATCCCGGCGGGGAAGACATCACCCGGCGGCCCTGCCTGCGAATAGCCACCCTTCGCCGTCGCCGTCGAGGTAGCGCTCCAGTTGTTGATGCCGATCACGCCCAGGAAGAACGGCTTCCAGCTCCGGCTCGATGAGAGACTGACTCCGACGGTGCCGAATGGGATCTTGTTTGCCGGGATGTGGCCGACGAAGCCGTTCGGCGTTCCATCCGACTTGATGTAGATCGGCCCATCGGGCGACCCGAATGTGAGAGGCGCCGCGCCGTTCTCAGCGATGCTGTTCGTGATCGCTGCCTGCACATTGCCGTCAGTGCCGTTCGCGGTGTCGCCACCGACCCATTCGGCGATGACGCGCGCGCCCGACAGAGCAGCGAAATCCGATGCGTTCTGTGACCCTCGCCGTTGGGCGAAGGCGTATCCACCGTCGATCGTGAGACCCGCGAACAGGATCATCGCGGTCGAGGCGAGCGCGAACAGGACGAGGAACTGACCTCGTGCCCTTTGAGGATGATTGCGGGCCATCTCTGGTCTCCTAGTTGATGACCATCGTGGCCGAGGCGGACGTGGTGTTCGTCCATCCCTGCACGAGGGGTGTGATGGGCTGGAAGGTCATCTCCACGCGAACCCAGACCTCGTCCTTGGCGGCGGTTCGATCGGCCGCCGCGCAGGCCTTGTTCGTCCAGTTCGCGGGTGGAGCGGTGCCGACGGGACGGCAGTAGAAGAAGACGTTGGCCGACGTCAGGGCGCCGAAAGGCGCGACCATCCGGTTCGCCGCGGCGATGATGTCGGCCTGAAGGCTGTTGGTCGCACCGGTGGCCGTCGCCGGGCAGACGTGCGCGCCGGGGTTGGCCGCGGTGATGAGGGCGGCCGAGGCCACACAGCTCGGATCATCCGTCGTCGTCTTGCCGATCCAGCCGGCCTCTGCGGCTGCGACCCGGGCTCCTTCGCGGGCGGCCTGGGACAGGACGTTGTTCTGGAAGACGTAGCGGCCGCCATCGATGATCCCGAAGATGATCATCAGGAAGACCGGCAGGACGAGCGCGAACTCGACCAGCGCCTGGCCCTTGCTGGAGCGTCGATGCGTCTTCATCAGCTCAGCGGGATGTCGAAGGTCTTGGAGTCGTTGCCCGAGTCATTCCTGACCGTGAGCGTGACGTGGACCGTGTGTCCAGCCTCGGAGTGGGGGTAGCCATGCGCAGGAGGCGTTGCGTTCGCACTCGGCGGCAGGTACGTCGTGCCGTCGCCGAGGTCCCATTCCCACGTCGGGTGGCAAGCCGGGTCGGACATGTAGGCACTCGAGCTGCCGTCGAACGTGAACATCGTGGCGCCGTTGCCGCCGTTATTCGCGGCTTGCCAGTTCGTGATGCTCCCGCTCTTGGTGATGGCGGCCGGCGAGACCGTGAAGTTCGCCGTCGGCTGGTTGCACGTCGTCGTCCCGAGATTGATCGTCTGGGTGACCGGAACGCTGCTGCCGGCCGGATTCGTGACGATGAGCGTGACCGTATAGATGCCTGGCAGGGCGAACTCGTAGTCCTGGGTCTTGCCTTCCCGGAGGTAGTCGCTGCCGGGCGTCGTGCTCGCTCCGCCGAAGTCCCAGTTGTAGCCGATGTTCCCGCAGGGATACGGCTGGCCCGTCGACGCACCCGCGTCGACCGAGATCAGGAGGGGCTGGAGGATCTTGTTCGGGCTCTGCCAGGTGAACGTCGGGGTGGGCGGGAGGGCTGCGCAGATCCCTGGGAGGGCGCCGCCGTTGGCGCCGTAGACGACCACCGCGGACGACGCGGACGTCCCGATCGGAAGACCGGCACCTCCGAAGAAGCCGTTGATCAGCGGCGTGAAGAAGGTGAACGTCTCACCGACATTCACGCTGATCCGGTTGCCGGCTCCTGCACCGCCTTGCGCCGCGGAGCACGCCATCGCGGCTCCCCCCGTATCGGTACAGGAGGAGCTCGCGGAGATCGAGCCTTGTCCACGCTGGCTCTGCACATTCGCTTCGCGCAGGGCGATGGTGGTCAACGTCGCGCTGTCGGTCGTCGGGTTGAAGGCGGCGTACGCGGCAGCTTCACGCGCCGTGTTGCTCAGCTGGATGTACGAGAACAACAGCCGCCCGAAGTCGACGGCGAGGAGCAGGAACAACAGGAAGACGGGCACGATGAGCGCGAACTCGACAAGGCCCTGCCCGCGTCGCCTGTGCTGTGGATCCGTGTGGCGCGTCCGATGTCTGTACATGCCGGAAACCCTGCTGACGCGAACTTGCGACGACCCTTGCAATCCGGCTGGCATTGGTCCCACCGGCGAGTGACCAATGGACGGTGACGGCGTGCACCCCCTATTCCGAGGCGGTGGTCGCCCGAGGCGAGGACGAGACCGCTACCATCGTCCGGCGCCGTAGGAGAAGACCGTCGCCGTGACAGACGCCACCATCCGTCAACCAGCCGCGCGAGAGCAGTCGGTCCGGGACCTCGTCCGGTCGGCCGTCGCCGGCGCCTGGGATCGGGCGGTCGCGAAAGGCGCGCTACCTGGGTGGCCCGATGACGCGGTCGCCCCGACGGTCGAGGTCGAGCGCCCCGCGGATCCCGTCCACGGCGACTTCGCCAGCAACCTCGCGATGAAGCTGGCGCGGCCGTACCGGATGGCGCCGCTGGCGATCGCGACGGCGCTGGCGGCCGAGCTTGGTGAGGAGACCGAGGGCCGCGCGGCGTCATCGCTCATCGAGTCAGCCGAGGTCGCAGCGCCCGGCTTCCTCAACCTGCGCCTTC
>JBJMMQ010000221.1:0-2623 GCA_045804705.1 Chloroflexota bacterium
GGACCTCGGGCTGCGCCGGTTCCAGGCCGCGCCGGCCGCCTTCGAGGAAGCGGACGTGCGGGCGGTCCAGCGCGTGCTTCGGCGATCGGAGTCCGGCGCGTCCGACATCCCAGGACTCGCCCGGGCTGCCCGCCGGTCGCGTCGCCGGACCGATGCCATCGTCGGACGGCTCGAGGAGCTCGCCGCAGTGGAGGTGACCGCGGATGGATCGGTCCGCATGTCCGGCGGCGATCGGCCGCCGGTGGCCACCGTCATGCGGGATGCCGTCGCGGGTCAGGACCGGCGGCGCGCGATCGAGAAGAGCCGCGTGGACATGATCCGCGGATACGCCGAGGCTGCCGGATGCCGGCGAGCGTTCCTCCTCGGCTACTTCGGCGAGCCGTTCGACCCGCCGTGCGGCGCGTGCGATCGCTGCCTGGCCGGGCTCGTCGCGGACCGGACCACGGCGACCGACGACCTCGCCCGCTTCTCGGTGAACGAGCGCGTCCGGCACGTGACGTTCGGTAGCGGGCTCGTCACGGCCGTCGAACCGGACCGTGTCACCGTCGCGTTCGACGCGGTCGGCTACCGGACCCTCTCGGTCGAGACCGTCGAGGACCAGGGGCTCCTCGTTCGGGATCCGGGCTGATGCGACAGATCAGACCGCGGCGCCTTCTGGGTCGGTGATCTGCGTCGGCATCTCGGAGAGAAGGGGATCGGTCCACGTCCACGCAGCGCCGTGGTGCTTGCCGACGGCGCCGTGCCGAGCGGCCTCGACCCGCAGCGGTAGCCCGAAGATCTCGATGAAGCCGACCGCGGACGCGTGGTCGAAGGCGTCGCCCTCGTCGTACGTGGCGAGGCTCTTGTCGTACAGCGACATCGGTGAGCGCCGGCCGACGACGACGGCCGACCCATGATCAAGCCGCACCCGGACCTCGCCGGACACGACGCGCTGCGACGAGGCGACGTACGCGCGCAGGTCGCGCGAGAGGGCGCTGAACCAGAGGCCGTCGTAGATGAGCCGGGCAAGCTCGTCGGCGACGAACCGGTTGAACCGGAGCGTGTCGCGCGACAGCGTCAGGCCCTCGAGCGCTCGGTGCGCCTCGTGGAGGATGGTCGCCGCCGGCGCCTCGTAGATCTCGCGGCTCTTGATGCCGACGAGGCGATCCTCGACGTGGTCGATCCGACCGACGCCGTGCGCGCCGCCGATGTCATGGAGGCGCTCGACGAGCTCCACCGAGCCGAGCCGGTCCCCATCGAGCGCGACCGGGACGCCGCCCTCGAACTCGAGCAGCAGCTCGACCGGCTCGGGCGCGTCGGCCGGAGCGACGGTCCATTCATAGGCATCGGCCGGCGGCGTGACCCACGGGTCCTCGAGGACGCCTGTCTCGCACGACCGGCCCCACAGGTTGACGTCGATCGAATAGGGAGAGGCCTTGGTGATCGGGATCTCGATGCCGCGCTCCGCGGCGTAGTCGATCTCCTGGTCGCGGGTGAGGCCCATGCCGACGCGCATCGGGGCGATGACCTCGAGTCCCGGATCGAGCGCATGCGTCGCGACGTCGAACCGGACCTGGTCGTTGCCCTTGCCGGTGCATCCGTGGGCGACCGCGTCGGCGCCTTCGGCCTTCGCCACCTCGACCAGCAGCTGCGCGATGAGCGGGCGGGCGAGTGCGGTGGCCAGCGGATAGGCGCCCTGGTAGAGCGCGTTCGCCTGGAGGTGCGGCCAGACGAAGTCGGTGACGAAGCGATCGCGCGCGTCGACGACGTAGGCCCGCGAGGCGCCCGCGGAGATGGCACGTTCCTCGACACCCTGCCGGAGCGACCCGCCACCGAGATCGACGGTCAGCGTGACGACCTCGACGTTGAACTGCTCCCTGAGCCAGGCGACTGCGACCGAGGTGTCGAGGCCACCGGAATACGCGAGGACGACCTTGTTCACGGGACCTTCGAACCTCCGGAACGTGCCTGGATGCCTTCGAAACGCTCGAGCCAGCTCTCGAGCCGGGCGTCGTCGCGGAACAGGACGAGCAACGTATTGTCACCCGCCAGCGTCCCTTCCTGCTCCTCCAGGCCGGACTCATCGATCGCCTGGGCGATGACGCTCGCAGTGCCGGGCGTCCCGGTCAGCACGAGCGTCAGCCCGCTGCGGCCCACGCGGACGGGGATGTCGCCGAGGATGCGCTCGAGGCGGGCACTGGACGGACCGTGCGTTGGCGTCACACGCTCCGGGGTCACGTAGACGTGACCGCCCGTCGCGCGCGCCTTGACGAGGCCAAGCTCCGTGATATCGCGCGAGACCGTGGCCTGGGTGACCTCGAAGCCCTGCGCACCGAGCGCGGCGACGACCTCACGCTGGCTCCCGATCGGCCGAGACAGGATCAGGTCCCGGATGGCTCGTTGGCGTTGGGCCTTTGCGTCATGGCCGGTCTGCCCGCCGCGGCCGTTTTGATCTCCGTGACCGTTCTGGCCGTCCCGGTCCGGTCTCTCGATCCGGGTCGCCCGATGCCCCGTGGCGTCGACGCTCATCGTCATGCCGCCCCGACGTGGGCCGCGCGGGTTGCCGTGATCCGCGTCCCGAACGTTCCATCACCGAGGGCACGTTCGAGCGCGTTGGGTGCGGACGAGTCGGCGATGATCGCCT
>JBJMMQ010000222.1:0-7727 GCA_045804705.1 Chloroflexota bacterium
CCGCTCCCGCTTGATCGAGCGGGCAGTCGGGAACGAGGCCGAGCACCATCGCGTGCAGCGGCTCGATCTGGCTTCCGAACGCGCCGGCGAGACGGACGGCGTCCACGGTCTCCACGCCGGCGTGGTCCATCAACAACCGCGCGCCTGCGTACAGCGCCGCCTTGGCGAGCTGGATCGCGCGGACGTCGTTCTGGGTGATCGCGATCCGTGGCCCGGAGCCGTCGCCGGCCGCCTCGCCCTCGTGGAGGATGTAACTGAACGTCCGGCCATCCGGGACGATGCGCGGCGTCCGTGTCGCCAGTCCCCCGTCGATGACGCCGTCCTCCGTCACGATGCCTGCAAGGAACATCTCGGCGATCACCTCGATGATGCCCGAGCCGCAGATGCCCGTGATCCCGGTGTCGGCGATGCCGGTCGCGAAGGCCGCCTCGTCCGACCAGCCATCGACGCCGATGACCCGGAAGCGCGGCTCGAGCGTCGCCTTGTCGATCCGCACCCTTTCGATGGCTCCCGGAGCTGCGCGCTGGCCACCCGAGATCTGGGCACCCTCGAAGGCTGGTCCGGTCGGGCTCGACGCCGCCAGAAGCCGCCTCTTGTCGCCGAGCACGATCTCGGCGTTCGTGCCGACGTCGACGACAAGGGTCATCCGCTCGGCCTCATGGGGTTCCTCGGCGAGGATGACGCCCGCGGTGTCGGCGCCGACGTGCCCGGCGATGCACGGCAGCACATAGACCCGGGCGCCGGGGTGGGTCAGCAGTCCGAGCTCGGCCGCGGTCGTCCTGACCGCCCGATCCGTGGCAAGGGCGAATGGCGCGCCGCCCAACGGCGTCGGGTCGATGCCGAGCAGGAGGTGGTGCATGATCGGGTTGCCGACGAGGGCGAGCTCGAGGATCTCGACCCGCTTGATGCCCCCACGCATCGCCAGCGACGCGATCAGCCCGTCGAGGGCCTTGCGGACGGCCGTCGTCATCTCGCCGGCGCCCTCGGGATGCATCATCGCGTAGGACACGCGGCTCATGAGGTCCTCGCCGAACCGGATCTGCGGGTTCATGACACCGTTGCTCGCGAGGACCGCTCCGTCGGCGAGGTTGACGAGGTGTCCCGCGATGGTCGTCGAGCCGATGTCGATGGCGACACCGTAGGCAGTCTCGTGGAGGCCCGCCCAGACGCCGATGACCTGCCTCGCCTCGTGCACCGCCACGGTCACGCCGTACTTCCCCTTCTCGAGGGCCGGCTGGAGCGCTCGGATGACATCGAGGTCGGCCTCGAGCCCCGTCAGCTGCCACTCCGCCTCGAGCGCCTCGAACAGGCGCGCGAGGTCGCCGGTCGGCGACGCGAGCTCGGGCGGCGTGACCTCGACGTAGTGGAGCCGGACGACAGGATCGACGATGAAGTCGCGGACATCCAGACCCTTCCGAACGACCTGGCGGTGGACCTGGCTCTCGGGCGGGACGTCGATCAGGACATCGCCGCAGACCTCGGCTGTGCAGGACAGGCGGCGGTCGGGCGCGAGGCCTTTGTCGTCACGGTAGGTCGCCTCGAGCGCCGCGAACGGCGAGAGGTTGGCGGGCTCCGAGACGATGCCGTGCTTCGGGAACTCGCCGAGCGCCTGGGTCACCTGGCAGCGACCGCAGATGCCACGACCGCCGCAGACCGAATCGATGTCGACACCGAGCGAGCGCGCCGCATCGAGGACCGTCGTCCCGGTCTCGAACCGGCCGCGGCGACCGGACGGGGTGAAGATGACGAGGGCGTCGTCCGCCGTGTGGGCCACTGGAAGGGACGCCAGCCGCTACCCGACCGCGACGGCGCGCCGGTTGACCCGGCGGCGGCTGACCTCGCCCTCGGGCACCGGCACACGGTTGACTGTGATCCAGCGGCCGCAGTCGGGGTCGTGGCCCATGAGGACGTCCGCGGCCATGACCGAGGCCTTGACCTCCGGCATCAGCGGGTTCGTGATCGCCGACGTCATCCCGGCCGCGATGGCCATCGGCAGGAACGCGCCATTGATGCCCTCGCGGTTCGGCAGACCGAAGCTGACGTTCGAGGCGCCGCAGGTCGTGTTGACCCGCAGCTCCTCGCGTAAACGACGGACGAGCTGGAAGACCTGCTGGCCGGCCTGCGCGAGCGCGCCGATGGGCATCACCAGAGGGTCGACGACGATGTCCGAGCGTGGGATGCCGTGGTCCGCTGCGCGCTCGACGATCCGTTTCGCCACCGCGAACCGCACGTCCGGGTCCATGCTGATCCCGGTGTCGTCGTTGCTGATCGCGACGACCGCCGCCCCGTACTTGCGCACCAGCGGCAGGACCCGCTCGAGACGCTCCTCCTCGCCGGTGACCGAGTTGAGCAAGGGCTTGCCCTGGTACACGGCAAGACCCGCCTCGAGGGCCTCGACGATCGAGGAATCGATCGACAGGGGCAGGTCGGTCAGGCTCTGGACGAGCCGGATGGTCCTGGCCAGGATCGCCGGCTCGTCAGCGAGCGGGATGCCGGCGTTGACGTCGAGCATGTGAGCACCGGCTTCGACCTGGGCGAGGACGTCACGTTCGACCCGGCTGAAGTCGCCCGCCTTCATCTCCTCGGCCAGGAGCTTGCGACCGGTCGGGTTGATCCGCTCCCCGATGATGACGAACGGGCGGTCGAACCCGATCGCGACCTCGCGGGTCGCGCTGCTGATGATCGTGTCGGTCATGTCGGCGAGGTCTCCGATGTCGTTGCGGGCGGCAGGACTTCACCGCCGGCGACGCCGCCGGTCTGGATGAGCTCTGCGAGGTGGTGTTTCGTGTAGTCCGCTTCGAGGCGCTCCGATTCGGCCTTGACGATGGCCTCGAGGTCATCGCCGCAGGGTCGATGCGTCTTTCGCCATTCGGCGATGTAGCTGTTGTATTCGCGCTTGCCGGCTCGGTTCGCGGCCTTGTCGATGGCGACCTGGAACCGCGGATGGAGGACGACCTTGCTCGACCGCCGGCCGTCCTTGGCGACGACCTGCGCGGGGATGTCGCGCCACCAGATGATCGAGAGGGTCGGCATGTCAGGCGGCTCCTGCGGTGGTCCGGATGGATGTCTCGAGATCCCCGAACCCGGTCTCGCGACGTTCGAATGCCAGGCCGAGCCGGTCGGCGGCGGCCTTGGCCCGCGCTGTGAGGTCGGGATCGTCGGATTGGGCGAGGTAGACGACGCGCCGGTAGTTCTCGAAGTACGTCGGCAGCAGCTCTGGGTGCCGGTCGAGGCCGAGGCCCGTCCAGATGATCGAGTCGAACTGGCGCGCGAGGAAGTCCGTCAGGTAGAAGGTGCCGATCTCCTCTTCCTGGAGTGCCTCGTACGCCGCCGCGCCCGCGTAGAACTCGTAGCAATGAGCTCCCTCGATCCGCGCCAGGCTCTCGCGCTCGAGATAGGCATCGAGCGTGCCGCCCGTCCCGCAATCGGCGTACGCCACGAAGATCCGGACGTCCGATCCGTACCGCTCGCGGACCTTGTCGACCTTGGCCGCGACGGCGTCGGCGATCAGCTGCGGGCGCATGTGCAGGCGGGCGTCGACGCCCTCGACCCGGATGCCCGGGATCCCGGCGGTGATGGCGAGGAGCTCGCGGGCGAGCGCACCGCAGCCGACGATGACGAGGCGCGTCGGAACCTCGGCGGCGACCTGCGTGGGGACTCGGTCAGGCCGCACTGGCGCGGCGCTCGTCGATGAGCCGGCGCGCGGTCTCGGCGGCAACCCCGGCGTCGCGGCAGTAGGCATCCGCGCCGACCGCCGCCCCGAACTCCTCGTTGAGCGGTGCGCCCCCGACCAGCACGATGTAGTCGTCGCGGATGCCGCGATCCTTCAGGGTCTGGACCACGACCTTCATGTACGGCATGGTCGTGGTCAGGAGCGCGGACATCCCGAGGATGTCCGGCTTGTGCTGCTCGAGCGCGGCGATGAACTTGTCGGCGTCCGTGTTGATTCCGAGGTCGAACACTTCGAAGCCGGCGCCCTCGAGCATCATGCCGACGAGGTTCTTGCCGATGTCATGGATGTCGCCCTTGACCGTGCCGATGACGACCTTGCCGACCGGCTCTGCGCCCGTCTCGGCGAGGAGCGGGCGGAGGATGGCCATACCGGCCTTCATCGCGTTGGCGGCGAGGAGGACCTCGGGGACGAACAGGATGCCGTCACGGAAGTCGATGCCGACGATCTTCATGCCGGCGACGAGTGCGTCGTCGAGGACGCGGGTCGCCGACCAGCCACGGCTCAGCAGGATGTTGGTGCCCTCGACGATCTCGGCGGCCATGCCGTCGTAGAGGTCGTTGTGCATCTGCTCGGTGAGCTCATCGTCCGAGAGCGCCGCGAGGTCGATCTCCGCGTACTCGTCCTGCGCCATCTGCCGCTCTCCTGGTCCGATGCGATTTCGGGGGTTCCACATCGTGGAACCGTGCCGTATCATGGAACTCTCGTGAACCGCGAATCTATCCGACAAAGGTCCTGATGTCCAGAGTCCAGTCCATCGAGCGGGCCTTCGCCGTCCTCGGCGCGTTGGCGGACGGCCCGATCGGCGTGACCGACGTGGCCGAGCGGGTCGACCTCCCGAAGTCGACCGCCGCGCGCCTGCTCGCGTCGCTGTCGCGCGAGGGTGTCGTCGAGCAGGTCCCAGGCGACACACGCTATCGACTCGGGCCTCGGCTTGTGACGCTAGCGGCGCGCATCCGCCCGGTGCGGACGCTGGCCGGGATCGCGCGCCCGTCGCTCGAGGCGCTCGCGGGGGAGACCGGGGAAGCGGCCGGATTGTCCGTCCGCGACGGGCAGACCGCGCACTACATCGACCAGGTCGGCAGCCCGAATCCCGTGTCCGTCCGCGACTGGACGGGCTCGCGGATCCCCCTTCACGCCGTGTCGTCCGGCCAGGTGCTGCTCGCCCACACTGCTCCCACGTTCGTGCAGCGCTACCTCGGTCGGCCGATGGAGTCGTTCACGCCGCGGACGCTCGTCACCGCGGATTCGCTGCTCGAGCGGATGCGGGCGATCCGGCGCGATGGGTACACGTGGGCGCTCGAGGAGTTCGACGAGGGCATCTCGTCCGTCGCCGCGCCGGTCGCGGATGCGTCCGGCGAGGTCGTCGCAGCGCTCCACCTGCATGGGCCCTCGTACCGGTTCCCTGCCGCCGGCGACGAAGGATCGTTCGCCGAGCTCGTGGTCAGCTCCGCAGCACGGATCTCCGAGAGCCTGCGGCAGGCCGGATAGGACGAGGAGGACTTCGATGAGCGGCTGGGGTGTCGTCCCGACGATCCGCGTGCCGGACATGGGCCGGGCTCTGGATTTCTACACCCAGAGCCTCGGGTTCACGGTCGCGCGGGGCGGCCCGACGGATCCGAATTGCGTCGTCACCCGTGGGGATGCGCGGCTGATGCTCGAGGTCGCCGGTGACTTGTTCAGCGCGGGCTACAACGAGGCGATCCGGAACCGCCTCGGCTCGCCGTCCGCGACCGCGCTCTATATGGAGGCCGAGGACCTCGACTCCCTCTACGCCCAGGTCCAGGAAGCAGGGGTCGAGATCGTGGACCCTCTCGCCGACCGTCCGTGGGGACAGGCCGAGTTCACCGTCGCCGACCCTCACGGGCAATGGCTGACCTTCTGGCGCGCGAGCCACGACGAGTAGCGGTCGCGGGTCCCCCCGGACCACTACGGCTGAAGGGCGTCCGCGCTCGCCTCGATCCGGCCGAGCCGCGCGGGCGTGAGGATGGCACACAGCGCGACGAGGACGACACCCAGCGCAGCGAGCAGCCAGAGACCGAGTCCGTAGTCGCCGGTCACATCGCGGGCGACGCCGAACGCGAATGGCGCGACCGCCGACAGGATGTAACCGACCAGGAGCATGAGCGCCGCGGTGGCAGCCACGTCGGCCGGCCGCCCGCCGACGTCCACGGGGAGGGTCAGGACGATCGGGAAGATCGCGCCCATGCCGGCTCCGAGGAGGACTGCCCAGAGCACGGCCGGATCCGGCGCCACGAGGAGGCCGACGAAGCCGAGCAGGATCGCCGACGACGACACGATGAGCTGGCCGCGGCGCGTCCCGATCCGATCGGCCCCGAGCGGCATGACGCTGGTCGCGACGAGCGTCGTCGCACCGAAGAGCGCGACGAGGTTCGCGGCGTCGTGTTCTGACCAGCCGCGGTCGACGTAGACCGCCGCGAGCCACGTCACGACCCCGTAGTACAGCATCGACTGGAGCCCGAACAGCAGGCCCAGCACCCATGCGACGGGACTTCGCCACGGGATCCGTGGCGGCTGGAGCCCCTCGTCGACGACCTCGTCGGCCGGTGCCAGTCCGAGCCAGACCGCGAGGGAGCCGAGTCCGGCGAGCGTGACGACCGCGAGCGCGAACCGCCAGTCGAGCGCGTCACCGGCGAGGGGCACGACGAGGGCCGCGGCGACCGTCGAGCCGAGCACGAGCCCGATCGCGTACGCGCCGGTCCCGAGGGCCGGCCGAGCGGGCATCTCATGGCGAACGACCAGAGGGAAGATCGGCCCGGCGAGGCCCATCCCGAGTCCGATCCCGAACGTCAGCGCGAGGACGAGCGCCGGGCCTGGCGCACCGAGACGGAGCAGTCCGAAGACGACGACGAGCATCGCGCAGGCGGCCAACGCCCAGCGCGCCCCAAGCCGCCGCTCGAGGGCCGGCGCCAGCGGCGCGAAGATCCCCATGCACAACACCGGGATCGAGCTCAACAGCCCGGCGACCCCGTGCGAGATCCCGAGACTCGCCTGGATGCTCGGCAGCAGCGGGCCGATCGCGATGACCTGCGGCCGGAAGACCAGGGCGACGGCCAGCAGCGCGACGAGCGGCTTGGCAAGCGACCGGATCGTCCGGCCGTCCCCCGCGGCGAGACTCAGTCCCGGCCGCCGAGGTGGTCGTCGAGGAGTGTCTGCGCGTCGAACTGTGCGCGGCCGAGGACGAACCAGATCGCGTGGACCGGCTCGTCGCCCAGCGTCGCCAGGCGATGCGGGATCGACGAGTTGATGGAGATCGCGTCGCCGGGCTCGAGGACGTACTCGTCGAAGCCGATCCGGACCTGGAGGCGGCCGCTGAGGACGTAGCCCCACTCGTGCCCAGGGTGACGCTGGAAGGCATCGGGCGGGCTCGAGGCGCCGCCGACCTCGTAGGTGACGTGCAGGAACTCGATGCCGGGCTCGGACAGCGTCGTCAACCGCTCCCAGTTGACCCCCGATGCGAGCCTGATCGAGTGCCGGTCCGCGGCGCGCTGGACGGGTGGCGCAGGGGCCATCGTCCCGCTCGCTTGGACCTCGGATCGTGCCGGCGTCACCGGTTCGGCTGGCCTGCGGTCGTTGAACAGCAGCTCGTCGAGCGACACGTCGAGCTCGGCGGCGATGGCATAGAGGGTGCTGACGGACGGGTTCGCGCGGCCGGTCTCGATCTGCGAGATGAGACTCGGCGACACGCCGAGTCGTTCGGCGAGGGTCCGAAGGCTGAGGCTCCGGGCCTGCCGCGCTTCGCGCAGCCGCTCGCCCATCTCCGGATAGTCCGGGCGGCCGGTGCGGGTCGCGCTGGGCGTCGTCACGGTGGCTGTCCTCATCCGCCCGGTCAGAACATCATCCGGCCGTTGTCGACGACGAGGTCGATGCCCTCGACGGACGGGTTCTCGAGCAGGAAACGCGTCCCGTCGACGATGTCGGCCATGGTCGCGAGCTTCTTCGTGATGGTCTTCGACGTGTGGCCCTCGAGGATCGC
>JBJMMQ010000223.1:0-18024 GCA_045804705.1 Chloroflexota bacterium
GCTTCCCGAATCGCTGACCGGCTACATCCAGGATCGATCCGGCTACGACTACCAGCATCACGCCGAGGTCGGGTCGTCGAACGCGGCGTTCGTCGGGGACGACGTGACGGACCGGTTCTGCGTCCTGGGGTCGATCGACGATCACATCGCCAAGCTCCACGCGCTTGCGGACGCAGGCGTGGACCAGTTCAACCTCTACCTGATGAACGGGGACGAGGAGGAACAGTTGGCGGCGTATGGTCGGCACGTCATCGGGGTGATGCACGATGTTCCGACGACTCCGGCGTAGACTCCGACACGGTCTCGGCGGGCGTACCACCACGCAGATCGCCCAGAGTCCGCCTGCGACAACCTCACTCGACGGCGAAGACCGCCGGCTGACCACGTTCCGGGACATCCTTCGACCGCTCAAGCCCGGCCGACTCGTCGACCTTGGAACGGGACACGGCAAGTTCGCGCTGATCGCCCAGGAACTCGGCTGGAACGTGACGGCGGTCGACGCCCGCACGGAACGAATGCCGATGACGCCAGGGATCGACTGGCAGAAAGCCGACGTTCGCACATTCGACGTGGCCGGTTTCGACTGCATCTCGATGCTGGGCGTGCTGTATCACCTTGAGTACGCCGACGTCCGCGCTCTCTTGGGTCGCTGCGCCGGCACGATGACGATCATCGACACCCACACGGCCCGGCGGATCGATCGTGTCGAGGAAGGATATGAGGGCCGCACCTTCACCGAGATAAGCGACTACTCACCAGCACGGCTCGCCACGACGAAGACGGCGTCATGGGGCAATCCAACATCCTGGTGGCCGACGCGGCCGGCGCTCATCCGTCTGCTCCAGGACTCGGGCTATCGGACGATCCTCGTCCTCGAGCCGCCGACTGGGGTCGACCGCACTTTTTACCTCTGCCTCTGAGCGTTCCGCTTCGTCTATCCAACGGGGCCCGAATGTCCGGCTGGTAACCAGTACCCGACCCGCGCGATGATGACGATCGGACAGGAGGATCGATGCATCGACGCATCCGCGGCCGCCGCGACCCGTTCTGGGATGACGGCGTCGGGGCCAGGTATCGAAATCGGCGCGTTCTGGTCGAAAGCGTCGTCGCGTTCGCCCTTGCCATCGTCGCGTGCGGCGTGACGACGGCGCTGTGGCTCCAGCAGCTGATCCCTTTCGTGGGTCGCATCCTGCAGCACTGACCGACGTCCCCTAGGGGCCGCCCTCGCATCCGCCTCGCGCTACCATCGGGCCCTCACATCGGAGCCCGACAGGTCGCCTCGGAGGATCGGATGCGCACGCTGATCAGCAACGGCACGATCGTCACCGCCGACGCGTCGACGGTCGGCGATGTCCTCGTCGACGGCGAGACGATCGCGCAGATCGGCCGCGATCTCGCGGCCGCCGGCGTCAGCGCCGACGAGACGATCGACGCCACAGGCAAGTACGTCATCCCGGGCGGCATCGACGTCCATACACACATGGAGCTGCCGTTCGGCGGCACGTTCGCCAAGGACACCTTCGAGACGGGGACGCGCGCGGCGGCCTTCGGCGGGACGACTTCGATCGTCGACTTCGCTGTCCAGTCGAAGGGCAAGTCGCTGCGCGAAGGGCTCGACGCCTGGCACGCCAAGGCAGAGGGGAACGCGGTCGCCGACTACGGCTTCCACATGATCATGAGCGACGTCACCGACGAGAGCCTGGCCGAGATGGACGCCCTGGTCGCTGAGGGCATCCCCGACTTCAAGCTGTTCACCGCGTACCCAGGCGTCTTCTACAGTGACGACGGCGCCATCTTCCGGGCGATGCAGCAGACCGCGAAGAACGGCGGACTGATCATGATGCACGCCGAGAACGGGATGGCCATCGACGTCGTCGCTGCGCAGACCGTCGAGGCCGGTACGACCGACCCGATCGGCCACGGCCTTGCCCGCAAGCCGGTCTTCGAGGGCGAGGCGACCAATCGCGTCATCCGACTCGCGGAGGCCGCGGGTGTCCCCGTCTACATCGTGCATCTGTCGGCGAGCGACGCCATGGCCGAGGTCCGTGCCGCGCGCGACCGCGGAACGAAGGCCTTCGCCGAGACCTGCCCGCAATACCTGTTCCTGTCGCTCGACGACATGGGCAACGGGTTCGAAGGCGCCAAGTTCATCTGCTCCCCTCCCCTCCGGACGAAGGACACGTGGGACGACCTCTGGACAGGTCTCGTCAAGGACGATCTCCAGCTCGTCTCGACCGATCACTGCCCGTTCGACTTCCACGGCCAGAAAGAGCTGGGACGCGGTGACTTCCGGAAGGTCCCGAACGGACTGCCGGGCGTCGAGGATCGTGTCGACCTGCTCCACGATGGGGGCGTCGTCGGCGGCCGCATCACTCGCGAGCGCTGGGTCGAGATCATCTCGACCGCACCGGCGAAGATGTTCGGGATGTTCCCGCAGAAGGGCGCGATCGCGGTCGGGTCCGACGCTGACATCGTCGTCTACGACCCGAACCGGACGCACACGATCTCCGCCTCGACCCACCACATGGACGTCGACTACTCTTGCTACGAGGGTCGGTCGGTCCAGGGTGGCAGCGACATCGTCCTGTCGCGCGGCTCGGTCATCGTGCGCGATGGTGAGTTCACCGGGCGCAAGGGCAACGGCAGATTCATCAAGCGGGCGCCGGCGGATCACGCCCGGATGTCGTGAGGGAGGGATGGGAGGTTCCAGCATGACAGGCGCGATCGACGCCAGATTCGGGCATGTCAACGTGACCGCACGAGACTGGCGACGCCTGGCGGCGTTCTATGCAGGGGTCTTCGGCTGCGAACTTGTCCCGCCCGAGCGAGACATCCGAAGCGCCGACCTCGATGCGGCCACTGGTCTGAGCGACGCTCACCTCACCGGCGCGCACCTGCGACTGCCCGGGCACGGCGACAGTGGACCCACGCTCGAGATCTTCGAATACGACACGATGGACGAGCACCCGGGCGCCCGGATCGACCGGCCGAGTTGGGGGCACATCGCATTCCAGGTGCCTGACGTCTCGGCTGCTCTCGATGCGGTCGCGGCAGCGGGCGGTGGACGGCACGGCACCACCGTCACGATGCAGACCAAGGACGGTCGGACCATCACATGGGTCTACGCGACGGATCCGGAGGGGAACATCGTCGAGCTGCAGGCCTGGTCATGAGCCGCGGCTGACGTGGCGGAGATGACCGTCGATGCCGACCTCGACCGGCTCGTGGACATCCGGGAGCTCGTGCGGAACGTGGCGCATTCGAGTGACGCCCCGCCGGCATGCCTCGACGACCTCGTCCAGGCGGTCGACGAGGCGGCGACCAACATCGTCCTCCACGGTTACGAGCGCCGGGGCGGCACGATCGAGGTCGATGCGCGGGTCGTCGACGACCACATCGAGATCGTGCTGTCTGACACCGCCCCCCCATTCGACCCGACCGCCGTTCCCGAGCCCGACCTGTCGGTCCCGGCACTCCAACGCCGTCCGGGCGGGATGGGGATCCACCTCATCCGCCTCTCGACCGACTCGATCGTCCATCGACCGCGACCCGGCGGTGGGAACATACTGACGCTCACGCGGTCGCTGGATCCCCGTCCGAAAGAGGAGCGATAGATGGCACTGCAGACCACCGTCGAGCGTGTCGACGGCCGCGTCCCGATCACCGTCCTCGCCCTTGACGGCGAGCTCGACGCTTCCAATTTCGAGAGCGTCATCGAGGAGGTCCGAGGCCTGTACGCCGCCGGGGCCCGGACCCTGCTCCTCGACCTCTCCGGTTTGACGTTCATGGCGAGCTCGGGACTCGTGGCGCTCCACACGATCGTGCTCGTGATGAAGGGCGAGGAACCGCAAGACACCGAGGGCTGGTCGGCCTTCCACGCCTTGAGCGACGCCGTCGACGCGGGCGAGCGCCAGACTGAGGTCCAGCTGTGCGGCGCCCAGCCTGCGGTGATCCGCGTGCTCGAACGGACGGGACTCGACCGGCTGTTCGTGGTGCATCCCGATCGCGCGACCGCGATCGCCGCGATCTGAAACGACGTCCCGGTCGGCCATGACCGACCTCGGCGGCGTGCTCGATCCTGTGCGCGTCGGGCGGATCCTGGCGTCGTTCGCGTCGGCGACCGACCGGCTCCGCGTCGCGGTGGTCGACGCCTCCGGCTTTCAGATCGCCGCGTCCGTCGAGTCCGCACCCGAGGCGACCAGGGCGACGGACGATGCCCTCGTCCGGGACATCCATTGCGCGGGCGGCATCGTCGGACGAGTGGTCGCGAACGGCACCGCGATCGGCGATCCGACGGTCGTGTCGGCGCTCGACGCGCTCGCAGTGGGACTCGGCGAGCTGGCCGAGGCCGACTACCGCTCGTTGGCGTCCGAGTTGGCGCAAGGGCGCCTCGCGCAACGCAGCTTCGTGTCGCTGCGCGCACCGGCCGTGCCCGGCTACGACCTGGCCAGTCATTACGAGGCAGCCCGCGAGATCGGCGGCGACTTCTTCGAGCTGTTCCAGCTGCAGCGTCGCCGCGGCGGTGTCGGTGTCGTCATCGCCGACGTCACCGGCAAGGGGATCGGTGCCGGGATGCTGATGGCATTCGCGCGCCCGGTGATCCACGCCGCGCTGGAAGCAGCGCCGGGGCCAGCCGACGCGCTGGAGCGAACGAACCGGATCCTCGTCGAGGAGATCCGCAGCGGACTGTTCATCACCGTGATCGCGGGGGTGCTGAACGTCGCGACGGGGCGGCTCCGGATGGCCAACGCCGGGCACGAGTCGCCGCTCATCGTTCCGGGCGACGGTGGGCCGATCCGCGCCATCGATGGTGGGGGCGTGCTCGTCGGCGCGTTCCGGTCGCTCGGGGCGCCCGAGCTCGAGCTCCGGCTCCGGCCCGGCGACGCCCTGGTCCTGTACACGGACGGCGTGACCGACGCGATGGGCCCAACGGGCGAACGCTTCGGCGATGACCGCCTGCTGACGACCGTCGAGGCGGCCCGTTTCGGGTCCGCGCACGACATCGTCGCCGCGCTCCGGGACGCGGTCAGCGACTTCCGTGGCGCCGTCCCTCCGGCCGACGACGTCACGATCGTCGTCATCGGGCGCCAGCGGCGGTGATCGGACCGACGGGTCCGGTCGTCCTTGACGGCGGGCTCGCGACGGAGCTCGAACGGCGCGGCTTCGACCTGTCCGACCGGCTGTGGTCGGCGCGGCTGCTCGTCACGGATCCTGAGGCGATCGAGGACGTCCATCTCGACTACTTCCGGGCGGGTGCCCATGTCGCGACGACCGCGAGCTACCAGGCGACGGTGCCGGGCTTCGAGGCCGCGGGGCTCGACAGGACGGCCGCTCTCGCGGCGATCCGAACGAGCGTCGAGATCGCTCGACGTGCTCGCGACCGCTTTGCCGACGAGGCCGGTATCGCGACCGGCGGCCTGCTCGTGGCGGGATCCGTCGGGCCGTACGGCGCGATGCTCGGCGACGGATCCGAATACCGCGGCGACTACGATCCTGGGCCGGCGGCCCTCGCTGATTTCCACCGCCCGAGGATCGAGACGTTGATCGAAGCCGGCGTCGACCTTCTCGCCTTCGAGACGATCCCCACGGTCCGTGAGGCCGAGGCACTGATCGGACTCCTCGACGAGGTCGAGACGTTGGCGTGGCTCAGCTTCGCCTGCCGCGATAGCGATTCAACGGCGGCAGGTGAGCCCATCGAGGTCGCCGTGGCTCTCGGCGAGCACCCGAGCATCGTCGCGGTCGGTATCAACTGCACGCCGCCGCGATTCCTGCCCGGATTGCTCGACTCGGCTCGCACGGCCACGGATCGTCCGCTCATCGCCTACCCGAATGCCGGCGACGACTGGGACGCAGGATCGCGGCAGTGGATCGCCACGGCCGAAGGTCGCTACGACCCGACGGCCGTCGCCTCGTGGACAACGCTCGGTGCCGCGTGGATGGGTGGATGCTGCGGGGTCGGGCCGGCGGAGATCGCCGCATTGGCGGCCGCCCTCGACACGAGCGTCGACTAACCCGGCTTCGTCATCGAACGCTCGGCCGCGACGCGTCGTGCGGTGTCGTGCGCCTGGGGATGTCCCGTGAGGGCCTCGAGGAAGTCGGTCCTGCCAAGCATCAGCAACACGCACGGGCGGATCGCCGTGACCGTCGCGGTTCTCGGAACGTCCCGCAGCAGCGCGATCTCGCCGACGCCGTCTCCTCGTCCCACGACCGTCCTGAGCGGCCGACCACGCTGGGTGACTGCGAGTCCTCCCGACTCGAGGACGTAGTACGCATCCCCGGGATCGCCCTCGCGGATGACCACCTCACCGGCGTCGACGGCGAGCCAGCGGGTCCGGCGCACCACCGCCTCGAGCTGTGGAGGGCCCAGCATCTCGAACAGGGGCACGACGCGAAGGAGATCGAGCGCCCGGGTCGGCAGCAGCGTCGTCCGATCCATCGTCCGAAGACCGACCCAACTGACACCGACGCCGAGGGGCAGAAGAAGCCCCACGACGACGAGCGCGGCCTGGACGCCCAGGATCCCGACGAGGATCGGCACGAGGATCGACCCGAGAGCCAGGCCGGCCAGGTTGATCCCTTCGAGCGCTCCCAGGACACGCGCAAGCATGCCATCGGGTGTGACGCGCTGGAGGATCGTCCGGCCAGCGACGTCACAGGCCGCGAAACCGATGCCGCCGATGGCGATGAGCGGCGCCGCGAGCCAGATGGGTGCGAAGGCCCCCACGACGACCATCGAGCCACCCCAGACCAGAGCGGCGACGGCGAGGACGGGAGCCAGCGATTGGCGCCCGACCAGCGAGAACGTGGCGGCACCACCGACGATCGTCCCGAGGCCGAGGGCCGCACTGAGGACCGCGGCACCCGACGTGCCGGTTTGCAGGACCTCGAGGGCGAGCAGGACGAACAGGACGTCCAAGGCGCCGGACGTCACCATCCGGAGCGCGAGGATCCCAACGACGATTCGCGTGTCGCCGGCCGCCGCCACCGTTCGGACGCCGGCAAGGAGACCGTCCTGCCGGGACGTGACCAGTGGCGCCGGTGCACCCTCGACGACGCCGGCCGTCCGTGGCGGCATGGGCAGACGCGCGACGAGCACCGCAGCCGCGGCGCACGCGATCGTGCCGGCGACGAACACAGCAGCCGGCGTGGCGATGATCAGGATGCCCGCGGCAACCAGCGGTCCGACCAAAAGACCCGTCCCCTCGACGGTGCCCGAAAGCCCGTTCGCGGCCGTCAGTTCCTCCGGCGTGCGCGAAACGCTCGGCAGCAGCGCGCCCTGTGTCGGGCGGGTGATGGTCAGCGAGGCTGCCACCGCTGCAGCGCCGAGATAGACCACCGGCGCAGGCCAGTCCGCGACCATCGCGACGGTCGTCGTGCCGCACGCGACCGCCTGGACCAGGTATCCGACGAACAGGACGCGATCACGCCGATGGCGGTCGCCGAGGTTCGCCGCGAGCGGTGCGACGATCGCCGCCGGCAGCAGCTGGATGAGGGCGACGACGCCGAGGCTGGCGGGTCCGGTCGCTTCGTAGGCGAACAGCAGGATCGCCACCCAGGTTCCGAATTCCGCCGCGTTGAACAGCAGGAATGCGCCTTCGACGCGGCGCAGCGCGGGGCTGCGCAGAACGGCCCGAATGACTCGCGACGACAGGGCGATGCGCCTCAGAACGTCGTCGAACCGCATCGAGTTGAGTGTACGGGCCACGAAAAGGCCCGATGGACGACGAAACGGGCACGCTATGCGCGTGCCCGTCTTTTGATGCTATGGCCCGGTCACGCGACCGGGATGACCGACGATCGGGTCAGATCGCCTCGGCCGGACGGCGCGAGAAGATCCGGAGTGCCGCGAGGATCAACGCCTCGACGAGGGTCCAGCCGATCAGCGCCACGATCGCGGCGACGTCAAGGATGGAGCCCTGGTCGGCTTCGACCCGGTTGAGCGAGAACATGCCGATGAACGGCTCGACGAACGGCTGGGTGATGTTGAAGATGCCCTGGACGAGGTCGTTGCCGGGATTGGCGACGAGCAGCAGCAGGATGATGCGCAGGATCAGCAGGACCTGCAGGATCCCGAACGCGAACGTCACGATGCGGGAGGCGACGGTCGCGCCGCCGGGTCCAGCCGGGGTGTAGGACGACTCCGTCGTCCGGACGCTGTTCACGGACTGCGGCGGGACGTCGGTGCGAACCGGCGCGTCGTACGCCGGGGTCGTGCCCGTCTCGGACTCGCGAGTGGTGGTCCGCTGGTAATCGGTCATGGTTCAACCTCCTGGGTGGGGCCCAAGAGTGACCTCGGGTGCGTCACCGGCGAACGCGATAACGCCGGTGAAGTGATTGCAGAGCCGTTTCAGGGCTCAGCGAGTTACTGCACCCACATCTGATCGAACAGGCTCCCGTAGGCGGGATGGAACTGGTAGTTCCCGACGCGCTCGGACACGTAGACGCCGCTTGGATTGTTGAGAGGCACCAACAGGGCGAGATCAACCGCCCGATGATCGAGAGTGGCCCACTCGGCGAGGGCGGCTGCCGGGTCAGCCAACTGGAGCTGCAGCGCGTGGTCGAACATGGCGTTGAATTCGTCGTCGCAATAGTCGTTCAGCGAACCGCCGTCGCACTTCAGGACGCTCAGGAAGTTGGCCGGCGCCAGATAGTCCGGGACCCAGCCGCCGAGCATGGCCTGGGTACGCGTCACGTCGAACCAGTCAGTGCCGTCAGGAAACTCGTGCGTGTTCCTCCTGTCGAGCGTGACCTCGTAGCCGAGCTCCTGGAGGATCTTCCCGACGTACTCGAATCGTTCCGTCACACCCCCGACCGTCGGTCCCAGGGTGACGCGCTGCCCGCGCGTGCCCGACGCATCGATGTGCCGCTGCGCCGCCTGCATGTCTGGTGCTGTCCACTGGCCGCCGGCATCGGGCCGGACGGTGTACGGGCAATAGGGCTGATAGCCAGGGAAGCCCGGGGGCAGGATCTGGCAGCTGACGCCCGCGCCCGGCCCCAGTAAGTCGCCCGTACGGCCGCGATCGATCGCGAAGTTGACCGCCTTCCTGGCGTCGATGTTGTCGAATGGCGGGATCGACGTATTCAGCTCGAGCCAGGTCGTGATCGATGCGCCGGCATGGATCCGATCCGGATGCTGGGTCTGGATTCGCGCCTGGAGCTCTGGCGACGCATCACTGATCGACGAGGTGTAGTCGGCCTCGTTGCTTTCGACCATCTCGGCCGGCTGGGTCTTGTCTCCGACGACACTGAACACGATCTCATCGGGGAACGCATGGGGACGCACAGCCGAGTCCCATGCCCGGAAGCGCGGATTGCGCCCCAGGCGTACTTCGCTCTCGGTCGTCGCGGTGACCGTGTACGGGCCGGTGCCTGGGAACGGTTCGCCGTCGAGCATTTCGTGCATCGGGACGCCTTCGGGCACCGGATATGCAACGGCATGGGCAAGTCGGTAGGCGAAATCCGGGTCCGGTTCCGAGAGGTGGAATGTGACCGTGCCGGTCGAGTCGTCGGTCACGATGCCTGAGGACAGGTCGCAGGCGTCCACCGGGGAGAAGTCCTCGGTCGTGCAACGTGTCGCGCCGTCGACGGAGCCGTAGAGGGTCGCGCCAAAGTTGGTGCCAAAATATCCCAACACCTGAAAGCTGCGCTCGAGAGCACGTCGGAAGTCGGCGGCCCGGACAGGGACGCCGGTCGAGTACTCGAGACCCGGCCGCAGCCGGAACGTATAGGTCCGTCCGCCATCGCTGATCAGCGGAGCCGATGCCGCAAGATCAGGCAGCAGGACCGAACCGGCGCTGCCGCCCACTCGCCGGTAGCCGAGGAGCCCATCCGCCTCGAGTGAGATGACGTTGTAGAACGGACCCGCGAGCGGATCGGTGTCGTAGCGGCGCAGGCGATCAGGATCCGCCTGCACGATGCGCAGGGTCCCGCCACTGTGGCTCTGGGCCGAGGCCTGGGCGGCCAGCCAGATGCCACCGTCGACCACGGCAAGGCTGGCCACGGCGCTGCTCGTCGGGATGCGCTTGGGCGGCGCAGAACCGTTGGCAGCGTCGAGCCGGTTGACGTTCCCATCGAGATCGCCGACCCAGATGGCATCGCCGATGACGGCGATGGTCGCGAGACTGCCACCGACCGGGATCGTGGCGGTCACGCCGCGACCTGCACGGTCGATCCTGGTGACCTTGCCGTCGGCCGCCGCGACCCAGACCGAGGTCGGGTCGATCGCGAGGGCGGTGGGCCGAGCGTTGAGCCGGATGGGTGCCTCGAGGGTGGCGCCGGTGAGCGGGTCGTGGTGGCTGACCGCGGCGCCGTCCTCGCTGGCCACCCACAGGCCGGTCGCGTCGGCCGCGAGGGCGACCGGCTTGGCGGCCACGCCGACCGCCTGGCCGACCTTGCCCGAGGCGGAGTCGATGCGGACGATCGTGCTGTCGGTCGCGTTGGCCACCCACAAGCCATCGCCGGCGACGGCGACCGCGGTCGGGCTGTTGCCGACCTCGATGGTCTGAACGACCTTCCCGGTCGGGATGTTGATCCGGGATACGGTCCGCTCGCCGCTGTTAGCGACCCAGACCGAGCCGTCGGTCACGACGATGCCCTTGGGCGCCTTCCCGACGTCGATGATGCGGACCGCCCCCGAGCGATTGGCGAGGTCTATCTGGGAGACGGTGTCGGCTCCCGTGTTGGTGACCCATGCCGAGCCTCCCCCGACGGCGATGCCACCGGGGCGGGTGCCGACCGGGATCTGGACGATGACCTCGTTGCGTTCCGGGTCGATGATGCCGATCGAGTTCTCGCTCACGCTGGCGAGCGCGGGCATCTGCCAGGGTTTGGCGACCAGGAGTCCGCCCGTTGCCAATATCGCGGCCAGGCCAAGGACCATCGCCCCGATCAAGCGCGGCCGGCGCTGCCAAATCGGCCGGGCCGCGGCCCGGCGGACAGCGATGGCACGTCGTTCCCGGGCTGTGGCAGCGGTCCCCGTCTCGTCTGCGACCGCCTCCGTCCTCTCGACCGCATAGACGTGCCACTCGCCGGGCACGCCCTTCAGCTCCCGACTGCCGCGATCCGCGAAGGCGAGACTCGAGCCGGTCGTCAGGTCGCGGACGGTCGAGGAGACGAGCACCTCGCCGGGCGCCGCGGCGGCCATGATCCGCGAGGCGATGACGACGGTCAGGCCGGTCACCTTGTGGCCCATCTGCTCGACCTCGCCGACATGGACCCCGGCCCGGGTCGCAAGACCGAGATCGGCGACGCCGCGTTCGATGTCGACGGCGAAGGCGACCGCGGCGGCGGGCGCATCGAAGGTCACGAAGAAGCCGTCGCCGGCGGTGTCGATCTCGCGCCCACCCGCCCGCCGCAGCGCCGCCCGAACGAGGGCATGATGGAGTTCGAGCAGCTCGCGCCAGCCGTGGTCTCCCAGTTCGGCAGCGTGCTCCGTGGAGCCGACCACGTCCGTCATGACGACGGTGGTGAGGAAGCGCTCAGGAGTCCCGCGCCGCGTCGGCATCGGGGGAGTCTGTGCTCCGGGCGTTCGGAACACAAGATGGATCTTCGACTCGCCCTCGCGGGCGCAGGTTCAGCGGGTGCGCGGGAACCCCAGATCGATCTTCGAGGTGCCTGGGTCGGGCCAGCGCGAGGTGACGATCTTCGCTCGCGTGTAGAACTGGACGCCTTCTGGCCCGTACATGTGCAGGTCGCCGAACAGGCTGTTCTTCCAGCCTCCGAAGCTGTAGTAGGCGACGGGCACCGGGATCGGCACGTTGATGCCGACCATCCCCGCGTTGACCTCGAACTGGAACTGGCGGGCAGCCCCGCCATCGCGCGTGAAGATCGCCGTGCCGTTGCCGTACGGGTTCGAATTGACGAGGTTCACCGCCTCGTCGTAGGTCTTGACCCGCATCACCGTCAGGACGGGCCCGAAGATCTCGTCGCGATAGGCGTCCATCGACGGCGTGACGTTGTCGATGAGCGAGACACCGAGGAAGAACCCGTCGGACTCGTCATAGAGCGGGTGGTCGCGGCCGTCGGCGACGACCGTCGCGCCCTGGGCAGGACCGCTCTCGAGGTAGGAAGCCACCTTGTCGCGGTGCTGCTTGGTGACGAGCGGCCCCATCTCGGATGAGGGGTCGCTGCCGGGACCGACGGTGATCTTCGGGAGTCGGGCCTGGATCGCCTCGACCAGCGGGTCAGCCACATCGCCGACGGCCACGATCGTCGCGACGGCCATGCATCGCTCGCCCGCGGAGCCGTACCCGGCGGAGACTGCGGCGTCGGCGGCCATGTCGATGTCGGCATCCGGCAGGACGATCATGTGGTTCTTCGCGCCGCCGAGTGCCTGGACGCGCTTGCCGGCCTTCGTTCCCGTCTCATAGATGTAGCGCGCGATCGGCGTCGACCCGACGAACGACACGGCTGCGATGTCCGGATGCTCGAGGATCGCGTCGACCGCGACCTTGTCGCCGTGGACCACGTTGAAGACGCCGTCCGGAACGCCCGCCTCGGCCAGGAGGTCAGCGAGGTAGTTCGCCGCGGACGGGTCCTTTTCGGACGGCTTCAGGATGAACGTGTTGCCGCTGGCGATCGCCGTGCCGAACATCCACATCGGGACCATCGCCGGGAAGTTGAACGGGGTGATCCCGGCGACGACGCCGAGTGGCTGGCGGATCTGGTAGACGTCGACGCCGCCCGATGCCTGCTCTGAGAAGCCGCCCTTGAGCAGCGAGGCGATCCCGCAAGCGAACTCCAGGTTCTCGAGTCCCCGGGCGATCTCACCGAGCGCGTCGGAGGGGACCTTGCCGTGCTCGGCGGTCAGGAGTGCGGCGATGTCGGTCCGGTGCGCCTCCACCAGGTTCCTGATGCGGAACATGACGTCGGTCCGCTTCGAGAGGGACGTCGCGCGCCAGGCCGGGAATGCCGCCTTGGCTGCCGCGACGGCGGCGTCGACCTCCTCGCGGGAAGCGAAGTCGACGTGCTTCGTCACTGCCCCCGTTGCCGGATCGAAGACCGGCCCTTCGCGGCCCGATGTCCCGGCGGTGACGGCCCCGCCGATCCGATGGCTGACCCGTCCGGGAGAGGAGGTGTCAGCGAGCTGGCTGCCGGGCTCTGCGACCTGCGTCATGGTGTCGGACCTCGTCGTATGTGGCTGCCCACGATACTCCCTGGCACGCTCTAGAACCGTGGGCGCGACTCTGGATCGGGCCACGCAAGCTCGTTGCCGACAGTGTCGAGCGAGGGATGGGCGGGGTCCCCGGCGTCGCCTGGCAGCGCGACCCCTGCACCCGGGTCGCCGCCCTCGGGGACCATGCGCCCGCGGATCAGCAGCGCGACGAGCGCGAGGACGCAGACCGACGCGATCCCCATCGCGAGGACGCCGCCGCCGGGCAGTTGCCCGATCTCGGCCGGATCGCGCCAGGTCGTCGACACGCCGGCCCGTGCGACGGCCCACAGCCCGATGCCCAGGAAGAAGACCATCCCGTCCTGCCGCCTGAACGCTCCGGCCATCAGGAGCACCGTCAGCGCGGTCAGGATCGCGAGTGTGGCGATCCCTTCGATGGCCTGCGACGGCACTGACGGCAGCGCGGGCAGGAGCGAGCCCCACGGCCCCGGTCCGAGGTAGTGCGTCGCCCAGGCGCTGTCGTCAGGTCGCCCCTGGCCGGTGCCCGTGAGGACCATCGTGAGCTTGCCCGCACCGAGCACGAACAGCGTCGGCGCGATCGCGAGATGCAGCCAGCGCCCGACCGGCGAGCCGAGAAGGCTCGCGACGTAGCTCCCGGTGATGAACCCGCCGACGACCGCAAGTCCGAGCTCAAGCCCGCCGACCGATGGGTCGAACAGAAGCTCGGGCGCGGATCCGAGCGCTCCCGGGTGCGCAAGGAGATACCCGAGACGGCCTCCGATGACGGCGCCTGGCACGATCCCGATCGCCACGAAGGCGACGTCGTCCGCGCGAAGGCCGGCGCGGCGAGCAAGGATCCCGGCCAGCACCAGCGCGGCGATGATGACCGCGACGAGCGCGATCGTGCCCCAGCGGACGACGAGGTCGCCGAAGAGCTGGACGGACGGGTCGAACTGGAACGTCACGACGGCGATCGGCACGGTGGATGGAGTGTATCGAACGTGGCCGGTCCGCCCACGACGTCGGACAGCGTCTCAGCGTTCACCCAAAACCTGTCGGCTTGCCGACACCCGCGATGTCAGTCTGTGCCTCGCCGGAACGGGGGACCAGGACCATCATCGCCGCCAATACGGTTGGAGGGGGGTGTCTCCAGTCCGTCGGGACAGGCGTCGTTGGGGACCGCCTGTCGAGACTCGCGCGTCCGGCCCCTGGGGTTACGGGCCGGACGTCGCGTTCACGGGATCGGAAGCTGCCATGCCGACCATCACCTCGGCGGAGCGAGTCCGCCTCAAGGTCGACCTCCTCGGGCGCCTCGACGCCCGAAGGACGGACGGCGGCCAGATCCGCCTCCCCGGCCGTCACTCGCAGGCCCTGTTCGCGCTCCTCGTCCTTGCCCGGCGTCCACGTTCGCGGGAAGCCATCGCCGCCGATCTCTGGCCGGAGGCTGACGGGACATCAGCAGGCTCGCTGCGACAGGCCCTGTGGCTCGTCCGTCAGGGTCTTGCCGAGGCTGGGTTCGCCGCAGGCGAAGTGCTCGACATCGACACGGACACCGTCGGGATCAGACTCGACGCCAGCATCGACCTCGACGTCACGGCCTTCGAACAGTGCCTGGCGAACGACGCGTGTGGAGCGGAAGCAGCGATCGAGCTCTACGCAGGCGACCTCCTGGAGGGTCTCGGACACGAGTGCTTCGCGACCGAGCGCGAACGGCTGTCGGACAGGTACGAGGACGCCCTGGCCATCGTCGCGGAACGGAGACTCGCGGCCGGTGATGCCGTCGGGGCGCGAGCCGCCGCCGACCGCCTGCTCGAACGTGACCCGTTGCGAGAGGAGGCCCACGCCGTCCTCATCGCGGTCCACGGCCTCATCGGATCGCGCTCGCAGGTCATCCGCCAATACCGCCGGCTCGAGACGATCCTCATGCGCGAGCTCGACGAGACGCCGCTCCCCGACACCGAGGCGACGTACCACCAAGCCCTGATGCGAACGATCGAGCGGGCTCAGCAGCGAGCGTCGGAGATCGAGCCGCCTCGGCCGCCCGCCCTGCTGGTGGTCAATCGCTGAAGTCGGCGCTTCGAGGCGCCGGCTAGGGCGCCGGGCTCGACGGCAGTGGGATGGTCCGCTCGGCGCCGGGGTGATCAGTCTCGATCGCGGGTGCGATGGGCGCCGAGGTCGCCGCGGGAGACGCCGCTGAGGGCGTGGCCGAGAAGGGCGCCGTGGACTGTGGCGGTGTGGGCGTGCCGCATGCGGCGACGGCGACGAGGAGCAGGGCGATGGTCGATATACGACGGATCATCGGAACAGAGTGTGCGCCACCGAATCGTGGAGAGCGTCTTCGAGCCATGAACCCGTGACGCGCCGAGGCCCCCGGCGGTGCCGAGGGCCTCGTTTGTCGGTATCCCAGGGTGATCCGGGGGTGGTCCCGGGACTACGGCGCCGGGACGACCGTCACAGTCGCATAGCTGTTGTCCTTGGCGACACGCTTCACCTCGATCGAGACGCCGAACGCGACGCCATCGTCACCGGGGTTCCCCGTGCCAAGAACGATGTTGCTGCCGAGGTCGCGCCCGTAGAACTGCGTCAACGGGTTGCCGTTGGGGTCGACGATCCGCGTGCTGTACGGCGCGTTTCCGACAGACGGGACGACCGTTGATGCATCGTCGTCGCGGAAGTACAGCCCGTCGGAGCGAAGCTCGAGGCCGGGATACCAGCCCTTGGTATCGGTGAACTTCCGAACGGGTGCCTGCGCCGCGAAATCGGTGCAGTACTCACTGAACGGCTCGTCAGGGAGCGCTTCGTAGCATTCCTTGAAGGGGTAGGTCGGTGTCACGCCGAATGCCGCGTTGGAAGACTGCGGGCGCGACGGGAGATTGTCGAGTGGGCTTGGATCCTTGTCGGCCGCTGTGCCCTGCCGTCGGAAGGGCTCGAAATGGCTGTCGACCAGGAGGAGTCCACCCTTCGAGCCCGTACTCGGCAGGTCGAAGGTGGTGTCGGAGACGTGATTGTCATTGCCATACGTCGTGTCGCGGTACCAGACGAGCATGCCGGGGGCGTTGTACTTGATCTTCTCGACCTTCCACGCGTCGTGGAGATAGGTCGAGTCGTACGTGTACTGCAGACCCTTGTCGAAGCCGTCGAAGTTCCGCCACTCGGCGAGGTAGTACTGGGTCCGGACGGAGGTGCCGGAGTCCCGATGCCATCCGGCGCCCGTCGTGTCCGTGAAGGACTCGACCGTGCCAGTCCAGTCGCCATCGGTCTCGGCGTCGTCGCTCCAGATCGTCGTGGCTCCGTCGGTGACCGAGAAGTCATCCGCGAACCAGCCACGCTCGAGGAACGCCTCGTCGGAGGCGTAGCGCAGCCGAAGCTTGATGTCCGTGCCCGCGAACGCATCGAGCTTCACGTAGTCGTGACGCCAACCGCCGCTGCTGCCTGTCAGACCGAACTTCTTGTCACCGTAATCGTGCATCCGGCCGTTCGGGTCGCCGTAATCGATCGCTGTCGTCACGGGCTGGTCCGCGCCGGTGTAAACGGTCTGCTCGGTCCAGTTCGTGCCGCCATCGGTCGAGACCTCGATGAAGCCGAAGTCCCAATCCTTCTCGATGACGAAGTTGTCCCAGAGATTGAACCGAGCGTCGGCGCTGTCCGGGACGGAGATGTCACGAGTGAGCCGGACGTCCGCCCAGTTCTGGTCGGCGCCCGAGTACCACATGCTCGCGCCGCTGTGCGGGTCGGCAAGGGTGATGACCTTGCTGGGGAGGTTGATCTTGATGCCGTCCTTCGTCCCGCGCGGGGTTCGGGACGTCTGACCGAGCTGGACGTCGCGTGCGTCGGCACCCGGGCTGAGGATCAGCGGGTCGGCCCAGCCGAGCACCCACTTGTCCCACAGACCCATGTGGATGGGCATGGACTGGAAGATCGGACCGCTGTGGGAGCCCGTGCTCATCAGGTCCCAGAAGTCCACGGCTGACTCGCCGTTCCCCGATGTGTCGTACAGGTCGGGAAGGCCCAGGTCATGGCCGTATTCGTGGGCGAACACGCCGACGCCGGAGTCCTCGGGCTGGACGATGTAGTTCGAGACCTTGATATCCGTGCCGGGGACCGTGTAGCCACCGACGATCGTCGAGGAATGTGCCCAGATCGCGTACACACCGGTGGCTCCGCCACCACCCGACTTGTCCTCGCCCGCGTGGACGAGAACGAGGTGGTCGACGATCCCGTCCGGCTCGAGCACGTTGCCGTCGCCGTCGACGTCGCCCTGATCCTCGATGTCGTAGTCGGCCCACGGGAAGTTCGGCTCGGCCGCGGCGAGCGCATCGACCGCGTCCTTGCCGAGCGCGCCTGCTCCGTCCGGATTGTCGGGGTGGCCATTCATCGACTGGATGGCGCCTGCCTGCCACTTCCCGTCGACCAGGGTGCAGCGTGAAGCGCCGTACCAGGCCTCGGAATGCGGGACGGTGACCCACTCTGTGGCGGACCCGTCCACCGTGTAGGCGCCCTTGGACATCTCCTCGTACATGTTCTTCATCGTGTAGCCGGAGATGTCGAATCCGGGCTGCCCGTCGGGGCCGGTCAGGTCGGTGCGCACCCGCTCGGTGATTCCGGTCTTCGTGTACAGCATGTCGTTGTAGTGCTGCTGGTCGAAGTTCGGCACCCACATCGAGTTGTTGTCCGGGTGCGAGGCGTCGGCGGGGTTCGGGATCGAGTTGTGGACCGGCCCGTTCTGCACGGTGCCGGGCACGCAGTCGCGGCTCTCGAACACCGTCTCCGGCACCATCGTCCCGGTGAAGTCGTCGTTGGCGTGGGGGTTGAACTCGACCAGGATCGTCAGCAGCCGGGCGGTCTGGGTCGTCTTCGCGCCCTTGTACTGGCTCTTGATCTGCTTGGGGCTCTGGCCGGTCTGCTGCGCCTTC
>JBJMMQ010000224.1:0-13072 GCA_045804705.1 Chloroflexota bacterium
GTTCTATCGGGACGTCCTCGGGTTCGCCCAGCTGATCCACTACGACGACAAGGTCATCCACACCGACTACAGCGCGCTGATGTCGAAGGTCATGACCAACGGCAACGGCCGGGTCAAGTTCCCGATCAACGAGCCGGCCGCGGGCAAGAAGAAGAGCCAGATCCAGGAATACCTCGACTGGTACCGCTCGCCGGGCTGCCAGCACATCGCGCTGCGCACCGAGGACATCGTCGGAACCGTGCGAAGGCTCCGCGACAACGGCGTCGAGTTCCTGGGGCTACCGCACGAGTACTACGCGAGCCTCGCCGACCGCGTCGGCGACGTCGGAGTGCCGATCGACACGCTCGAAGAGCTCGGCATCGAAGCGGACCGCGACGAGGAGGGCTTCCTCCTCCAGATCTTCACGCGTCCGGTTCAGGACCGCCCGACCTTCTTCTTCGAGATCATCGAACGGCACGGCTCACGCGGTTTCGGCGTCGGTAACTTCAAGGCCCTGTTCGAAGCGATCGAACGCGAACAGGCGAAGCGCGGGAACCTCTAGCGAGGCTCCCGCGCCGCGGGATCAGCGCGAGAACGTCATCGAGTCGATGATCGCGTCCGCCTCCGCAAGGTCCGACGCTGGCGTGCCGGCGAACGTCCCCAACACGACGAAGACTCGCTTGCCATCGACGTCGAGGATCCGAAACTGCCATCGCTGGCCGGGGCCCTGCGCGTGGAGGCCGCTGTCGTCTGGATACGCGGACCAGGCGATGTAGTTGGTCTCGTCGCACGACGCCGGATCGAGGCCGTCGGGCATGCGGAGTTCGAATTGGCGGCCCGCGTGGCCGCCGACCGCGACGTCGATCGGGGTGGTCGTCTCGTACGTGGACTGTGCCGTGAAGGCGGCGACCAGGTCGTCGACGGTCGGTCCGACTCGGACGTCACCAGGGATCGGCCACACGGCGCCGTGAGTCGGGTCCCACCTGCACGGATCGCTGAAGACGCTGCTTGCGGTGAAGAAACCGATGGCCGTGCCGTTCGGCGGCCTAGTGCCTTTCGAATTCGTGAGCGCCCAATTCCCGATCGCGTTCCAGCCGTCGGGAACGGTCATCGACACGATGAGCTCGGGCGCGGTGTTGAACGGCCGTGTGCTGTAGGTGCCTGCAGCGAGCGCGCCTGCAAAATTCCCGCCGATCACCGCTGTCGGCGACGTGGAAGGCGGCCCGGACGCGCTCGCCGTCCCGGTTGGAGCAGGTGACGGGCCTGCGGACAGGGTTGGTCCACCAGCCGTGGAACCGGCTGGGCGCAGGCTGTAACCGACGACGGCGATGGAGAGCACGGCGATCAGAGCCGCTCCGATCTTCACGTTTGTGTTCATGACGTCCCGTCTCCTGTCGAGCCGCCACGCGGGTCGTTGCCGTTGCCGAGAGATACCGACGGCGACCGCGCCGATGACGCGGTCTGGCATCTCGATCGGGCCGTCCGAAAGCCAGCTGTCGAGGATGAGGGACAGGTCTCGATCGTCCGTCATGCCGTTCGGCCTCCGGCTGTCGATGTTCGGGCCTCGGCGTCGAGCGCGGCGCGCATGGCGCGATGGGCATGGTGGAGTCGCGAGCGCACGGTCCCCGCTGGGGCGCCGACGGCGTCGGCGATCTCGACGAGGCTGTAGCCCGCGTAGTGGTGAAGCACGAGGATCGCTCGTTCATCGGGCGTCAACCTGCGGAAGCCGCGCTCCAGGAGGTCACGTTCACCGACCACGAGCAGGTCGTCCGGCCCCGCCGGTCCGTCGACCGGCAGCACACGGAGGTTGACCGTGCGGCGACGCTCGCGCGTCGCGTGCGAGATGCAGACGTTCGTGACGACGCGGTTGATCCACGCATCGAACCGATCCGGATCGCGGAGCCCGCGAAGGTCGCGCCAGGCGATCACCAGCGCGTCCTGGAGGGCATCCTCGGTTCGGTCGACATCCCGGAGGATCCGATAACCGAGCGCAAAGAGGCGGTCGCCCGTGGAGCGGACCAGGTCGACGAATGCCGCCTGGTCACCACGTTGCGCCGCCTCGACGAGATCCCGGTCGCGAGCCACCGTCGCTACCTCTCATGACGTTCGTCGGGAACGTCGTCCGACAGTCTAGGTAGCCCCGGTGCCGAAAACGTTGGATTCAGGCGGGCGGGAACCTCTAGCGAGGCTCCGGCCCGCGTGACCTTGTGACTATGGAGTGAAGTCGAAGCTCTCGACTATCCGCGTCGCTGGCGCGACGAATGCCTCGTGATCTGCCGCGTGCAGCGAGCCGACGAAGATCGCGATCACGCGGCCTCCGGCAGTGTCGAGTAGGAACACGCGACTGCGCCCGTCCTTCAGGTCCAGTCCCGGCGGGTCCCCGGGGCAGGTGCCCGTCCAGTTGGGATCGGCTCGGACGTCGAAACGCTTGCCGGTGAGGCCGCCGATCGCGACATCGAGCACGCCGGACACCGAAAGCGCTTTGTTGGCTGCCGCGGCCGCGGTCATCTCGGCTGCGGTTCCGCGATTGTTCTCGACGGTCTTGCAGACAAAGTACGGGCTGTCATGTGGCCCCATGAAGATGGAGTTGGAGAGTTCTCCGGAACGAGCGAACTCGGCCTGATTGGCGGGCGTGTCCGGGAATAGCCCGTAGAAGTCGGTCTCGTCGCCGCTGTCGACCCAGCCCTCCGGCACGTTGAAGGTGAAGGCGGGCGTGAAGGCCTTTGTCGCATGACCGCCTGCAGCCAGGATCCCGGCTCCGGTGGAGTTGCCATCAGGCCTGAACCACGTCGGAAACACGGCAAGTGGCGACGCGGAAGGCGACGGCGCGGCCGACGGGCTGGCCGTAGGGGTGGCCGCGGGGACCGCCGTGGGGGCAGGACCGCCCACGCCCGTCGACCCGCCCGGCAACAGGTTCCACCCGATCAGACCGAGGATGGCGATCGCCGCGATCGCCGCCGCGATCTTGTACGTGGTGTTCATCGTGAGGTGCCTCCAGTCGAGGCGCCACGACGGCCGCTGTGGTTGACGCTCGATACGATCGGCGACGATGTCGATGACCCGGTCAGGGGCGACCGACGATCCGTCGGCGAACCACTGGTCAAGAAGGCGTTCGATGTCGCGGGGTTGGTTCATGCCGGTCGACCTTCCTTGACCGAGGCCCGCGCGTCCGCCTCGAGGGCGGCCCGCATGGCGCGATGTGCGTGATGGAGTCGTGAGCGTGCCGTGCCGGGCGGGATGCCGAGCGTTTCGGCGATCTCGGATGGCTGGTAGCCCATGAAGTGATGGAGCACGAGGATCGCCCGTTGGTCGGGCGGTAGGCGGCGGAACCCGCGGTCAAGCTGGTCCCGGTCGCCGACGGTGAGCAGATCATCACGTGCTGCGGGACCGTCATCGACCGACAGCACTCGGAGGTTCGCGGTCCGTCGACGCTCGCGCGTCGCCTGCGCGATGCAGACATTGATCAACAGGCGTTGGAGCCACGCATCGAATCGGTCCGGATCGCGGAGGCCCTTCAGGTCACGCCAGGCGATCACCAGCGCATCCTGGAGGGCGTCCTCGGCCCGATCGATGTCGCGCAGGATCCGTTGGGCGATCGCGAACAGCCGGTCGGTCCGAACGCGGATCAGGTCGACGTACGCGTCCCGATCCCCATTCCTTGCCGCCTCGACGAGGTCGCGATCCACGGATCCCTCTCCTGTGAGCCACTCTCGGTGAGCGGCCTTCGAATCTACTGGTCGTCGGTGCCCCCTAGCCGTTCATTCTTCGGTTCGGTATCTTCGGTAGCGTTCACGTCGCGGCCTCGGAGGGAGGGGACGACATGTACCAGTGGTTCGTCTATACGCACCTGATCGGTCTCGTCCTGTTCGTGTTCGCCCACGGCGTCTCGGCGTTCGTCAGCTGGCAGATCAGGACCCTGCGAGATCCCGCCGTCGTCTCCGGGTATCTCGTGATGTCGCAGCAGGCGGTGCGAGCGGCGTACGTCGGTCTGCTGCTGCTGATCCTCGGCGGTGCCGCAGCGGCGACTGACGCCGGGCTCTGGGGTAAGCCGTGGGTCTGGGGCTCGATCATCGTGCTCGTCGCCGTCCTCGTCGCGATGTACACGCTGGCTTCCGGTTATTACCTCAAGCTCCGGGGTCTCCTCACCGGAAAGGACGGCCAGGCGCCGATCGACGCCGAGGGGCTCGCCGCCTACCTCGACTCTCGGCGCCCGGACATGATCGCCGGTGTCGGTGCGCTTGGACTCCTCGTCCTTGTCTGGCTCATGGTGATGAAGCCTGGATAGGCACGGCCTGCGCGTCCATGCAAGGCCGGTGAAGTCCTGACTCGTCCGGTCGCAAGCCCGTTGGGTGCACGATCGACTTCGTGACGAACGCGTCAGCGGCCGCTCATCCACGACCTGAAGCCGTCCTAGCAACGGTCCTTGAGGGCGAGACGGACTTCGCTGCGACCGCGCGAGCCGCCGCCGGTTGCCGTGCCTGTGACCTGTGGGCGCGGGCGACGCAGACCGTGTTCGGCCGGGGACCGGTGCCCGCCCGCTGGATGCTCGTCGGCGAGCAACCCGGCGACAACGAGGACCTCGAGGGCGCGCCGTTCGTCGGTCCCGCGGGACGCATCCTGGACGAGGCGCTCGAGGCGGCCGGCATCGACCGCGAGGCCGTTTTCATCACCAATGTCGTCAAGCATTTCAAGTGGCGGCCCGCGCCAGGAAGCAAACGTCGCCTGCACGAACGACCGAACCGTGCCGAGACGGGAGCGTGCCTTCCATGGGTCGAATCCGAGCTCGCGCTCGTGAAGCCCGAGGTTCTGGTCCTGCTCGGTGCGACGGCGGCCCAGGCGCTGGTCGGTGAGGACATCCGGGTGACCCGGGACCACGGACGGCCGCTCGACTCACCGCTCGCGCCGCTCGTCGTGGCGACGATCCACCCGTCGGCCGTCCTGCGCTCCCGCGACCGCGTTGCCCGCGAGGCCGCTCTCGCGGGCATGGTCGCGGACCTGCGCCTCGCTGCCGGGCCGGCAGCTTGATCGACGGACCGTGAAGCGCGACCGATAGACTCGCGGCCATGAAGGTGGCACACGTTCGCGAGCGATTCGCGCCAGCCGGAGCACCCTGGCGACTGGCGGTGGCGGTCGACGTCAGCGGGGAAGGCGACCCGGACCGCTGGATCGACCTCGAACAGGCGCGGCGTCGCGCCATTCGCAGAAACGCGGCGCTCGAGCACGATTCCGGCGTCCATCGCCGGCCGGTCACCACTCTCGACGACCACCTCGCGGCCGGTCTCCGCGTCGAAGCCCTGCGCGACCTCCTCGCGGGATTCGAACCACGTGATGACGACGATCCGGCAGTCCTGCACGCCGCCGACCTTGCCTTCGGCCCGCCGGTCCTCCGCCCTCCATCCCTGCGCGACTTCTACGCCTTCGAGGGCCATGTCCGGACGATGTGGGAGCGCCGGGGCGGCGAGGTCCCCGAGACCTGGTACCGCCTGCCGATCTTCTACTTCAGCAACGTGTCCGAGATCCGCGGACCAGACGATCCGATCTGGTGCCCCGCGGCATCCCAGGAGCTCGATTACGAGCTCGAGGTCGCGGCGCTCATCGACACTCCCGCACTCGACCTGCTACCCGACAGGGCAGAGGAGGCCATCGGCGGCTACATGATCTTCAACGATTGGTCGGCACGTGACCTTCAGCGCGAGGAGACCGTGGTCCGGCTCGGGCCGGCCAAGGGCAAGGACTTCGCGAGCTCGTTCGGCCCGTGGTTGGTGACGCCGGACGAGATCGAAGACGCGCGCAGCGGGACCGGCTACGACCTCGCCATGACCGCGGCCGTCAACGGCACTGAGACGAGCCGCGGCGTGTGGTCCGATGCTCAGTTCTCGTTCGGCGAGATGATCGCCCGCGCCTCGGCGGACACGCACCTGCGGCCGGGCGACCTCATCGGCAGCGGAACGGTCGGGACGGGCTGCCTCCTCGAGGTGGGGGAAACGACGCTCGGCCGCTACCTGGAACCCGGTGACGAGGTCGTCCTCAGCATCGAGCGCCTCGGCGCCCTTCGTAACCCAATCGTCGCTTGGCCCGACCGAGGAAGATCGAACCATTCATAGAGCGTGATGCTCATAGGGGTCGAGCGTCCAGGTCGGACGCGATGAAGGAGGACCGAGTGCAACGAGCACTCGTGGACCTGGCTCGACGAGGGGATGAGGAAGCGTTCGCGGACCTCGCACGTGCGGTCGGCGATCGGCTGATGGGCATCGCGTTTAGGATCCTGCGCGACGCCGATCGAGCCGAGGACGCCGTCCAGCAGACCCTCATGTCGGCCTGGCGCGAACTGCCGACGTTGCACGACGACGACCGCTTCGATGCCTGGTTGCGACGCATCCTCGTCAACGCGTGCTACGCGGAGGCGCGGCGGCGTCGCTCTTGGTCCGCCAACATCCGCGTCCTGCCGACCGATGGGCCGGCCGGTCGCGACGACACGGCGGGCGTCATCGACCGCGATCTCCTCGAGCGTGCCTTCCGCCGGATCTCGCCGGAGCAGCGCGCGATCTTCGTCCTGCATCACTACGTGGGGCTGACCCTCCCGGAGGTCGCCGATGAGCTCGGCGTGCCACTCGGGACGGTCAAGTCCCGCCTGCACTACGCGACACAGGCCCTCCGAGCGGCCCTCGACGCCGATGCTCGCGCGGCCAACTCGACGGAGCGTCTCGCATGACCACCGATAGCGACTTCGACCGGATCACGATGGCCTGGCTGGCCGAGGGTCCCGAGGAACTTCCGGATCGCGTCATCGATGCGGCCGTCGATCAGATCCATCTGATCCGACAACGGCGTGGGACTCGCCCGCCGTGGAGGTTGCCTACCATGACCATGCCCGCACGCCTCGCGGCTCTTATCGCCGTCGGCGCCCTTCTTCTGGCTGGGGTCGCGGTCGTCGGCGGCGGTCGGACCGCTCCCACCCCGACTCGATCAGCGACGCCGAGCGCAGCGGCCATCGCGCCGCCGGCCGGGCTGCCCGTGTTCGATACGTCCTTCATCTCTCCGCGCCATGGCTACGGCATCAGGCACCCGGCCGGTTGGACCGTGCTGCCCGCCACTCAGTCGTGGCAGCCCGGGACGACGATCAGGTGGGGCGACTCGACACTCGACGCGGTCCAGACGACCGACGCTCGGTTCGCCGGGGCCGGCCAAAGGCTCGCCACAGGTGAGACCGCCGCACAGTGGTTCAAGGCCTATTGCCTCGGAACGGACAAGGACGCCGGTCAGTGCGACAGCGTCCCGACGTCGTGGGAGCCGGTGAAGATCGCAGGCTCCGATGGGTACATCGATCTCGATGGAGTCGACGCGTGGCCTGGCACCATCGCGCCCGGCGGCAAGGTATTCGACGCCGTCATCGTCAATGGAACGACGGCCTGGGCCTTCACGCTCGACGGTGATGTCGATCGCGCCACGTTCGACGCATTCCTCGACAAGATCAGCCTCTTCCCGGCATCGCTCGTGAGCATGCCGCGGCTGAATGGTCGGTTCACCTCGCCGACGAACGGCTTTTCAATCGGGACCGCTGCCGACTGGACGCCGTCGAGGGCCACACAGCGGTGGCACGGTCTCGGGAATCCATCCGAGGTCATGGACGGCATCGACATCACGGGAACCGACACCGCCGTCGGCGGGGCGTCACAGAGTCTCGGCAAACAAACGTTCGCCGACTACCTGTCTGCGTATCACGCCGATTCCGTGGGGCACGTCCCATCAGGCTGTGACGGCGGCGATCCGTCCAGATGGCCCGAGATCCGTATCGGCGACAAGGTCGGCCGCCTCCAGATGCAGTGCAACGCGGCCGACGCTTTCGTCGAAGCCGGTGGTCGCGTGTACATCTTCGAATGGGGGAATGAAACCTTCGAGACCGATCGACACTTCCCCCTCGAGGCATGGAAGGAACTCCTCCGGTCCGTGAAGTTGGACCCAGGGTCCGCAAAGTAGCCATACGAACGACCCGGTCGGGATCCCCGACGATACGATGCCTACTTCCAAGGGGGTAGCTCGTGCCAAGGGATCCTGGATCGCAGGTCGTGATCGCGCCGATGACCGCCGCCGATTGGCCGGCGGTCCGGCGCATCTACGCGGAGGGGATCGCGACGGGCGACGCGACGCTCGAGCATCACGTGCCGGACTGGAGCCATTTCGACCGGTCGCATCCCCTCGAAAGTCGCCTCGTCGCGCTCCGTGGACGCGGCGGACCCGTTCTCGGATGGACGGCTCTCGGCCACTACTCGGCCCGCAAGGTCTACAGCGGTGTCGCCTGGGAGAGCGTCTATGTCGCATCGGACGCCCGCGGCCGCGGCGTCGGTCGTGCGCTCCTCGAGGCGCTCATCCCGGCCTCTGAGGCGGCTGGCTACTGGACGCTGCTTGCAGGCGTCCTCCTCGACAACAAGGCCAGCCTCGCTCTGCACGAAGGCGTCGGGTTCCGCCGGGTCGGCGTGCAGGTCGGCATGGGCCAGGATCCCCGCGGCCGCTGGCGGGACGTCGTGCTGCTGGAGCGACGGAGCGAAGCAGTCGGTCGCTGAGGCCGTCGTGTCTCTTACCCGGCGGCGCGGACGACGAGCACGTCGATCGTGGCCTCGCGCCCTCGCACCTCGAGCGTGCGCTGTTCGAGACCGGCCGTCGGCGCCACCGCTTCCCGTGCCGCGTCCCTGCTGACGAGCAGTTCGCCAGCCGCGGCGGCTGAGGCGAGGCGGGCCGTCGTATTGACGACGTCGCCGAGGGCCGTGAAGTCGTCGACCGCCCCGACCGGTCCGGTTGGTCCGACATACGCAACGCCCGTGTGGACGCCGCCGCCGAGCGGTATCGGGCCGCTAGGGGTCGCGTCTGCTCGGCCGACGCGATCGATCAGCTCGCGACCGGCGGCGATCGCGGCTGCGGCGTGATGCGGCCCGGACACGCCACCGAAGAAGAGCCCGATGATCTCGTCGCCGACGAGCTTGTCGACGAGTCCGTCGTGGCCGAGGATCGCCTTGGAGCCGATCTCGTAAAAGTGTGTGAGGAACGCCCGGAACTCGGTCGGGCTGAGCCGCTCACCGATCCCAGTGGACCCACGGACGTCAGCGAACAGGAGGCTGATCGGGATCTCCGCTCCGATCGCGCCGTGCTTGCTGTACTGGCGGATGCAGTTGGTGCACATCGCGGGGTTACCTGGGAAGCGTCCGAACCCGAAGTGGCGAAGGACCGCCCCGGGCGCTCCGCCGAACGGAGCCAGGCACAACTTGCAACGAGGATCTGCGGGCACCTTCCGGAACGACTTTCGGAAACGCGAAAGTCCCTTGTGTTCACCGAGAAGGACCTTGCGGATGTCGGCCCCGGGATCAGATTCCGGCATGGCGGGGACTGTACGCCCACGGCGTGACGTTGGCGTGAACGCCAGACCCCCTCACTGAACGTTCGCCGATGACCCGACCGTCATAGTGGGTAGTCCGCGGCCATGAGGGTCGCGGCCCACCGGAGATCGTGGTGGATCGAGACCTCGTCGAGCAGGCCCGTCGGGGCGACCGTGAGGCGTTCGCCGTCCTGGTGCACCAGGTCAGCGACTCGCTCTACGCGGTGGCTCAGCGGATCCTGCGCGACCCGGCACTTGCCGAGGACGCTCTGCAGAACGCCCTCGTCCTGGCCTGGCGTCGGTTGCCACATCTGCGGGAGATCGATCGATTCGAAGCGTGGATCCACCGGATCCTCGTCCATGCCTGCTACGACGAATCGCAGCGCGCACGCCAATGGACGGCCAACGTCCGGGTCCTGCCCATCGACGGGCCGACCAGCCCGGATGGTTCCGCCACGATCGCCGACCGCGATGAACTGGAGCGGGCATTCCGCCGGGTTCCGGTTGACCAGCGCGCGGTGTTCGTCCTGCACCACTACCTCGGGCTGCCGCTCGTGGAGATCGCCGAGATGCTCGAGATCCCCGCGGGAACGGCCCGCTCGCGACTTCACTACGCGACTCGCGGACTCCGTGACGCCCTCGCGGCGGACGCGGAGACCGAAGCCGCGGTCCACGGAGGACGACTGGCATGACCGACGACCGCTCGCTCGAACGCGCGGCTCGCTCGTGGATCGAGGTCGGGCCGACGAGGGCGCCATCGCGCGCTGTCGAAGCTGCGCTCCTCCGCATCGAAACGACACCACAGGAACGGGCTCTTCGGATCCCGTGGAGGTTCACGAACATGCCCATCTACGCCCGCGTCGCGGGGGCCGCCGTCGTCGGTGTGCTCCTCGTCGGCGGCGCCGTCTACCTCTTCTCGCCGGGCGGTCGATCCAACGTCGGAGCTCCGCTGCCGTCACCGACGACCGTCTCGACACCCCATCCATCACCGTCGGCGTCTGCATCCGAAGCCCTCGGCGCCGCACCGCCACGCACCCTGGGTGACTGGCAGGCGATGTCGGGCGCCGCGATCCCGGGCCTCTTCGGCGCGAATGAGCGTATCCAGCTATCCGTCGACTGGCAGGATGGCCTGCATACGTGGATCCAGACCGCAGACGGGACTCTCGTTCTCAAGTCCACCTCGCGGGCAGCGTCCGCAGATGAACTCCGACTCGTGTCGATCGCCGGGGCGGAGGCTGTTGGCTGCACGGACGGTCAGGTCGGGCGGTATCGCTGGTCCCGATCGAGCGATGGGAAGTTTCTGACCCTCACTGCGATCGACGACGCATGCACCGATCGTGTCTCGGCGATGTCAAGGACTTGGGTCCACTCGCTCAGCGCCGTCACCGACGGCGGCATCGGCGTCATCCCCCTGGATCCGTGGATCGTCGCGACGCTGCCCTCGCGACAGTGGGCGATGGGCGGCGCCAATGACGGGCCGGTCCTTCGGGCCTTCGGCACGGGCGCGCCCGACGTCGAGTTCACGATCGTGCGCAACCCGATGGGCTTCGATGCTCCGTGCGCGATCGCCGGAGGCAGGCACCCCGTGGCCATCGAGCCGACAGCCGCCGCGATCGTCGACCACATCCGCGGCCTGCCGGGCGTGACGGTGACGACCGCTGACGCAACCATCGGCGGCAGGCCGGCGGTGCACCTGACCGTCACGTCGGATGCGGCGATCGAATGTCCGGCCGGGGAGATCATGGCCTTCCACCCACCCAGCGCCGCGGAGGATGGCGAATACACGATGGCGCTCGGCCAGCCGCGGTCGTTCTGGGCCGTGGAGCTCGATGGTGATGTGGTCGTCATCTGGTTCGCGGGAGACGGTGTCACCCCGACCGACGAGCAGGCCGTGATCGATTCGATCGGCTTCCTCGATCGGCTGCCGACGCCCTGACGTCACCGGCCGACGAACGCCGGCGCGCATAGACTGGCCTCCTCGAAGCCGAGGAGGCCAGTCGTTCATGTTCTACGCCGCGCGCGGCAACATCCCGCCGAAGCGCCACACGCAGCACCGCGCGCCCGACGGCTCGCTCTACGCGGAGGAGCTGTTCGGGGTCGAGGGGTTCACCGGCCGAAGCTCGCTGCTCTACCACGTCACACCACCGACGCGGACGCACAAGATCGAGCCGGTGACCGAGATCCGCCTCGAGGAGGCCGATGACGGTTACCACCATCACCGTCTCATCGACGCGGCCGGGGTGTCGCCGCACGGCGATGCGGTCACCGGGCGGATCCCACTCTTCTTCAACAACGACGTCGTGATGGGCGTCGTCCGACCCGCCGAGGCGATGCCGGAGACCCTCTTCTACCGGAACGGCGAAGCCGACGAGATGCTGTACGTCCACGAGGGCGCAGGCCTTCTCGACACCGTCTTCGGGCCGATCCGCTACGGCCCCGGCGATTACCTCGTCCTGCCGATCGGCACCACCTGGCGGCTCGTCCCCGACGCGGGGAGCGACCAGCGGATGCTCTATCTCGAGTGCCCGTCCGAGATCGAGCCGCCGAAGCGCTACCGCAACGACTACGGCCAGCTGCTCGAGCATTCGCCCTACTCGCAGCGCGATATCCGGCTCCCCGACGAAGTCCCGGCGAGGACCGACGAGGGCGAGTTCCGCGTCCACGTCAAGATGCGCAACCGGCTGACGGCGTACAGCTACACGCATCACCCCTTCGACGTCGTCGGGTGGGACGGCTACCTCTGGCCATATGCCTTCAACATCGGCGACTTCGAGCCGATCACGGGTCGCGTCCACCAGCCGCCGCCGGTCCACCAGACGTTCGCGGCCCGGAACTTCGTCGTCTGCTCCTTCGTGCCGCGCAAGTTCGACTACCACCCGCTCGCCATCCCGGCGCCGTACAACCACTCGAACATCAACAGCGATGAGGTCATCTACTACGTCGCGGGCAACTTCATGAGCCGTCGGGGCGTCGAGATCTCCTCGTTCACGGTTCATCCGGCGGGCATCCCCCACGGTCCGCATCCGGGCACGGCTGAGGCATCGATCGGCAAGGAGGGCACCGAGGAGCTGGCGGTCATGGTCGACACGTTCAACCCGCTCGCCATCACCCGGCAAGCGATGGACCTCGACGACGCCGCCTATCCGTACAGCTGGCTGCCGCCCGAGGACGTTGCTGGTGAGGCCTCGGAGCTGGCCCAGCGCGGGCCGGAGGCCTTCCCCGACTGACCCGGTCTCGGCCTCACGCGCCCGAGCCACCTCCGGGCGAATCAGGGTCCTCTTCACCGCCGACCAGGTGACGACGTCGGCCGCAGCCTCGATAGCACGCGTCGGCACTGCCCGGGTTCAACGAGCGGCAGCGCGGGCAGAACCACGGTTCGTCAGGTCCTTCATGGGCGAAGTCGACCGCCGACCGACCCAGCCACCGGCCCGTGCCGGGCAGGATGTTCTGGAGCACGTCCTCGGCACTGACCTGGAGGAAGTGGTTGGCGACGAGTGCAACGACCCCAACCATGACCCCGACCACCGTCGCCGCGATGAAGTCGATGTGCGACAGGTAGTCGAGGAATGACACATCGGGATCGTGCGCGCGGACCGGAATCCCCGCAAGCGCTTCGTTGCGGCGCGCGGAGAACGAGGAAGCGGCGCCGTGGGAGACGGCGCCGCTTCGGAGTTCGATCGACGGGGAGGAGGAGGGAGTCCGCCGATCGAGAGCTTTTCGTATTCG
>JBJMMQ010000225.1:0-6098 GCA_045804705.1 Chloroflexota bacterium
CACCGCGAAGGGTGAGGACGGGTTCGACCGGGTCGACGGGCACACGAGTCGCGGTGGCGCTGCGTTCACGCTCGAGGCGTCCGCAGAAGGCGAGCTCATCGTGCTCCGTCTCGGATCGAGGACGATGCCGGTGCTCTACACCCACCTCATCCCGGCCACGTTCGGCGGGCGTGCCCGGATGAACGTCGCGAACGCCCTCGCGGCGGCAGCAGCGGCATGGGCCGCCGGCGCGCATCTCCACGACATCCGCCAGGGGCTGCGGACCTTCTCGACATCGTTCTTCCAGGCGCCCGGACGGCTCAACCTGCTCGACGTGGGCGGCGTCCGCGTCGTCATCGACTACTGCCACAACGTCGACGGCATGCGCCAGCTGGCCGACTTCGTGAACCGGATGATGGTCGAGGCGCCGACGCGTCCGGGCCGGGTGGGAGCGGCCGCGACCGGCACGAGGTCCGGCCGCGCGATCGGCGTGCTCGGGATCCCGGGTGACCGGCGCGACGAGGACCAGCGCGAGTACGGCGCGATCGCGGCCGGGGCCTTCGACGAGATCATCGTGCGCGAGGACCGCAACCTTCGCGGTCGGGTCCCAGGGGAGACCGCGGCCAACGTCATCGAGGGCGTCCGCGAGGCCAAGGCCGCGGGGACGGCCCGCGTCGGACGCGCAGACAAGGTGCTCGAGGAGATGTCCGCCGTCCGGGCAGCGCTCCGGCGGGCGATCCCGGGCGACCTCGTGGTCTGTTGCGTCGATGACGCGATCGACGTCTACCGCGAGGCGATGTCGGCGGCGGGCACGTCACGCGGCGGAACGGCGTTCGCGGATCCGGGCGAGCTCGTCGCTCCAGAGGGCTGACGGGCCAGACCCTGGGATGAGCGGCCAGCCGTGGGTCATGCGGATGCGCTGGCTGGATCTGCTGTTCGCCCATTGGCCGGTCCCGGTCGAGGCTGTCCGCCCGCTGGTCCCCGCCGGACTCGAGATCGACACGTTCGACGACCAGGCGTGGATCGGCGTCGTCCCGTTCCGGATGGAGGACGTCGCTCCACGGTTCCTGCCGGCCATCCCCGGGCCAGGCGCATTTCCCGAGCTGAACGTCCGGACGTATGTCCGGCGGCGTGGTCGGCGCGGCGTCTGGTTCCTCAGCCTCGATGCGGGCAGCCGCCTCGCCGTCGAAGGCGCGCGGACGGCGTTCCACCTTCCCTACTACCGCGCGCGGATGTCGTCGGAGGTCAAGGCGAGCTGGGTCGACTACCACTCCGAGCGGATCGACCCGCGCGGCTCGCCCGCCGCCTTCGATGCCCGCTACCGTCCGACCGGTCCCATCCAGCCGGCGGCACCGGGGTCGCTCGACGCGTTCCTGACCGACCGCATGGGGCTGTACGCGGCGGACCCGGGCGGGACGATCCGTTGGACTGCCATCCGGCACGAGCGCTGGCCGCTGCAGTCGGCCGAGGCCGAGATCGACCGAGACACGATGGCGGCGGCGGCAGGCATCAGCCTGCCGGACATCGAGCCGCGGCTCGCGTTCGCGAAACGCCTCGATGTCGTCGCCTGGTGGCCGCGTCGAGCGGGCTAGGGGACCTCGGGAGCGTCAGCGCCCTGGTGCGTTGGCCTGGACCGTTCGGACGATGCCCGCGATCAGACCCAGCGAGACGAGGATGAGGACGATGCCGATCACCGTCTCCATGGGTGGTTCCCTCCCGAGCCATCATCGGCCAGGCGGCCGTTGGCGTCGATGATGCGTGGGGGAGTCGCGCGAATCAACCCCGCCTGGGTCGGCTCTGCAGCCGTGGCACGAGCGTCGTCAGCTCCGATGCGACGTCGACTGGCCGCGCACCGAGCCTGTCCAGCAGCTCGAACACCCCGGTCCGGTCCTCGTGGCACATCAGCACGATGACCCGCGACGCGTCACCCTTGCCGCCGTTCGCTCCGGCCCCGGCCGCGCCGTTCAGCTCCGCGCGGAGGGCATCGGTCTCCGAGTCGTAGATCGGGACATCGGTGGCCGACACGCCACCGGCGACGACGCCGACCATCAGCTCGCCGACGATCGACTCGGCCGTCCGGCCGCGCAGGTACTTCAGGGTCTGTTTGATGGCGACTCGCTGCGCCCGTTCGGCCGCGATCCGGCCGATGCCACGGAGCGTGTCGTCCGGGCGGTCCCCGGCCGTGCCGATGATCGCTGTGATCGGGGCCGCCCGGCCAGCCGCTCCGGCCGCGATGCCCTCCGCGACGTCGAGGACCGCCGACACGCCGGCCTCGTTGTGGGCGAAGTCGACGATGACGACCCGCGCCCCGAGGCGGAACAGGTTCAGGCGGCCCGGCGATCGCGCAGCATCGGGCGCGAATGCCGCGAGACCGTCGCGAACCTGCGCGATCGAGGCGCCCAGGCCGCGCGCGCCGCCGGCCGCCGCGAGCGCGTTCGCGACGTTGTGTCGGGCAAGACCGCCGATCGTGATCGGCACATCGCCGATCGCGATGATCTCGGTCTCCGTCGCGCCGTTCGCCTCGACGATGACGCCATCGCGAACCAGGTACGCGCGTCCTCCGCGCTCGCGATGACGCCGGACGACCGCGGACGCATCGCCGTCGAGGGAGAAGAACGCCACGTTCGCGCGGACGCGGCGCGCGACGGCGCTGACCAGCTCGTCGTCGGCGTTGAGCACGACCCACCCGTCGGCGCGGGTCATCCGGCAGATCGTCGACTTCACCTCGGCGAGCTCGGGCAGCGTGTGGATGCCCTGCAGGTCGAGATGATCGGACGAGACGTTGGTCAGCACGCTCGCGTCGTTCGATTCGTAGCCGACGCCTCGGAGGACCATGCCGCCGCGCGCCGTCTCGAGCACGGCGAGGTCGATGTCCCTGCGGGCGAGGATCTGATGCGCGCCTCCGGGCCCGGTCCAGTCGCCCGGCTCGACCATCCGCTCGTCGACGAGGACCCCGTCCGATGTGGTCGTCCCGACGTGCCGGCCGGCGACGACGAAGACGTGGGTGATCAGCCGTGTCACGGTGCTCTTGCCGTTCGTCCCCGAGATCGACACGATCGGGATACGCCGGTCCGCGTCGCGTAGCCACTCGGGAGGTGTGGTGCGGGCCGCCTCGATCCGGTCGGTCCACCGCGCGAGCAGGCGTTCCTGGGCTCCGGTGAGTCGGGCGGTCCGCGACGGGGAAACGTCTCGCTCGGCGAGTGCCTGGGCGGCCTCGGTCAGGGTCAGCGCTCGTTCGGCGCCGGTCCATGGGAACGTGATGATCCAGTGACCCGGGTCCGACGAGCGGTGGACGGCGATCCCGCCGGAGCCTTCGCCATGATCGGCCCGCAGCCGGCGGACCCATGCGACGATCGCGGCGACGGCGTCCGGCCGTTCCGCCGCGGGCACGTTCGAACCGAGTCGAACGAGCGCGTGACGGCCCGGATCGCGCTGGCCGTACCAGGTCCGCCGCCGGCCGATGGCGACCTCGAGCTTGACCACCGGCTCGAGCCGGTAGACGTTCGGACCTTCGAGGAGGCGTGTCTCGACCAGGCGCACGGTCCGGGCAGGATAGCAAGCCGTCTCGGGCGGGTTCGACCGTTCGCTAGACTGACGCCGTCATGACCCTCACGACACCGACTCCGCCGCTCCCGTCAGAGATCGAGCTCGACGCGATCCGGGCGGCGATCGCCGCCGACATGCCGGCCTATCTCGCCGACCTCGAGCGCCTCGTCAACATCGATTGCGGGTCGTACACGCCCGAAGGTGTCGACACGGTGGGCCGCTGGGTGACCGAGTTCCTGACGGGGCTCGGCGCGACCGTCGAGACCCGCGCCGACCCAGCCGGCCGTCTCGGTGCCACGGTCATCGGCACGTTCGTGGGGCGGGCAGGCGGACCGCGTGCGCTGCTCATCGGCCACATGGATACCGTCTTCGACCCCGGGACCGCGGCCGAGCGGCCGTTCCGCACGGAGGAGGGCATCGCCTACGGCCCCGGCGTCACCGACATGAAATCCGGACTGCTCGCCGGTCTCTACGCGCTCAAGGCGATCGTCACCGAGCGTGGCGGCCTGCCCTTCGAGCGCCTCGTGTTCATCGCCAACCCGGACGAGGAGATCGGCTCGCCGACGTCGAGCCCACATATCGAGGCGATCGCGCCGACGATGGACGTCACGCTCGTGCTCGAATGTGCGCGCGCGAATGGCGACATCGTCTCGGCCCGCAAGGGCATCCTCGATCTCCGGATCACCGTCCATGGCCGAGCGGCGCACGCCGGCGTCGAGCCCGAGAAGGGTCGCAGCGCGATCCTCGAGGCGGCCCGGATCGTCGAGGACCTCCACGAGCTCAACGGCCGCTGGCCGGGGGTCACGGTCAACGTGGGTGCCATCTCGGGCGGGACGCGACCGAACGTCGTCGCCGAACGGTGCTCACTCGAGGTCGATGTCCGTGCCGTGACCCGTGCCGCGCTCGAGACTGCTGAGGACGAGATCCGGCGGATCGCCGAGGCCACCGTCGTCCCGGACGTCACGGTCGAATTCGCCCCGATGGCCCGCTGGTGGCCGATGGAGAAGCTCGAGCGGAGCGGGCGCCTGGTCGAGCATGCTCGCTCGGTCGCAGCCGCCCTCGGCTTCGAGGTCGCGGACACGTCCACCGGTGGCGCCTCCGACGCGAACACGACAGCGGGTCTCGGCGTCCCGAGCCTCGACGGTCTCGGTCCGATCGGCGGCAACGACCACGCGCCGGCCGAGTACCTCGACCTGGACTCGGTCGTGCCCCGGACCACGCTCCTCGCAGGGCTCCTGCTGACGATCGCCGCTGACCCCGAGATCCTCGCCTGGCGCGAGATGCCGAGCGAACGACGACCGGCCCTCGCGGACGCATGACGGACCGACGGCGGATCTCGTCGGGCGGTCCATGGGAGGCCTCGGCAGGCTACAGCCGGGCGATCGTCGTGGGCGATTCCTGCTGGGTCGCGGGCACCACGGACGCCGGGCCTGACGGCACATCCGCCCATCCCGGCGACATCGGGTCACAGACGCGGGCCGTCCTCGAGATCATCGAGCGTGCGCTCGGCGAGGCCGGGTTCGCGCTGGCGGACGTCGTCCGGACACGTATGTTCGTGACCGACATGACGCGCTCTGCGGAGGTGATCGCCGTCCACGGCGAGGTGTTCGGCGAGATCCGGCCGGCCGCGACCCTGGTCGGGATCAGCGCCTTGATCGAGTCGACGGCCCTGATCGAGATCGAAGCCGAGGCGCGTCGCGGCTGATCCGCGCGGACCTGTCCGATCTCAGGCCGGGATCTCGGCCCAGCCCATCGCCCGGGCGACGACGACGATGCCGACTGCGGCGATCAAGCCCACGAAGAGGTTGCCCTTGCGCGCCACGATCGCGAGGCACACGAACACGGCGACCCACTCGATCCCGATGTGGAACGACGGAACGTCGTCGTCCGAGACCACGACCATGACGCTGACCGCGGCGAGGGCGGTCAGGACCGCCGGGCCCACCAGCTGCAGGTAGTCGAGGATGATCTTCGGCAGCCGCTCGACACCTGGCGTGAGCAGTCCGAGCGCGCGACTCGGGTAGGTGACGACGAACATCAGGACGGACAGCACGACGAGATCGGTCGTCATCGGTCCGCTCGAGTCGATGGCGGCGGCGACTCGTCGCCTCCCTCGCGCGGCGCCCCGGGCATGGAATATCGTGCGGCGGACCCAGGACTGCCGATCCGGGTGCCATCATCGACGGCGCCGGCGGGAACGAGGAGCCCGACCATCGGCCCGATGACGCCACCCGCGACGATCCCGATCGACGGGCTGGACGCCAGTGCGACGGCGACCGCGACACCTGCCCCGACGATGGCGGCCACGAGCTCACGTCGTCCCGTGATGAGCCCGACAGCGAGGCCGATCATGGCGGCCGGGAAGATGATGTCGATGCCGAGGCGCGCTGGGTCGGGGATCTGCGCGCCGAGCGCGACCCCAGCGATCGTCGCGACGTTCCACGGGATGAAGGTCACCGCGATCGCCGCGACCCAATAGCCCCATGCATCGGCCCGCCCGAGCCGTCGGAAGTGGCTGATGGTGAGCGCGAACGCCTCGTCTGTCAGCAGGTGTGCCATGACCGCCCGGCGGG
>JBJMMQ010000226.1:0-4186 GCA_045804705.1 Chloroflexota bacterium
GAATCGTCGCCGCGCTCGCCGCGGCGACGCTCGGCGACCGTTGCGCACGCCTCGTGCTCGTTGACGGTGGCTGGGCCGACGTCGCCGCGACCGCCGACATGGACGTCGACGAGTTCCTCCGCGGCCTCGACGAACCGCCCGAGGTCCTGTCGTCGATGCGCGCGTTCCTGCGCGATCGTCGAGCGTTCGATCCGGCAACCTGGGACGACGACCAGGAGCGCGCGGCGCGGGCTACGGTCGTCGAGACTGCCGCCGGCAAGGTCGTCCCGGCGACGCGGCCCCACGCACTCGTCGCGTCGGTCGAGGCGATGTTCCGCTATCGCCCGGTGGACGTCCTGCCACGCGTGACCGCACCGATCGTTGCGCTCGCGGCGACCACGCGGCCGCCCCCGCGCGGATCCGGGATGGAGGTCCGTGAGCTGGCGGCCGTCGGGCACAACCTGATGCGCTATCGGCCCGACGAGGTCGCGGCGGCGATCCTCGACGACTAGGATCACGAGCAGGAGGAATCGTGCAGGTCGTCTACAGCCCCGCGCACCTGGCCCACGACGTCAGCCAGGAGACGTACCTAGGGCAGCCAATCCCGGCCCACGAGGTCGCCGAACGGGCGGAGATCATTCGGTCAGCGCTGGAGCGTGACGGCGGATACACGTTCCACGAGCCGACGGACCACGGCGAGGACCCGATCACCGCGGTTCACGATCCCGGTCTCGTCCGGTTCCTTGCCGAGGCCTGGCCGGCCCTCGAGCGGGAACGCATCGACCGGTCCTATCTCGTCGCCGACACGTATCCCACGTTCCGGATGTTCGAGGGCATGAGTCCGGAACTCGCCCGCGGCCAGCCAGAGCCGACGTCGGTCGCGGGTCGAGTCGGCTGGTGGGGCCTGGACACGTCGAATCCGCTCGTCGAGGGAACGTACGGAGCGGCACGGGCCGCGGTCGACGTGGCCTTGACGAGCGTGGATCTCATCCTGGCCGGTGAACATGCGGCCTACGGCCTGTGCCGCCCGCCCGGCCACCACGCTGCGCGATCGATGGCGGGCGGTTACTGCTTCTTCAACAACGCCGCGATCGCCGCCGAGGCGATCGTCCGGGCGACCGGCGAACGCGTCGCGATTCTCGACGTCGACTATCACCACGGCAACGGCACGCAGCAGATCTTCTGGCGCCGCGGAGACGTCCGCTACGTCTCGATCCACGCCGACCCAGACAGTGACTACCCCTATTTCCTCGGCCGCGGCGACGAGACCGGCGAGGGCGATGGGGCAGGGGAGAACCTCAACATCCCGCTGCCCGCCGGCACGACCGACGAGGGCTATCTTGGCGCCGTCGACCGGGCGCTCGAGGCGATCGCCGACACGCCGGGGTCGATCATCGTCGTCTCCCTCGGGTTCGACACGTATGGCCTCGATCCGATCGGCACGTTCGCCCTCACCACGGGCGTGTACCACGAGATCGGCCGCCGGACGGCGGCGCTCGGGCGTCGCCTGGTCATCGTCCAGGAGGGCGGCTACCATCGGCCGTCGCTGGGCGAGAACGCGCGTGCGTGGCTGCGCGGGGTCGAGGGGCGACCATTCGACCCGCTGCCAGCGGCTGGGTTCGGCGACCATGGCGCCGTCGCCGGGTAGGCTCACCGAGACGGCGCTGGCGGCCGCCGTCCAGGAGCTATCGGCGCGTGACCCTGACCTTGCCGGGATCGTCGAGCGCTTCGGCCTCCCGCCGCTGTGGGACAGACGGCCGGGATTCGCGACGCTCCTTCACATCATCCTCGAGCAGCAGGTGTCGCTGTCATCGGCGCAGGCCGCTTTCGATCGCCTTCGGGCAGCCGTCGATCCGCTGACGCCCGCGGCATTCCTGGCGCTTACGGACGGGGACCTGCTCCGGATCGGCTTCAGCCGCCAGAAGGCGCGCTACGGCCGCGCTCTGGCCGCAGCGGTCGAGGACGGGAGCCTCGATCTCACCGGGCTCGAGCAAGCAGACGACGTGACTGTCAACGAGGCGCTCCAGGCGCTTCCCGGGATCGGCCCGTGGACGTCGACCATCTATCTCCTGATGGTCCTCGGGCGGCCAGACGTCTGGCCCGTCGGGGACATCGCGCTCGCGTCCTCGATCGCGGAGGTCAAACGTCTCGAACGCAGGCCTGACGCGGTCGAGATGGAGGTCCTCGGCGAGGCGTGGCGGCCATTCCGTTCCGTTGCCGCCCGTCTTTTCTGGCTCGACTACCTGGGCCGGCGCGGTCGGACGGGCTAAGGGATCAGTCGGGCTCGCGGCGGTACGGCGCGAATCCGTTGAGATCGCCGACCCATTCGGGCAGGTCGGTGTGGCCGAGCATCTGCCGGACGGCGGACGCCTCGCCGATGTGCGACCAGTAGTGGTAGGTGATGAGCATCAGCTGCGTGCCGACGACCGGGACGACGGCCCTCGTGTCGAAGGCGGGGGGCGTTTCGAGATCGGCCGTGGTCAGCGCCTCGAGATAGCGGTCGGCAGCCTCGACGACCCTGTGCCAGGCCGCCTGTGTTTCGGCGAGACCGGGTGTCGTCGCCGGCCGGCCGGTCGCGACGAGGTCGAGGCTGGGCTCGACCGCGAGCCCCTGCGCCCGTTGGAGCCAGATGAGCCGCTCGTGCCAGGCCATGTGCGCGGCCATCCACGAGATCGAGTTCATCGGCAGCAGTCGCCGGACCGCGTCCTCCTCGGTCAGACCCTCGAGGCCTCGTTGCCACTCCGCTCGGGCGAACCGCAACTGCTCGACTCGGGGGTGCGCCATGCGGGGCAGTGTAGGCTCAGCCGACGTACCATCGCGGCCTGCCAAGGAGTGCTCGCGTGTCCAGCCAGCCCGATCTGCCCAGCAACGTCCGACGCATCGTCGACGAGATCGAGAACGAGATCGGCGAGACCTCGACGAGGCCGGCTGCACTGATCGAGGGGACAGGGTCGACGATCGACCGCCACGACAACGGTCGGGTCGAGGAGGCCGTCCGCCAGATCCTGATCGAGATCGGCGAGGAGCCCGACCGCGAAGGACTCGCAGGGACGCCAGACCGCGTGCACCGGATGTACACGGAGCTCACCGCCGGCTACCACGTCGACCCCGATCGGCTCATCAACGAGGCCATCTTCGACGTTGGTTACAGCGAGATGGTCGTCGTCAAGGACATCCCCTTCTACTCGCTGTGCGAGCACCATCTCCTGCCGTTCTTCGGGACGGCCGCGGTCGCCTATATCCCGCGCGGCAAGGTCGTCGGTCTGTCCAAGATCCCGCGGATCGTCGAGACGTACGCCCGCCGGCTCCAGATCCAGGAGCGGCTGACGCAGCAGGTCGCCGAATTCCTCCAGGACCGCCTCGAGCCCCAGGGCGTGGGCGTCGTCATGGAAGCGACCCACCTGTGCGCGGTCATGCGCGGTGTCCGGAAGCCCGGGACGATCATGACGACGTCACACGTCCTCGGGCTGTTCCGCACGAAGGACAGGACACGCGCCGAGTTCTTCGCCCATCTGGCGAGGCACGCACCGGAGGCATAGCGATGGATCTCGGGTTGCGCGACCGGGTCGTGCTCATCACGGGCGGAGGCGGCGGCAGCGGACCGACGCTCGGACGGGCCTTCGCCGCGGAAGGCGCCCTCGTCGCGCTGCATCACCGTGCTGGTTCGCCGAGCGCGGCACGCGCCGAGGAGGCCGCGGGGGGCATCGTCGCGGACGGCGGCCGGGCCATCGCCGTGAGTGCCGATCTCCGGTCGACCGAGCAAACGACCGCGATGATCGAGCGGATCACGGCGGAGCTGGGCGCGGTCGGCGTGCTCGTCACCGCCACTTCCGGCTACGCCTCCGGGCGGTTCACGGAGATCTCCGACGATGCCTGGGCGTCGACCCTCGAGGACGCCCTGGGCGCGACGTTCCGTGCCTGTCGTGCGGTCGTGCCCGGGATGCAGGCGGCCGGCTGGGGCCGGATCGTCACGATCGCCGCGAGATCGGGGCTCGCAGGCGTCGCCCGGTCCGCCCACTACGCCGCGGCCAAGGCGGCCATCGTCGGTCTGTCCGCATCGCTGGCCAAGGAGCTGGGACCCTCGGGGATCCTCGTCAACGCGATCGCGCCGACGAAGATCCTGACCGTGAAGGACGGCGTGCCCTCGATCCCCGCGGACAAGGCGGCCGAGGAGGCGAAGACCATCCCTCTGCGCCGGATCGCGACG
>JBJMMQ010000227.1:0-6754 GCA_045804705.1 Chloroflexota bacterium
AGTTCCCAGTGGCTCCGGCAGGCGCACGGTGACCTTCGTCGGCTTTTGATCCCGGCATTTCGCGTCATCCACGAGCTGCGAGAACAGCTGGATACGAACTCGTCCCGGCTCGAGGAACACCCACGCGGGTGCGAGCCGCCCACGGAGCGGGGTGCGGCCAACGCACTCGTAGTCGGTCGCGAGCAGATGGAGCGTGCGCGTCTTCGCGGTTGGTGGAGCGTAGGCTCCGTCGAGCGTCCAGTTCACCCAGCCCCATCCTGGCCCCGGCTGGCCCGTCAGGACGCATCCACCGTCCATCCCTGCCCACTTCCAACGGCCGGCGGGGGCCGCGACACTGATCGATGAGAACGGTCCTTCCGGAAGACCCTTGGTTCCCAGGAACTCCACGGTCGCGGCGTCGAGGCGGAACTCACGGAAGGTTTGACCGCGGAACCTGAACTCGGAGTCATCGCCGTATTGCTCGATCGTCGCCCGCAGAACGTCGTACTCCTTGCCCTGCCGCTCTTCAGCACCAGTCGGCACGGCCAAGAGCGCCTCGAGGGTGGTGGGTCGGATGCGGCCGCACGCCACCAGACCAGGGGCGCCTTGACGGGCGGCGATCGGCAGATCGGTGCCATCGACAGGGGTGACTGTCGCGAGCTCTGGGGGCGGTGGCGCCATGGTGGCCACGGGTGTCATGGCTGGAACGATGGTCGCGGTCGCGCTCGAGCCGGGAATCGGGGTCGTAGACACGACCGACGACGGAGATGCGGCGGCCTGGAGACTGGGTGTCAGCGACGCACCCGACGTGCAGGCCGCACCGACCAGGACGATCGCTCCCAGGTACGCCCCGATGTGTCGTCGAGCCATGGCCTCCCTTTCATGCTCATCGCGGCTAGGGACGCGCGGGGTGGCACGGCTGTGATCGGACGGCCCACGTCCGGGCATCCGACGCGACCCGTGCTACACTCCCGCCCGGTCCGGGGCTTGACCCCGAGCCGCCAACGAAGTCGCCCGTGCGAGAACGCGCGGAGCACACACGCGGACCGTTCCGACCGGGACGGTGCCGGCAGGGCGAGAGCCCACCGGCCCCCGGCGACGAGGTCCGCGGAGGAAGAAAACCGACAGGAGGTCGCACCCGTGCCGTCCGTTTCCATGCGCCAGCTTCTCGAGGCCGGTGTCCACTTCGGCCACCAGACCCGTCGCTGGAACCCGAAGATGAAGCCCTACATCTTCGCCGAGCGCAACGGGATCCACATCATCGACCTGGCCCAGACCGTCCAGCGTCTCGATGTCGCCCTTGAATTCGTCCGCGAAACCGTCGCGCGTGGCGACCAGGTCCTCTTCGTCGGCACCAAGAAGCAGGCCCAGGAGCCCGTCGCCCAGGAGGCGACCCGCGCGAACCAGCCCTACGTCAACAAGCGTTGGCTCGGCGGCATGCTCACCAACTTCGTCACGATCAAGAAGCGCATCGGTCTGCTGGAGCAGCTCGAGGCACGTCAGGCGAACGGCGATTTCGAGCGGATGACCAAGAAGGAAGCGGCCAAGCTGACCGAGGAGATGAACAAGCTCCAGGGCACGCTCGGCGGCATGCGCAAGATGAAGCGCCTCCCGGGGGCGATCTTCATCGTCGACCCGCATCGCGAGCGGATCGGCGTGACCGAGGCGAACAAGCTCGAGATCCCGGTCGTCGGGACCGGCGACACCAACGTCGACCCGGACGAGCTCGACTTCATCATCCCGGCCAACGACGATGCGATCCGCGCCATCCGGCTCCTCTGCACGCTCGTGGCTGACGCCGCGATCGAGGGTGCCCGCGAGCGCTCCGCACGGAGCGCGACCGAGCCCGAGCAGATCGAGGCGATGGCGATGCCCGAGACCGAGGAAGAGGTCGCGGGTGCGACCGATGAGCTCGTCGCCGCCCTCGCCGGCGGTGCCGCGCTGTCGTTCGAGCCGGACGCCGACGACGACGACCTCCTTCCCGGCGACCGCGTCGCCAGGGCCGAGGCAGCCGTGACCGAGGCGCCCGCTGAGGCGACACCCGAGGAGATCGCCGCCGAGCTCGCCCGGGAAGCGGCCGAGAAGGACGACGACACCCCGGCAGCAGCCGGCTGATCCCTGCCGGCCAGAGCGGCCGGCGACCACACGACGACACCACACACCGGCGGTCCGACTCGGGCCGCCGTCAGACAGGAGAACGAACAGGCATGGCGGACATCTCGGCGGAGCTCGTCAAGGAACTGCGCGAACGAACGGGCGCCGGGTTCATGGATTGCAAGCGCGCGTTGACCGAGTCGGACGGCGACCTCGACAAGGCCTCCCTCATCCTGCGCGACAAGGGTCTCGCAGCGGCAGCCAAGAAGGCCGACCGGGACGCCCGCGAGGGCCTCGTCTCGAGCTATATCCATACGGGCGGGCGCGTCGGCGTCCTCATCGAGGTCAACTGCGAGACCGACTTCGTGGCCCGGACCGACGAGTTCCAGAAGCTGGTCCGCGATCTCGCGGTCCAGGTCGCCGGACTTGCTCCGATCTACGTCGACGCGGAGCACATCCCGGCCGACGAGCTTGCGGCGAAGCAGGCGGAGCTCCTCGCCGACGAATCCGTCCAGAAGAAGCCCGAGAACATCCGGCCGCAGATCGTCGAGGGCCAGCTCAAGAAGTGGTACTCGCAGGTCTGCCTGCTCGATCAGCCGTTCCGTGACGAGGAGCGGACCGTCCGCGAGCTCATCACCGAGAAGATCTCGACCATCGGCGAGAACATCCGCGTCCGCAGGTTCACCCGGTACGCGCTCGGGGAGGAGCTGTGACCGACCCGGCGCCTGGGAACGACGGTTCCCTGCGTTACAAACGGATCCTCCTCAAGCTCTCCGGCGAGGCCCTCCTCGGGGACCGCCAGTACGGCGTCGACCCGGCCGTCTGCGCCTTCATCGCGCGGCAGGTCGCTGAGATCCATGGGCTCGGCGTCCAGGTCGGCATCGTCGTCGGCGGTGGGAACATCTTCCGCGGTCTGGCGGCATCTGCCAGGGGGATGGACCGCGCGACAGGCGACTACATCGGGATGCTCGCGACCGTCATGAACGGCCTCGCGCTCCAGGACGCGCTCGAGCGGGCCGGCGTGCCGACCCGCGTCATGACGGCCATTGCGATGAACGAGGTGGCCGAGCCTTACATCCGCCGCCGCGCCATCCGCCACCTCGAGAAGGGCCGCGTCGCCCTGTTCGTGGCGGGCACCGGAAACCCGTACTTCACCACGGACACCGCGGCCGCCCTTCGGGCCGTCGAGATCAACGCTGAAGTTCTGCTCAAGGCGACCAAGGTCGACGGCGTGTACGACAAAGACCCGATGGCGCACCCCGATGCGCGGCGTTACGCTCAGCTCGGCTACGCGGACCTGCTCCGGGATCAGCTCAAGGTGCTCGATGCCACCGCGGTCAGCCTGTGCATGGAGAACGACCTTCCCATCGTCGTCTTCGACCTCAATCGACCGGACAACATCACCCGCGTCGCCGCGGGTGAGCCGGTCGGGACCCTCATCTCGGGCGCCACGGGCGCCTCGGCCGATGCCGGAGGTGCACGAACATGAGCACGGAGATCATCACGGACGCCGACCAGAAGATGGCGCGCGCCGTCGAGGCCATGGAGCGTGACTTCGGCGGCATCCGGACTGGCAGAGCCTCGACGTCGCTCGTCGAGCGGATCCACGTCGAGTACTACGGCACGTCGACGCCGCTCAACCAGCTCGCGGGCATCAGCGTCCCCGAGCCGCACCAGATCGTGATCCAGCCGTGGGATCGGGGCGTCCTCGGCGCCATCGAGAAGGCCATCACCAAGAGCGACATCGGCCTCATGCCGAACGTCGACGGGACCGTCGTCCGACTGAACATCCCGCCGCTCACCGAAGAGCGTCGCAAGGACCTCGTCCGAGTCGTCCACAAGCGCATGGAAGAGGCCAAGGTCGAGATCCGGAACCTGCGCCGGGACGCCGCCGACGGGCTCAAGAAGGAAGAGCGCGACGGGTCGGTCGGCACCGACGAGGCGCATCGTCAGCTCGAGACCCTCCAGCGCACGACCGACCGGCACATCGCCGACGTGGATCGCCTGGGCGCGGCCAAGGAACAGGAGGTCCTCGAGGTCTAGTGGCCCGAGCACACCTGGCCCGGCCGACCGATGCGCCGCCTGCGGCGCATGAGGAGACGCCCGAGACCCCGTTCGTCGCGCCCGACGAGCTTCCCCGCCACGTCGCGATCATCATGGATGGCAATCGGCGCTGGGCTCGCCTCCGCGACCTGCCCGAGCTCGACGGACACGCCGCCGGTGTCGAGGCGATCCGCGGCCTCCTCCGCCACGCCGTCACCCGCGGCGTTCCCGTCCTCACCCTCTACGCGTTCAGTCGCGAGAACTGGGCACGGACGGACGAGGAGGTCACCGGCCTGTTCGGGCTCCTCGAGGCCGCGATCCGCAGCGAGACCGACGAGCTGCGTGCCCAGGGCGTCCGCATCCGGCTCCTTGGCAGGCTCGACGAGTTGCCCGTCGATACACGGGCGTCGATCGCCGACGCCCTCGGCGCGACCGCTGATGGCGACCGACTGCTCCTGAACATCGCCTTCAACTACGCGGGACGGACGGAGTTGGTCGATGCATTCCGGACGCTCGTGGCGAACGGGACCGCGGCCGACGACATCGATGAGGCCAGCATCGGCTCGGCTCTGTACACGGTCGGCCTCCCGGATCCGGACCTCGTCATCCGAACCGGTGGCGAGCAGCGCCTCTCGAACTTCCTCATCTGGCAATCGGCGTACGCCGAGTTCTATTCGTGTGAGACGCTCTGGCCAGACTTCGGCCCGGATGCGTTCGATGCCGCCCTCCTCGAGTTCGCCAGCCGTCACCGCCGTTTCGGCCGCTGACGAACCGTCACCCAGGAAGGAAGGACCATGCGCCAGCGAGGGATCACTGCCGCCGTGCTCGTTCCCGTGCTGTTGGTCGTCCTGTTCTTCGGAGGCGTGGTCCTCGCCGCGGCCGTGGCGATCATCACGGTCTTCGCCGCGATCGAGGCTTTCCGCCTCCTCCGATCCGCCGGTCATGAGGGGTTCGCGGTCCTTGGCACGGTCCTGGCCCTGTTCGTGGTGCTCGAGGCAGCGTTCCCCGATGTCCTCGAGGGGAGCGGACTGCTGCTGGTCGCGATCGGCATCGTCCTCGCCGCAGTCGCGTCGTTCACGCGGATCGACCCGCACGACGGCCTCCAGGCGTGGATGGCGACCGTGTTCGGGGCGCTCTACGTGGCGTTGCTCTCTTTCATCATCCGCCTTGGCCACGCTGCTCCTCTCGTCCCCGACGATGCGCCGCTTCATGCGCTCGGTGCGGAACGAGGCTGGGTGCTGCTCCTCGTGCTGGCGGTCTGGTCGTATGACACGGGTGCCTATCTCGTCGGCAAGAGCATCGGCCGGACCCACTTCCTGACCCATATCTCACCGGCAAAGACGATCGAGGGGCTCGTCGGTGGCGTGGTCGCCACGAGCGTCGTCGTCGCCCTCCTCTTGTGGGGGCTTGGGCAGAACCCGCTTCACGCGCTTCTTCTGGGCCCGCTGACAGCCCTTGCCGCCCAATCCGGCGATCTCGCCGAGTCGGTCATCAAGCGTGCGGCGGGCGCGAAGGATTCGGGCACGCTCATCCCGGGCCACGGCGGCATGCTCGACCGTGTCGATTCGTTCGTGTTCGCAGCCCCCGTCGTGACGCTCTATGTCATCGCCCTCCTTCGCTGAAGTGAAGCGGGGAGGGGAGAGCGGTCCGCTTCGGGTCGCGCTCCTCGGTTCGACCGGATCGATCGGACGGCAGACCGTCGATGTCCTGGAGGCGCACGCTGATGCCTTCCGCGTGACCGCGCTGGCGACGGGATCGAACGCGTCGCTCCTCTCCGAGCAGGCGGCACGCTTCCGCCCGGCCGCCGTCGCGCTGGCCGACGAGAGTGCCCCATCGGCCCTCGACCTGCCGAACGGAACCGAGCGCGTCGGTGGCGCGGACGCGCTCGAGACGCTGGCCACCCGAGACGATGTCGACCTTGTCATCGTTGCCACGGGCGGCGTCGTCAGCCTCCGGCCGGTCCTGGCGGCGCTGCGTGCCGGGAAGATCGTCGCGACCGCGAACAAGGAGACGCTCGTCACCGGCGGGCATCTGGTGATGCCGCTGGCACACAAGCTCGCTGCCGCGAGCGCGGCATCCGACCCGGACGGACCGTATGCGAACGCTCTCGCGTGGCTCCGACCCATCGATTCGGAGCACTCGGCGATCTGGCAGTGCCTCGTCGGCGAAGACATGTCGAGTGTCGCGAGTCTTGTCCTGACGGCGTCCGGTGGTCCCTTCCTAGACGCGACCGCGGAAGAGATCGCGGGTGTCACGCCGTCGGAGGCGCTCCGTCATCCGACCTGGACGATGGGCGCGAAGATCACGATCGACTCGGCGACGCTCGCGAACAAGGGGCTCGAGCTGATCGAGGCGCACTTCCTGTTCGACATCCCGTACGAGCGCATCGAGGTCGTCCTCCAGCCGACGTCGATCGTGCACTCACTCGTCCGCTTTCGCGACGGCGCCGCCCTCGCGCACCTCGGTTACCCCGACATGCGCGCGCCGATCTCCTACGCGCTCACGTATCCCGAGCGCGCCGCGACGCCGCTCGAGCCGCTCGATCTGACGTCGCTCACGCTCGAGTTCCACGATCCCGACCTGGAGACGTTCCCGATGCTCACGCTGGCGCGCGAGGCGGGCGAGAAAGGCGGCACCT